>MNHO01000048.1 GCA_001919285.1 archaeon 13_1_40CM_2_52_13
TACATTCATGGATCCCCGACCCCGAAAGTCTCGAAGTTCAACATGGGGGATCTCTCGACACATTTTGCCCGAAGGGTCCATCTTGTGTCCAGAGAGAATGTCCAGATTCGTCATAACGCCCTAGAATCCGCTCGAGTTTCCGCCAACAAGGTTCTCTTCGACAAGTACGGCGAGACAGGCTACAGGTTGCAGTTGTGCGTTTATCCTCACATTATTCTGAGAGAGAACAAGATGATTGCGACGGCCGGGGCTGACCGTCTCCAGGAAGGTATGAGACGGGCTTTCGGAAAGCCGACGGGAAGGGCTGCGCGCGTGCATGATGGCCAGTCAATACTCATCGTCTATGTTCCGGAAGATGGCGTAGATACTGCTCGAAAAGCGTTAGAGACCGCGTCGACGAAATTCCCGATGAGGAGCCGCATAACCGTTGAAGAGATTCCTGTGGAAGAGCAAGCTCAAGTTCCTGTAGAAGCTCCTATGCCTCATGAGGAAACCGAGCCGACCGAGGCCGCGGAAGAAGTCACTCCGATTGTAACAGCGGGAGCCTAGTCTGAATGGTCAGCTCCGACGCCATAGTCGTCTGGCTTGAAAATGTTAGAAAAGACGACGTTCATATCGTCGGCGGAAAATGCGCCAACCTCGGAGAACTGACAGCAAAAGGCGTTACAGTTCCTCCCGGCTTCGCGGTTACTGCGGATGCGTTCCGTCGCTTTCTGGAAGAGACGAAGATCGGAGAAGTCATCCAGAAGACTCTCACGAGTTCGAATGGTCCTCGTGATCCGAAGCAGTATGAGGAAGCTTCGGAAGAGATCCGGAAGATCATTGAGTCAGCCCCAATGCCCTCTGACATCGCCAATGAGGTTCGGAGTGCGTATCGTGATCTGGAGCGGAAAACTGGCAATTCTCAGGTCAAAGTTGCTGTACGTTCTTCAGCTACTAGCGAGGATCTTCCGGACGCGTCCTTTGCTGGACAACAGGATACGTTTCTCAACGTCAAAGGAGAGGACCAGCTTGTCCACTACGTACAGAAGTGTTGGTCGAGTCTCTACACACCCCGCGCGATATTCTATCGTGAAGAGAAGGGATTCCCGCACGAGAAGGTGCTCATCAGTGTCGGGGTCCAGAAGATGGTTGACTCAGAAGTCTCCGGAGTCATCTTTACTCTCGACCCAGTTAATGGGGACCCGTCGAAGATTATCATCGAGTCGAGCTGGGGCCTAGGCGAAGCGCTTGTCGCTGGAGTTGTCCGGCCGGACCGGTTCATTGTTGACAAGGGGACTCTTCAGATTGTTCACAAAGAGATTGTTCCGAAGATGGTCGAGCATGTCCCGAATCACGAGACGGGGCTTACGATGGAACGAGAAGTTCCGGCGGAGCGTCGGAACGCTGCGAGCCTCGGGGATGAGCAGGTTGTTGAGCTTGCGCGGCTAGCTCAGGACATTGAGGATCATTATCAGACTCCGCAGGATATCGAGTTCGCAGTCGAGCGTTCAAAGTCGGGTCAGAAGGTGTATGTGGTCCAGACTAGGCCCGAGACGTTCTGGGCCCGGATGAAGACGCCCTCAGAGGGGTCGAAGAGTCCGGTGCTTGATCGTGTTGTGATAGTTCAGGGGCTTGCTGCTAGTCCGGGTCTGCACGCCGGAAGGGCGAAGATTGTGATAGGTTTGCAAGACGCGGGACGGATGATGAAAGAGAAGGATATTCTTGTTACGCGGATGACGAATCCGGACTGGGTTCCCTACATGAAGATCGCCGGCGCAATCGTTACAGAAGACGGTGGGACGACTTGTCATGCGGCAATCGTTTCTCGCGAAATGGGGATTCCGTGTATTGTCGGGGCGAGGAACGCTACAAAGGTTTTGCAGACCGGCAAGGAATATACGGTTGATGCAAAGACGGGAGTCGTCTATCAGGGACTCGTCGAAGACGTTCTCAAACCCGCCGCTGCTGTAGGCCAGCAAATTCCCACTGTAATTCCTGTTACCTCGACAAGAATCTACGTCAACATCTCCCTGCCCGAGCTGGCTGAGAAGGTTGCACGGGAGACGCATGCGGATGGTGTGGGATTGTTGCGGGCCGAGCACATGATGCTCTCAGTCGGGAAGCATCCGCGGCTGTTGATCGAGGAGGGTGGAGGGCAGAGGATGATTGATGCGTTTGCGGAGGGTGTGAGGAAGGTGGCTACGCCTTTTGCGCCGAAGCCGGTTGTGTATCGTTGTCTGGATTTCAAGCCTGATGAGTTTCTCGGACTACCAGGTGGTGAGAAGTATGAGCGGGAGGCCGGTCACGTCGGGCCTAATCCGTTGTTGGGTTTCCGGGGGGCGTTCCGGTATGTGAAGGAGCCTGATGTTTTCCGGTTGGAGTGTCGGGCGATACGGAAGGTGCGGGAGGAGTTCAAGCTGACGAACGTGCATGTGATGCTGCCCTTCGTCCGGACCTTGGAGGATTTCCGGAATGCGAAGAAGATTATGGAAGAGGAGGGGTTGAAGAGGAGTCCGGATTTCAAGCTCTGGATAATGTGCGAGGTTCCCGCGACCGTGCTGTTGATCGACAAGTTTGTTCAGGAGGGTATTGACGGGATCTCGTTCGGGACGAACGACTTGACGATGCTTATTCTCGGGATCGACCGGGACGACGCGTCGATCCAGGAGATCTATGATGAGCGGAATCTTGCGGTTCTGAGAGCGATGAGTCATGTTATCCGGATCTGTAGCGAGCACGGTGTTACCACGTCTATCTGTGGGCAGGCGCCTTCGAACTATCCGGAGGTCGTCGAGTTTCTGGTGAGAGAGGGTGCGGTTAGTATGAGTGTCAATCCGGACAAGGTGATAGAGACCAAGCAGCTTGTCGCGGGGATCGAGCAGAAGCTGATTCTCGAGGGTATGCGGAAGATGCGGGAGAATAATGGTGATTCCGGGGCTCTCCAGCCTCGCTGGCCGAAATAGATCCCTGTCATAGATGTTTGATGATCTAGTCGAATACGTCCGCGAGAACTATTCTCGAGCTTCGAAGATTGTGGAGCTTGGAGTAGGCAGCAGGATAGACGTCGCGGAGAAAATCAAGAAACGTCTTCCCATGGCCGAGGTTCTCGTCACGGACAAGGACGAAGCATGGGTCCGGAAGCATGTGACAGGCCGGCTTCGGGCGGTTGCTGATGACGTGAATTTTCCGCAGATCCGGATCTATCAGGATGCGTCGCTGGTCTACTCGATACATCCGCCCTTCGAGATTGTAGAACCGATGGTTGCGCTGGCCGGGAGAATAGGCGCTGATCTACTGGTTGTGCCCCGATCGGATGAACAAGAAATGTTTCATCATGATGGCTGGCGGAAGCTTGTCCGGAATGGAAGGACGCTCGGCTGGCTGCGAACCTTCAGAAGAGAACACGGTTAGCGTAGAACCGGAAATAGGATCATCCGGATCTGTCACGCGAGGAGCACGCGATTTCAAAAATGTTCTGGATTCCTGGCCCTCGCGAGATTTACGGGATGATGTTAACCCGGACGGCTGGTTTGTCGCCGCAGACTGTGGAGGATTAACATGATGATGATCAGGTTTTCGATTCTAAGGCGATTCCTAGGCGGTCTGCAGGGGACAATCAGGCTACGGGCCGGGACACGCCTCATCTATGACTGACGAGCCAATCATAAGCGACTTGGCAATCCGTTGCCAAGCTCTCGGAGCACTAGGATTCCTGCCGATAAACTCTTCCGAACATCGTGCTAGCTTAGATCAGGAGATTTATTGAGATTACAGCGATTCTAAACCTATTCTCTTCACCTCGCTGATTCGATCGAAAGCAGAATCACTACTAACTATTATTCCGTCCGCCTGAATTGCTACGCCGATATGAATCGAATCGAAATAGAAGCTCCGTATCCCTGCGTAGGTCTTCTGCAAGCTTATGGATTCGGCAAGCGAACCGTGCGTTACCGGAACGATCATTTCACCAGGAAATTCCACCGTGAGCGCGGTGAATACGTCGAACCTCTCCTCATCAGCTATGTTCCCGTTCTTCAAAATCAGGTCCAGCTCCAGTAGTGCTGACGATGCCACTCTCCACTCTCCGCGCCTAACCTTCACCATGGCCTTTTTGGCCTGCGGGTGAAGTCTGTCCTTGGGGTCTATGATCCCCTTCAGAAAGTCAGTCTCTAGAACCGGCAACGCTAGCTCTTCTCTGAAGAGTTCTTAAATGACAGGCGTTCATATATTTGACTGACGATAAGAGTTGGCGCTTGCCAAGGTAGGTAGAAGAGGAAGCCTAGTCATCCCGGCAGAAGAGAGGCGGAGAGCTGGGATAGGCGAAGGAGACCGAGTAGAAGTCAAGTTCGAAGAGGAAGGCGTCATCATGGTAAGGAAAATCCCAAGCCTTGAAAGGGTTCAGAGGAAACTGGCAGGCCGACTGCCCCAGTGGAGCAGGCTGGAAGGCAAAGCGGACAAACTTGTCCTCCAAGAAGTACGAGGCAAGAACCGATAAGAAAGTTCGCTCGTCCCAGATTCGCGATCCAGGCTTGTTCTGAACGATTTCGCGGGGACATGGATCGAAACCGGTTTCTTTCTAATTGCGTCCAGGACGAAGCTTGCGTCGCAGACTACGCCGACTACAAGGAACAGACACGACAACTCATCTCCTACTGATCAGATAACAATACTGAGTGAAAGACCGAAAACGGGAGACCGGGCAGCCTACGCGAGCTAGGAGCCGCTAGGCGTCTTCAAGGCCCTGACGACGCTCAAAAACGACGACTGCTAAATACGGTACCTCCGGTCGTCGTCGAAACTCCTCGAGTGAAGTTTGCACAGACACCGTTTAGAGATTAGAGTAGACCATGCAAAGATTGAGATCGATAGGCTCTGGCTGAAAGCAGTCCAGATGAAGGCTGAGGCCGACGGAATCAGCATCGACAGATTCCGTAAGGAACTATCTAAAGAGACCCGGCAATATTATCGGGTTAAGCAGTATCCGACCAAGCTTGGTCTAGAAAAGGCCTACCGTGACAAGAACGGAAAGTGGAGAATGGAGCATCTTAAGGGCGCTCCCAACGGTACGCTCTGGAGAACCTCTTGCAGGCGAATCTGTACACCCACATCAGAGCGTACCTGATAGGCTTGGCCATGTCAGAGATGACGAAGGATCGTAAGGGGTGGAAGCCCGAGACCGTGATATTGCGAGACGACGATAAGGTTGCGATAGTCAAGGAAGGGAAGCTCGAACTTCAGTCATGGGATGATTGGTCCAAGAAGAACCTGAAAAAGAGAACTAAAACACGAGAGTAAAATGGTTGAAGTCGAAACTCGTGAAGTAGAACCGTAGGCCGAGCAATCCTTTAGTTGTTGGTCGCCCTATTTCTATCGGTAGACTCGCTATGAGCAGGCGTCTTAGTGGGACGCTCCCAGCCTCTGGTTCGCCAGAGTCGCTCGACTAACAGGTCTCGTTCTTGTGACCGCGTCTATCATCGCTGTTGTGCCGCTACTTGGAAGTTAGGCGGTTGCTCACCAGTCCCCTTCAGAGGGGGTATCTGACGGTGGTCCACGTTAAGAGGAGTGCGAATCCTATGAGAATTAGCACGAATAGGAGGAACAGCACAGCTTCTAGGCGGCCGAGTCGCGACTCCAATTGTCGAATTCGTCGTTCCGCCTCTTCAAGCCGTTTGTCCATTCCTGGAACATCGGAAGAACTCAACTGAATTCCAAACCTCAATCCTCCAGGTTTCCGCAAAAGCCGCTAATGAAATGTTCCTAATCGCATTTCCTGCAGAATACTCTCTTGAGCCTAGGCTAGTTTTTCTCCGTAATCTCTTCATCGGGGCTCGAGTTTTCGCGAAAACCTATGTTGGTTGTTGGTTGTGCATCCCGTCGTGGAACCATTTTACAAGCGAAACCTGGTTCGTATTTCCATATTTCTCAACAATTACGATGCCCCGCTCAGACAATGCTGCGACGACCCGGTGCGTCTTCAACCGTGATAGGCCTGCTTCTTTCGTGATGTACTTTTGCAAGTAGGTCCCCCCATGCCCGTCTAATACGCTGACTATGCTTCGTTCCGCTGGTTTGAGAGTTTTCAGGACAAGGGATACACTGGTTTCCTTTTCATTAACGGATGTATCGTAGTAGTTTTTCATTTCAGGTAGTACTAGGAAATAGATCACTCCTACCATGCTGGCAAGTACTGTGCTGAGAAAGAGTAGGGAGGAAAACAATACTAAGAATGGAAAGGTGGCCGGGAAACCGTTTGTGAGAAGCCGTGCGAGCACTTGTAGGGGTGATTCTGCGGGAGTTAGGATTAGGGCGAGAATGTAGCCGGAGACTGCAAGTCCACTCGCTGCCGATACGAGCATTACCAGGAGAATCTTGAGTTTCTCCAACTATGACACCTCACCCCTCCAAACGTTCTCTGCATCCCTTCGCTGGGTCAGATTTTGTGCTTCTAGAGATTTCCCGGTTCTACCTATTGGGTTGTTGTTGTCGCTGGTGATGGCGGTGGTTTCCATCTGAGGATCATTATGCTACCGACTATTCCCAGGACTGCTCCGACGATGAAGCCTCCGAAGCCGAAGAAGCTTAGGATGCTGAACACCAGCGTGAGTGTGCCCCATGTCTGCCGTTGAGCTGGCCTGAAACGAAGCATTACAGATGAGAGTAGGACGATGATGCCGCAGATGAAGCCGAATATTGCTGCTGCACTGACGAATCCGGACGCGAGGCTACCTGGGCTTCCAGTATATCCTCGTGGCGATGTAAAATTGGCATAATTGATATGTGGTAGAACAACTACGGCGACAGCCAATAGGAATATGTCTACCAGCACTATCAAGGCACCACCTACAAGAGCTAGTATTGAGGGAACATTCGGATATTCCTCCATTGTTGCGGTTTTCTGAACCATTTTTCATTTCTTACCTCCAACCATATCATGTGTTAGTGATATCGGGAAATATGTTCGGTGAAACGATCTTGATACAATAGGCCCATACCGGCTGAAACGATCCTGAAACCAGACGTGAATACTCTAGGATGGGCCTCACCTATGCACTATCTACGCTAAATCGCCAGTTCTAACCGAAGAAAATCCTTGACCCCATCCTTTCCAGTTGCTTTGAGCCAGATGGGTCCATGATCACGTTGCAATTCTAGAGTGAGTGTAAGGAAGGGACAGCAGAGCTGTTCCAGAGTAGCCCACTCCGATAATGCTGTGAAAAGCGAGCGGTTGTTAGGGAAGCGAAATCCATAGCCATCTGGTAGATCCCCAATTTCGAGGTGCTTCGGAAACAGGTCCTTTGCCAGGATGTCGTGTCGCTTCCTCTGTTCCTGGTCCAGGGCCGAAAGGTTGCAAGAAAAGGCGTCCACTTCCACCTCAGATGATCAGCTTCTTTCTAAGGTACATAAACAATGAAGTTCCTGCACGGCAACTTGCTTACACCATAGTTAGGATGATTGGAATCTTCATCCACTCGCCTCATTTCATCGCAATCCCTTCGTTGAATTGAAGCAGGGGACGTCCTGCGGGGGAACTATCAGCGACGTGCTCGGTTACGAGAAATCAATGGGGCCAAAAGCCCTTGCATCATATATTGAAATGAAACCTCTGAACCTGAAAGCCGCGCTGATTCTGATCACCATAGGGACTATCCTGCTAATAGTTTCCGTGATCCAATACCAATCAGGGGAAATGATCTGTACTCTAACCGCGGATTTGTGCGCTCAAGTTGCCGCACACGCCTCACAAGAAGCGGTAACTCAATTCTTTGAGTTCACGCTCTTCGGATTGGCTTCGATGGGCCTCGCGGTTGTCTTCCTCATATCAGGAAGGAACCAAGGCTCAAGCCCTCCCTCCCGGTCGAGCTAAACGATGGAACTGTGGTTCTTACCGCTGACCTCTGGCATCGATCCTTTCCAAGTGTTCTCAACCAGCTCGACAACATCCGCCAGATGAGCTCCCAACTCTCCAAGCCGCTTCCCCGTCTCTGGGTCGTCCTCGCCGAAGAAAGCGCTGAGCCTGCCGAGAATAACCATGCACTTCCTAATCGTAGCCACTTCGTATCGTATCTGCTCGCCCACTGCCATGTCCCAAAGGACTGCCCTGCGCTTTACGACCCCCTCCGGAGCCTCAGCCTCAGAATCTGTCTCGGTCTCTAACATGCTCGCTGAATCGGAGCCGGTCCGTGTTTAGAATCCGTGTAACTCTATCACGGATTCTGAAGTGACAAGGAAGAAACCCTGCTTATCAGGGCTCTGAGAGGACCCATTTTCTCAGGTTTAGGGCACCCTCATGGACTCCCGATTCTGTCGAATTAGAAAGCAAAATCCCAACCTCCTTCCAGATTGTCCAACCATATCTGATTCTGCGCATCACTGTGATCCTCAAAGAGTAATTTGCTACCATAGCAAGTGATCTCACCCAAGTTCCACATGTGTCCGTAAAATTCCAGTACATCTTGATCGATAACAGTATCGCTGGAGAAGCCACTGTAGCCTTTCATAACTGGTTCAAGATTATCCTTGAAGAACAAGAGATCCTTTTCTTTTGGAGCAAAAATCGGTTCATCCCAATCCAGAAGATAGACTTCAGCGTTATCAGAAGACAGTATGTTACCGGGTGATGGCTCGCCATGACAGTTGACAAATTCGAGGTTCATCGTTCTTACCTTGCGCTGGAGTTTTTCCAGTATTTCCAACTCTCGCATGAACTCTTGTCTATGGGGTCTGAGGAAAAGCTCGAGTTTTGTCTTGTATTTGGATGAATCGCCAGTCATCTCTGACATGTCACTAAGAATCGATACGAGTCTATCTTTGAACGGAATCGTAAAATTCTCTCTTACTGAGTATTCCCCAATTATTGTCTTTGACTGATGGATCTTAGCCAGCAATTCGCCGAGTCCTTCCAATTGTATGTCAGTTAACTTGTGCTCTTGAGCCGTTTTTCCAGATATCCAGTCAAAGAGCGCAATCTGAAAGTCACGAATTTGTATTCGCATCTGACCTTGGCTAGTTGGAATGGGATGTGCGATATTCACTATACCCGCTCTGGAGAAGAGATCGTCGGCAAACCTGAATGCAGAGTCAGGTGTTTTATCATCCCAGTAAATCTTGAGGAAGAAGCTCTTGTGGTTTGAGCTCTCTATTATGTATCCTCTTGCAGCCTCCCACTTTGGGACAAGGGTGAAGTTGACTACACTGATTCCGAATTTCTTCTGAATGACGTCTTTCAGTAATGATTTGTCTATCTTAGATTCAGTCAACATCTTACATTATCTCTCCCGAGATTGCGGTTCTGCCCACTTGCGAGGACGTAGTTGCCGCTGATATTGGTTAGCGGAATCAGCCTGGCCATATTCGATGTCGCGAACCAGTCCTCTGCGGAATCTGCCTCGTGCTCGTGGGCTTAACTCTAGACGCTAACTAGGCGATAATTCCGAATAGTTTCAACTAGAATTTGTCCCACTCTCCTACTCATCTACATCGACCACCATACCGGGTCCCATGCAAAGCCTCAACTGCAAAGTCTTCTGTCGAACATGCAAGGAACCGACCTACCGTGAGCTACGATATCGCTCCGATTTCCATTTCGTCGGCAGATTGCTAGTCTGCCAGAATTGTGGCGAAACAATCTTCGAACCAGTCGGATCCGGGACAGCGTGCCAAGGCTGTTGACAAGCCTACAAGCAATGTGGCTACTAGACCTACGAGAACTTCCCGACGAGACCCGCAATAGGCGCAAACGGGACGTTCGGGTCAAGAAACCCTCCCCTAAATTGCGCAGTCACCGATCGTGAGCCTGTCTAGGCTTTTCACTCTCTTGGTTCTCAACTTCCTAGTGAACCCTGGTGGGGGATACGGTCATCAGAAGAGAATACTTCTAAGACTTTTCACAAGGGTCTCAGCCGCCAGGCTCGATAAGTCTCAGACCAGAATATCGCCACAGTGAACCCTCCGAAGATGAAGGCTACGATATTATGAGTTGAAAAATCGGGAGGGTAGAGAATAGGGTAGAGAACAAGCATTACCGTGAACATTGCGGAGAAGAAAAGGTGTCTAGGCAACAAGAAGCCCAAAACGCCAACAAAGTTCTGTAAGACACCCACCTCGACCTGTTCGGCGAGATGATACTCGCCTGTTGAGTCCTTCCCCAACAGCCCCAGTGATCGCAGCTTCTCCAGATGATGTAGCGCAACGCTGGGACTGCTCATTCCCAGAGCACGTTGTACAGACCTAACTCCGATTGGTTCTTTCCTGGTCTTTAGAAGGTGCCAGTAGACACGTAGAGTGAGTCCCTTCAGCTCAGACTCTATGATCCTGTCCCTGTCTTCCGTCAAAAGCGGTCTCCGGGAAGAAGAATAGAGTCAGATCAATACAAGTTTACGCATTTGCAGAAGTGTTTTGTTCTCTGAACACCCCGTTCTAAACACTGGCCTTAAGGTCCTCTACCTCGTAGATCAAGTCCATGCAGTTGCCGGTAGACCAGAGACTGAATCAGAATCCACGTCCTGGTCACTATCGTCGCCAGGTTATGCGAGTCGCAGCGAACTGGGAGAAGAGGAGGATATAGCTGTGAAGGTTGGCTCCAAAACCAGGACTGTCTTTGGGCTGACACTGGGAATTATCGCCGGACTTGCGCTGATACTGCTTCCCGGAATACTGGTCTTGCGCACTCACCCACCCAACGCTACTGACCAGCATCTTATGGTCCCCTTCACATCTTATGAGGAGTTGCACAATTTCATTCTCACAAAGAGCTGCAATAGCACCGAGGTTCGCAACCTCTACAATCCCAACCCCGCCCCTGCACCTCAGAACACGAACGGTCTCACCATCACCTCTCCCACAGGTGGAACTTCCACATTTTCAATATCAACGAGCGCAACTCCCAGCCACTCTGAGACAAACGCTCAGGTGGCCGGGGTTGACGAACTTGACACCGTAAAGAACGATGGCACCTACATCTACACGATAACGAATAACACGGTTGCGATCGTCCTCGCTTATCCGGTCACCGAGGCAAGATTGCTGGCTCATGTATCCGTGAATGGTTCTCTCCAGGGGATTTTTGTCGAGGGCAACAGGCTGGTTATTGTCAGTCAGCAGTACCAGCAGTATCCTCTACCATTTACTGGTAGCGTGCAGCTTGGAATGGGATCCGTCGCCGTCTACCCCGTCTTCCTTAACTCTGTCCAGACTACTTCTCTATCGATCTTCGACATTTCTAATCATTCCAGTCCAGTGCTGACTACTACTCTAGTAGTAAATGGAACTCTCGCCGGGGCACGGCTCATTGGAGACTACGCTTACTTGGTAGCGACACAACCAGTCTATTGCACAGGCCCGATTGTACTTCCGGAGAATGTGGTAAACGACCGCGTGGTACCAATGGGGATCGCAACCGTCTATCATTCTGACATCGCCGATGTGGCACACAGCTTCACTACGGTTGTCGGAATCAACGTAACCCAAGTCAACCCTACTCCATCAGCTAAGATCTTCCTCATCGGGACGAGCAGTAACATCTACGTCTCACTCCATCAAATCTATCTCACTCAGCCAATCTGGAGCCAAGCCGAACAAACGGCCGTCCATCGGATCAGCATTGATGGTGGAAGCATCAGCTATCAAGCCACGGGTACTGTGTCGGGCCATGTTCTCAACCAGTTCTCCATGGACGAGTACAACGGCAACTTCCGCATCGCCACAACTGGCTATGGTGTCAACCAAGTAGCCCCGACGGGAGGCGTAGCGTCTAACTACGTGCAGCAAACGAACCTGTACGTCTTGGACAGCGGCCTCCACATCATCGGAAGACTCGAAGGACTATCGCCCGGCGAAGCGTTCTACGCCGCCCGGTTCATGGGGGACAGGGCCTACCTGGTCACTTTTCAGAGAATGGATCCGTTGTTCGTCATCGGTCTGCAAGACCCCACCAAGCCCAAGGTCCTGGGTCAGCTCAACATCCCTGGAGTCTCTGACTATCTGCAGCCCTACGATGAGACTCACTTGATAGGCTTCGGCAAGGCCTCGACCAATGTTACTTGGGAGAACGCTGCACTCTTCCAGGGTCTGAAGCTTAGCCTCTTCGATGTCACAGATCCCGGTCACCCTATTGACACAAGCGACTATTTGTTGGGAGATCGGGGCAGTGACTCTCCGGCCTTGACAGATCACAAGTCAGTGCTTTTCGAGAAATCCCTCAACTTGCTGGTGATACCTGTGGAGATCGCGCAGGCACAACCGGGTGCAACTTGCACATGGTGTTATAATCCTCTTGTCTGGCAAGGAGCCTACGTGTTCAACGTCACCGTTCAAGACGGAATCGTCTTCAGCGGCGGAATAACACACCTGTCGACAGGTCAGCTTCCGAGCTGGAGCAACAGCAGCTTCTTCGTTACTCGCGCTCTCTACATCGGCAGCGTGCTCTATACAATTAGCAACAACATGGTCAAGATGAACAGTCTCTCCGACCTCACAGAACTCGACACGGTAAGCCTAGCCTAGAATCCTCGAAAGTCCCAACGACCTCCAGAACAGAGGATTTCCGAAGCAAACGTCTAGAACTCACACGCCGAGGTCGAAACACTCTTGCGTCACGAGAACCAAATTTTCGCCCCCTTTTTCTCAGAGGGCTCCCGCCAGCTGAAACTGTTCCAGGCGAGTCTTGCGATTTCCGGCTTAGAATATCCCAGTCAAGCATTCTGCCATGTCGGATTTGTCCGCCCGATCAATCGTGAATATCTCGGTGATCAGAAATCGCCTGCCCCGATTCCGGATCAGGGCTTGTTCTGCGCCTGTCGGATATGAGAGAGAACAGTCTGCGGTTTTTTTTCTCTAAGGTCGAAGAGGAGGCTACTCTTTGTTAATTCCCTCCCAACTGCGAGTTTTGTATCGCGGGAAATATTTTTTTTCTAAACTCCTGGAAGGGGCCACTCGCTGCCTGCGTTCTCAGATACTGACGCCCATCGTAGGCTTTTAGTGACTTTCACATCAGACACACATGAGGGCAAATGCTAGGAAGTATTGCCTCAAAGTGGAACGAGCTCGATCGGACGGCCAAACTCTCGTCCACGACAGGAATTATTCTTGGAACTTGGGGCTTCCCTCTGTTTGCGCTGGTTCTTGCGCAGGCTCCAAGCGGAATCTTTGGAGAGGGAGAATATGGAATAGGAGTAGTGTTTCTTGCCCTCCTTCCGAATTCAATCCTGCTGGTCGCGAGTGGGCTTAGCCTGTTGCTCCTCAACTCGACCCGGATGAAAAGATTGAGCATTACAATCCTAGTCTTGCTCGGGGTAATCATTCCAATATTCATGACCGTTGGCTATGCCATCCATCTTCGATACCCTTGTTGGCCCCATCATCCCATCGATTTCTGTTCTTGAAAGAGACCAGCCATAGGGAGAACTGCAGAAAGCCTAGGCAAAGGGCAGGCCTAGGGATCTGAGCTTTGCGAATAATCTCGGTCAACGTAGGATCAGTGCGTCAGTTAGGCCGGGTCCGAGGGAAGCGAGTCTACTCGGGCTTTGTCAAGAAACCGGTCTCGGGTGCAGTTAGGGTTGGGAGCCTGAACTTGGAAGGCGACCGCCAAGCTGATCTGACGGTTCATGGTGGCGTCGACAAGGCTGTCTACTCCTATCCATCTGAACACTACCAATACTGGGTCGCAAAAATATCCGGATATGGAAATGCCCTGGGGAACCTTCGGAGAAAACTTCACCACAGAAGGGTTGCTTGAGAGCGAAGTTCATGTGGGTGACCGGCTCGGCATCGGGTCGGCAGAATTTGCGGTGACCCAGCCTCGGTTTCCATGCTACAAGCTAGGTCTGAGATTTGGAACCCAAGCCATCCTCAAGACTTTTCTCGACTCAGAAAGATCCGGATACTATCTCAAGGTCCTGCGAGAAGGGAAGGTCAAAGCCGGCGACCCAATAAGAACTCTCGAAGTAAACGAGAACTCCCCATCGATTACTTCGATGGTGCAGATGATTAAGAGAAGTGGCTAAAACGCCGTCCCGGTTTCTGGAACGATCAATGGAAATTGTTTTAGCTGGATTGAGGTGTCTCTAAACCAAGACATTGTCTGAACAAGCCCTCCCTCCGCATCAAGTGTGGGGCCGGAAGTTCATCATCTACGGAGCGTTAGGAATACCCAAAGTCGATCTTAGCAGTTGGAAACTGCGAGTTGACGGGCTCGTAGAAAATCCGATTGAGTACTCCTACGATCAGCTCACATCAATGCCGCAGACCCGATACGTCAAATCATTCCATTGCGTGACTCAGTGGTCGATCAAGGATGTGGAGTGGGAGGGTCTGCCAATCCGTGGACTGGTTGAGCCAGCGAAGGTGAAGCCTGAAGCCGGATGGGTGATGTTCCACACCGTTGAAGGCTATTCTGCAGCAGTACCGATCGAAGATGCTCTCAAGGACGACGCCTTGATGGGGTTCAAGCTAAACGGGAAACCGCTCAGCCCCGAACAAGGATTTCCCGCGAGACCGTTCATGCCTAGCCTTTACGCGTGGAAGAGTGCAAAATGGGTGAACCGGATCGAACTGATGAAGGATTACCGTGACGGCTATTGGGAGCAGTACAGATACCATGAGAGAGGTAACGTCTGGGAAGAGGAACGCTTCAAAGGCCACTCTGGTACTCACCAGAGACACAGAGCTTTCGGAACTGCATAGTGAACTAGCTGATCGTGAGAGCGCGGGTTAGAGCAACACATAAGCGATGCTTTCATTTTTCAGCTAAAGCGTTGAACTCGCGACTGTTGGCTGGAGGGCTTGTCCTAGAAGTTTTGGCGCTTGTCCCTCTGCCACTTTCACTTTCGAGCAAGCTAGCCTGGGATACATCTGTTCTGATAGACGGAGTCTTGGTTTCGGGGGATTGGTTCTGGCAGTTTCCGGACTCTTTGCAGGAACTGGGATGACCGTTCGGTCTGCAGGCAGGCTCGCAGTTGCAAGCTTCACTCTAGTCGTCTTGTTCCTGTTTGCTATCGTGGAGTCATACATCGCATACTCAGAGGCTTTGGGTGCATGTGTTGGTCAGTCGGCTCTAAATTATCAGGGGCTTACTCGGTGCGACCAGGCTCCTGGATTGCTCTATTACGCCGGGTTTTCTTCCACAGGCATCCTGGTCTCTACGCTAATATTTTTTCGGAGCCTGTTCTTCCTCAACGGGAATCCATCGGCTCATACGTAGCCTGAGAGAATGTCTCGTCCTTTCCTATGTGAAACTCAATCGAGAAATGAGCAATAATTACGATCATATTCTAGGGCTGGTTATCGCGCCTTGGACAAGCTTGAGGAACTGTATTTCGCCAGATTTTTTCTGGGCCTTGAGCTTTTCCGCGTGATTTTGACAGAGCCACCAGACCATTCGCTCACCCTTGAAAGAAACCCAAACAGTGTCCAATGGAGCGGTAGTCTCTTTCCTGAAACCCTCCCAGCACTCCTTGCACACGACCGGTCCCAGCTTGTTTAACGAAGAATCGTACAGCTCATAGTTTCCAGGCAAATGCGCCTGGCGGACCTGAGACATAGTCACTCTTTGATCCGGCAAATCAGTAATGAAGGTATTGGTGACCACGCTCTCCGCTTAAGACCATGGTCAACGACTCGAACAAGAGATAATACGAAACGACGGGAAATCGATGAGAAATTGGTCACCGGGTTCACTCATTATACTTCAGTCAAGTTCGCTCTTGAAACAATATCACGCCTGACCGAATCCAAACTCTCGGTTGAGAGGGTTAAGACAAAGAACTCGTATGGCCGAATTGTTTCAAAGAATATCCTATCGCCGATTAACGTCCCTGACAAGCAGCGGTCACACATGGACGGATACGCCGTCGCAGCGTCCAGCTTGACTGGTGCGAGTTCTCGATTCCCAATAGATCTTCCTCTCATGGGAGGCTTAGGCATCGCGCATCATCGAAGACGGAGGTTGTCACGGGGACAGACAATGGGAATTGTCACCGGGGGAGAGCTCCCGGTCGGAGCTGATGCTGTAGTGCCTGTGGAGGATGCAAAGAGGGCCGGCACCAAGGTCCGTTTTCTGAAGAAGGTTCGGAAGGGCGAATTCTGCTTTTCTATAGGGGTTGACGTCAAGAAAGGCGCGATAGTAGTTCGTGCTGGAGCCTCGGTCAGAGTGCAAGATATCGGGATGCTCGCGCTCTTGGGCATAAGAGAACTTCGAGTATTTGCAAAGCCTCGAGTGGCGATAATTGCTACCGGCAACGAACTGGTAGACTCGTTTGACATTACCCATCCCCAGAAAGTGCGGGAGAGTCACTCGCCCATTTTCGAGAATTTGATACGAGAGATAGGTGGTGTCACGAGTTCTAGGGAAATAGTTAGAGACGATCTTGACCTCATGAGTGACGCGGTCGAGCGAGCCCTTGGAAGCTCAGACATAGTACTAACACTCGGGGGCACGTCGCTAGGCGAAGCAGATCTTGTGGAACAGACGTTACGCAGAATCTCAAAGAAGAGTCGCATTGTTCATGGAATAAAGATGGACCGTGGAAGAGTAGCGGGGGTTGCCGCGGTTCGAGGAAAGCCTGTAGTCATGCTCCCAGGTCCAGTTCAAGGAGCGATGAACGCGTTCCTTCTTCTGGCTCTTCCTCTGATCTTGAGAATAGCGTCTGGAGCAGACTCAAGCGCCTTCGTAAGGGCACGCCTTTCTACGGGTTGGAAGGCGAGGAAAAAGTTTCAAGGTTTCACCAAGGTTCTCTACGTGCGCTTGGAGAGAAAAGGCGAAGGGCTCCTCGCTCGACCAATTGTTGGGGATACGGAGTCGATCAGCGTCTTGACTGATTCAAACGGATTTGTAGTAGTTCCTGAAGGGATCAGAGAGTTGGGGCCCGGCGAGGAGGTTTCAGTCAGGCTTCTACCAGGCTTCTCGTACGTGGGCGGACAATTTCTCGCGAGCTAGTATGTGACTCGCTTATCGCTCGGTCTGAACCGGATAGCTCTGTATCGGGGTCCCCTTTACCCATGCATAACGGCCTCCCCTGAACTTTTCGCGTTTCCAGATGGGAAAAGACTCCTTGATTCGGTCGATCGCGTAGCGGGCGGCCTCGAATGCTTCTTCTCGGTGCACCGCTGATACCGCAACGACGACACTGACTTCGCCAACTTTCACTCGGCCTTCTCGGTGGATTAGTCTGATTGACCTGACTGGCCAGCGCTTCCTGATTTCCTCCTCCAGTTTGGCAATCTGACGTTCGGCCATCGGACGGTAGACTTCGTAGTCGAGACCCTTTACCTCCTTACCTTTCGTCTGGTTTCTGATTGTTCCAACGAAAAGGACGATGCCGCCCGCATCTTCATCCATTACAGATTCGAGAGCCTTGGTTGGGTCAATGGGTTTCCGGCTGATTCTAGATTTCAACTCCTCTCATCCACCGACGACGGGGGGTAGGAGTGCGACTCGGTCTCCTTCCTGCAACTTGGCATCGTCTTGCGTGATCTCTTCGTTTAGTGCAACCTTGATCGACTTTTCCAGCGGTCTCAGTTTCGGATGTGCCTCGAAGGCCTTCGACAACGCAGTCTTCACAGTCGATTGCTTCTCGAGGCTGAACTCTTCGCCTTTGGTTCCTGCGGCCTCACGTGCTTGGGCGAAGTAGATCATCCTAACTCGAATCAAGTTCTAGCCTCCAATTGCGTTCATGTTTCGGGGATTCTTCCATCCCTGCTTGATCCATGGCATGTACCCGACACCTTCAGGTTTCTTCCAGACTGCTTCTCGAACGAAAGTTGCAAGTTTCTCGTCGTCGCCACTGTTTCGAAGGATTGGTTTGAGGTCGTGATACTCTGTGTCAAAGAGGCAAGAGAGGATTTTGCCGTCGGAGGTGAGTCGAAGTCGGTCGCAGTCGTCACAGAAAGGTTCGCTCATCGGCGTAATCACTCCTAGTTCGCCTCTGCCATCGGCAAACTTCCAGATCGAGGCCGTTTCGCCGTCGCCTCTTCCCGCTGGGAGAATCGAGAATCTAGATCTGACAGTATCGAGTATCTCCTGTCCAGTTACCATCTTGTCTCTGTCCCAGATATCGAGCCCGTCGAGAGGCATGAACTCGATAAACCGGATCGCGACATTCATCTTCCTCGCATAATCGACTAGATCCAAGACTTCATCGTCGTTGTAGCCTCGGATGGCCACACTGTTGATCTTCATGGGGTGCAGTCCGACCCGGATGGCTTCGGATATTGATTCAAGGACCCTCGGAAGCGCGTTGATTCCAGAAATTCTTGCGAATCGATCCTCTTTGAGACTGTGAAGGCTGACGGTTACGCCGCGAAGACCCGCTGTTTTGAGTGCTTGAGCTTTAGATCCTAGGAAAAAGCCGTTGGTCGTTATATCCACTGACTCGAGGCCATCGATCTCTGTGAGTCGTTTTACGAGGCCTTCGACCCCATTCCTGAGCAGAGGTTCGCCTCCAGTGATGCGGACCTTGGTTATTCCCATTGCGACAAACACCCTTGTCACGCGTTCGATCTCATCGAAAGAGAGAAGATCTGCAGAAGGAAGCCAGCGCATGGCCGATTTGTCCGGCATGCAAAACAAGCACGCGAAGTTGCAGCGGTCAGTGACAGAAATTCTGAGCTTGGCCGCGATCCTACCCTTCGTGTCGACGAGAAGTCGTGGGACAGAGGCTTCAGTAAGCAAGCTCGGCAAAAAGAAGCTACGTCGCTATAAAAGACTCCATTGAAAATCTAAGTAACGTGATGTTAAACGTCTCCGCGGCGAGCGAGTCGTGATTTTCAAACAAGCAGACATCTCGAAGAAACCCGTCACATTCAGAACAGCAACTGCCTCGGGAAGGATCAAACTCAGACGGAGTACTGTAGCGCGAATACGAAAGGGACTCACTGAGAAGGGTGATCCCAGGTCTCTCGCAGAGATCGCTGGAATGATGGCCGTGAAACGGACCCCAGAACTTCTGCCTCTGTGTCACCCGCTGAAGATCGAAAGCACGATAATTGAGACCTCTGTGGTGCCCTCGGGGATTGAGGTGACCGTCACGGTCTCCGCGAACGAAAAAACGGGAGTGGAGATGGAGGCGCTTACTGCGACGACTGTCGCCTTGCTGAACGTGTGGGATGTTGTGAAGGCGTACGAGAAAGACGGCCGGGGCCAGTATCCAACGACCCAGATTCAAGCAGTTAGGGTGGTAAAGAAGGCGAAGTGAAACCACACGAGACACACAGAGCCAACGCCAGACACGCTCTGACTTTCCACCTCGTCACAGTAAGCTCGAGCAGGTTCAAAATGATGCATAGCGGTTCCGGATACAAAGACGACTCAGGCGACCTGGCATCGCGCCTTATCGTAGAGGCGGACCACAAAGTGAATACTAGGACACTACTGCCAGACGAGAAAGTCATGATTCGGCGTGCAGTTCAAGACTTCTTGAAAAGTGGTTCTCACGTGCTGGTTCTAATCGGCGGAACAGGAGTCTCGCCGAGCGACGTCACAGTAGAGACAGTGATCCCGTTCTTCGAGAAAGAACTAACAGGCTTCGGAGAACTGCTTAGGAGCATTAGCTATCAGACCATCGGTAGCGCGGCACTGCTCACAAGAGCGACCGCCGGGACGGCGAAGGGAAAACTGATTGTCTGTCTGCCCGGCTCTCCTGAGGGAGTGGAGACTGCCCTTCGGAGCTTCATCTCAGAGTTCCCACACATCGTGTCAATAGCGGGAGGATTTGATACTGGCAACGCGGCGGGCCATGCAAATTCTGAGAATCATCTGACCAAGCATTGAGCATCACTTCTGAACAGCTGTCTGAGGAACAGCTGGTAACTCGCAACAAGGTCGGGG
>MNHO01000033.1 GCA_001919285.1 archaeon 13_1_40CM_2_52_13
CTACGTCTGGAACACGACCAGCCAGAATCCTGAGCCAGCATTGAGAATCTGGGACAGACTCCTTTCAGCAGGCAAGCATGAGGGCCTGAAGCCCTCGGGGCTCGGAGCTAGAGATGTTTTGCGGCTAGAAGCAGGGATGTGCCTGTACGGAAACGACATTGATGAGAAGACTACACCTGTCGAGGCCAGACTCAATTTTGCTGTTCGAATGGACAAGAAGAGTGATTTTGTCGGACGAGGACCTATTCAAAAGGAGAAAGAGAATGGACCCGCTCGGGTCCGAGCCGGTTTCAAGATTACAGGCAAAGGAATCCCTCGACAAGGTCAGGAAATAGTTCTCGAAGATCAGAGCGTTGGAAAGGTTTCGAGTGGAACGTTCTCTCCAACTCTAGGCATTAGCATCGGCATGGGCTATGTTCCTCCCAACATCTCGAAAGCGGGAACAGTCTTCGGGATCAAGATTAGAGAGCGTAATGCTTCCGCTGAGGTGGTGAAGCTGCCGTTCTACCAGCGACGATCGGAAGACACTGTCCTATTTCTGGGCAAGGAGATGGGGCTTCGGGATTTTCGTCTGAAACATGGTGGCGTCGAGTCTGCCGTGGTTCACAGTTGAGCTAGATCCATTCCCGAACGTCGAGGAAAGTTTTCTGTCCAGCTCTCCTCGGACTATCCAAGCCGTCAAGCAATCCCTTCGAAGCAAGAAGTGACAGGACGTCCTTACCTAGCGTCCACATAATCGACTCGCGGGTAGGCATCTGCGAGAAGAGAAACGAACGCCTTCTCACTTGGAGGGGTCGAGTTGTCTCTACTAACGTTCGGGGTCGAGCTTTCGTAACTCGTAGGCCTCAAGAGCCTCGAACTCATCTCGGTAACCACCTCATGTTGAGGTATTCTGAATGTTAAACGCCAGGATTATCTGGTTGTAACCGGGCGCCAGTGTGCCGGGATTCTAGTCCCGTTCTTTGTAGCGAGATAGATATTCAGAAGGGAATCGCGTTCTTGAGCCGCTATAATCATGAAGAGCCCCAGCATGTTGCTAATGCGCGAGCCGGTTTGAGAATGATGTCTGCCGTCTTGAGGAGCGGGTCTCTGCGGCTATTGGGGTACCGGATGCATTGATGCTAGCCATAACACCAACAATCCCAAAAGGATCACAAGTATCAATATTATCAGAGCATTTCTACGACTGTGGTCTGTCGACTTTGCATACTTAGTTTTCGGAAGATCTGCCGCTTTCGCAGGACAGCTACCACCACGGCAGATCAACCTGAATGCCATCACCCTTCAACGCTTCCATACTTGAATGGGAGACCATATACGTGGAGTGGATTATTCGTTCGCACTTTGCATAGCACGCCTTGAAAACTCCATACTTAAGACTCATGACTTGCAATTCTGCATTCACGATTGCTGACAGCTCGAGAAAAAGAAGGATGAGTGGAATCCGAAGGTTCTTAGTCGCTTTCGGAGAATTGGATCTGCCACTGGTAAGGCCCGGTGCATGTACCCAAACTCAAATTGTTGGTTTCGCCTGAGTAGCCGCCGTTCGCGCAACTGAACCCCTCGTTGTCAGGTATATGCCGGCCGGTGCCGTTATTGTGAGTGAGAAACCCGCGTTGAAGTTCGCCTGAGATCCGTTGCCAACGCGGAGCACATTCCATTCAGCGTGTTTCCAGTTGTTTTGAGAAAGGAAGGTAGTGTCTCCACGACCACCCGCTCGGGCATGTGCAGTAGCCGATAAGCCACCATTGAACGTAGATCCAGCCGTGTCCACTCAATCCACAGCATCCATTCACGAAGACGAATTGAGTCCAACCGGTAGTCGCCCTGCCATTGAACGTGATGGGGTACGTGTTAGTGCTGAGTTGCAGGCTATACCAATCAGAACCA
Source organism: archaeon 13_1_40CM_2_52_13 (assembly GCA_001919285.1). GTDB lineage: Archaea > Thermoproteota > Bathyarchaeia > 40CM-2-53-6 > 40CM-2-53-6 > 40CM-2-53-6. The sequence goes on from MNHO01000033.1 coordinate 1,891, forward strand.
TATACAGAGTCGCTCGCCCGTAAATATGTAGAGAATTGACTAGAAAACACCCATGTCCACGTTCGACCACGTTAGAACACACCCTGGCTGAGGTTAGCGAACCGCATGATCAATGTGTTGCATCGCATTCGCGAAGACGCAGAAAATCGGTGCAAAACCTTACGCTGTTCGCACGTGCGTGTACGTAGATCTTTTAATTACTCTTGCGGAAGCAAACAAAATTCAGACCTCTGAGATTTTGCTAAATACTTGTAATTCAGGAAATCCTTTGCTCAAACCGAACGATCTAAGCGTAGAACTCTTTTCGCAGCTATCGAATAGTTCCTGATCTTGTTTCTTAGCCTGCGACTGCGTATTCTCTAGATCGTAGTCTTTCGCAGTCGTGACGGCCGCTGTGTTTCTCGCAGAGGTCTCTTGTGCAGTGGGGGCAGTTCTCGACTGCGAGCAGCTGGCACTCGGTGCAGACGACGCCCCATACTAACGCCAATTTTCTCTATTCGCTTCCTGTGATTTCTCTCGTTTCATTAGCCCTGATTAGAAAAGAGGTATGGACTATTTTTACTCAAAAAGATACTCGAACCTCGACCTGACGAGACATGTAACAGACAAGGAACCCGTCGTTAGCGATAATAGCTTATCGGCGGGGCTTCTCCTTCTTACCCTTCAACAATGCGTCCAGACTAACGCCATTAACCGTGAAGACACGATATCGGGTCCCGGGCAGATCGCCGTAAGCCTTCCCTTCCGCCCCTCCGATACCCTCTATCTGAACCTCGTCATGCTCGTCGATAAAATTCAACGCGCCATCGCCGGGCAGGAATGCAGTTATGACCTTTCCATTCTTGATGATCTGTGCGCGGACGCATTTTCTTACTGCGCTGTTGGGCTGGCGGCATTCAACCCCCACCTTCTCCAAGACGATCGCTCGAGCCTGCGGCGATCCCTCTAGTGGGTCTGCCTTGTAGTCGAGACCGAGCATGCGCCGCTTATAGGGAGCATAGGCCCACCTGAAGCTCTGACGCCGCTTACACAATTTGCGGCCGGCGAACATTCCGCTTGAGGTTTTGACCATGCTCGAAGCCTTTGAACCGGGAGAGAGCGGACCGTCATGCTTGCTTTTTAGCATGACGCTACATTGAGAGTTAAAATCTAACAATGGGAATCGCCTGGATTAAGCCCGGATCGGAAATCTGTCGGGGTCGTTTTGCTTTCCCACGGTTTCCTTGCTAGTAACTAGCGTTCCCTACAGCACCCGACTCGCCTATTCTAAGCCCGCTCAGCGGCTCGTCGCCGAAAAACCCCGTTACCTGGAAAATTTCTCCGCCGAACATGTCAAAAAAAATCGCGACTCCAGACAAAATTCGGCTCTGGCAGGGAATTAACAAAGAGTAATCTTTTCTCCGCCCCTAGCTCTTCGGAGGAAGATATCCGCAGACTGTTCCGTTTGAAATTGTAGAAGCGCAGAACAAGCCCGGATCCGGAAACGGGGCAATCGATTTCAGACCGCGAGATTTTCACGATAAGCTATCCGCCCAAATTCCACTCTGAAAAAACGGTCAACCGGCCCTTTCTAAGCCGTGAATCGGAAGACTCCCCTAGATCCGCATCAACTGGCGAGAGCCCTCTGAGAAAAAAGGGGCCAACAATATTGTCCTCACGACACGAGTGCAGGATGTCAGCAGGGTTAGGATACTACTACATGGTCTATATCGAAGTATCGTTTTACTAGTAATCGGGTCTTGTCGATTGTCCGTCCGTTCTTGCCGATGGCGATAGCCTTGTCGCGCGGATCAACCTCAACCACCACAATCTTCTTGTCCGGCCTCTCGGTCACCCTGACTTCTTTCAGCCGCGCCGGTGCCAGACTATTCCTAATCAGAGCCTCCGGGGTCTCTGCGTACTCAACCACTTCTATCTGGCGGCTAGTCATACGCCGCAGCATGTTGATGTTCTTCCCACCCTTACCGATCGCCAACCCCATATCGCCTGGCTTTGCGACGAAGATGATCCTCTCTAGCTTCTCGTCGATAATACAGTCCTGGGTTGTGGCTCCTGTGATGCTTTCGAACAGGGCCATGTACTTCATCTCCTCACTCGTCAGCTTGATCTTGGGCTGGAGCATCACTTTTTCTCAGCGACCAGCTTCAAGACCTCAGAATCCCCTGGCTCCCGAACGACAATCGCGGAGACCGGGAAGGGCCTCTCACATACAGCCCCCAAATCTAGACTAGAGCCGGGAAAGACGAAGACTGGAATCTCCGACTGCTCAGCGTTGTGCAGAATATCGTCCCGCTCAGCCTCACGACAGTTCCTGGCGAGAATAATCATCTTCGCCCGAGCAAAGCCCGTGCTTACAACCGCCTCTTTGCTTCCAAACCCGACCTTGCCCGTCTTCACAGCCATCCGTATCTGCTTGTTGATGTCAACCAAGGCCTACTTTCCTCCCTTACGCGGCATCATCATGGACACCTCTATCAGACCAGTGCCCATCGGTATCTGCTGACCAACAATCACGTTCTCGGCAACACCCCGCAGAGTATCAGTGATACCCTTGACCGCAGCATCCACTATGGTCGGGATAGTGATCTCGAACGCCGCCTTCGCAAGAGTGCTCGCCTTCTCACCGCTGACTCCGTGGCGTCCCACCTGCAACACGTCACCCGAAGAGGTCATCATGTCTGCGACAAGCATCACATGCCGAACATCTACATCTAGACCCTGCTCTTCCAGTACACCCAATGCTTCCTTGACGATGACGTTGCGGGCCGCTTCTATTCCGAGCACTACAGCTGTCTCGTTGATGTTATTGCTGACCGTCCGTGAAGTATCTACTCCGGGAACTTCTAGGGCGAGTGCGAGGCTCGAGCCTTCAGTCCTGACGATCCATTCACCCTTCTCCTCAATCACTAGCGCCCGTTTCACGGCTGGAATGCCCTTGATGTGAGCCACAACTAGTTTGCTCGCCAGCCGTCTGAACTGTGGAATCTCGAGATCCTTCGTCTTGATCTCAACCGAGTACGACTCGACCTTGACATCCGCGTTCGCCAAGACTAGTGCTTCCCGGACCTCTTGAACGCTCACCTCTCTCTCCCTCATCACTTGAGGATTCAGTTTCACATCTATCCTCATCCGGGTGACATCCGTCTCGAAGGTACTAGCGATGTCTCCGAGAGTCGTGTGGGTCAAGAGTGTCGCGACCTCTTGAGCCTTCTCCCGGCTTGTACGATATTTCGCGTCAAGGTAGACTGTCATGTTCGGCGTGGATGGAATTTTTCTCGCGTCTACGATCTCGATCAATCGTGGTAGGCCAAGCGTCACGTTCTGTTCTCTGACTCCGGCGAAGTGGAACGTTCGCAGCGTCATCTGTGTACCGGGCTCGCCGATAGACTGGGCCGAGACTATTCCGGCTGCCTCGCCCGGCTCCACCAGCGCCTGCTTGTAGTTCTCGATTGTTCCGGCTACCGCTTCGTCTACTCCCGTCTTGGTGAGCTTGGCGTTTAGCAGTGTCTGTCTCAGCTTGTTGAGGGTTAGAGGCGAGAGCACTTCCTTTGATGTGTCGACCTGTTCCTCCACATACTCTTTACCAGCTGCGGTTCCCTTCTTCATTGTAAGACGGACGCGTTCTACCAGCCTGTCTATATTCACCGACTTGCCATGATCGCTCTTGGCGACGTCGACTCCATCCTCACCATATCGTACTTGGATTATGTTGCCGCGAGAGTCTCGCACAGTCGAGTCATACTCGACTCTGAGATGTTCAAGGGCGTTGATGAGACGGCGCTGCATGTATCCGCTCTGCTGAGTCCTCACTGCAGTATCGACAAGCCCCTCTCTTCCTCCCATTGCGTGGAAGAAGAACTCTATCGGGTCCAGTCCATCCCTGTAGCTGTGATAGACGAAGCCCCGCGGCGCAGCTCGCATGTCTCCAGGCTTGAAGAAGCTGAGGGCTCTTCCTCTGTATCCCCTCAAAATCCTCTTTCCTCGAATTGATTGCTGCCCCACGTTGGCAGTCATCTGTCCGATATTGAGTGACGAGCCTCTGGCGCCCGCCCTCGTCATTATAACACCGCTATTGTCCATCTGGAAGTACTGGTCTGCATAATCTCCCGCGACGTCGCGTGCTCTCGAGAGCTCGTTCATGATGTAGATTTCCAGCGACTCTTCAAGGGATTGTCCGGGAAGCCGTTCCAGTGTGCCCTTGCGATAACTCTCAATGTACTCATCCACCTTCTCCTCAGCCTTTGCAATCGCCTTCGTGATCTTTTCCTTGGTAGCCGGGGCTAGCTGGAGCTCGTCCATAGCATAGGTGAATCCGCGAAGTAGCATGAACCGGTCCAAGAGTCTCGTGGCCGCGTTGAGGAACCTCCTAGCCTCTTCCGCCCCATAGTCTTTGACGATTCGATGGAACAGACTCTCAGACTTTTCCGCGCCGATAGAGGCCTTGTCGATCACGCCCTGTTCGAGGATTCCGTCTTTGATAACGACGAACGCATCATATGGACAATCGTGCATGACACCCTTGTCACAGTCCAGGCACTTGTAGTAGCTCGAAAGATTTGATTTTGATACGAAGTTGAATCCTTTCGGCAAAACGATACTGAAGATCTGCTTGCCAGTCCATCGCTCTTCGCCTTTTACGGTGACTGGTTCTGGCATCGCACCCTCGTAGTTTGCAGCGGCGATGAGCTTGGACACGTCCTGGCGGTTGAGCATTGTAGACTTTTGCGTCAGCAGAAACGCGGCCGTTAGGGAGTCCCGTATCGCTGCGATTATTGGTCCACCGTATCTTGGTGAGAGAATCTGGTCCTGTACCTGCATGAGGAGTCGGGCTTCAGTGCGCGCCTCTTCTCCTTGTGGAACGTGTAGGTTCATCTCGTCACCGTCGAAGTCGGCATTGTATGGCGTGCATACTGTTGGGTTGAGTCTGAACGTCTTGTAGGGCAGTACGCGGACTCGGTGTGCCATAATTGACATCCGGTGAAGGCTTGGCTGGCGGTTGAACAGTACGATGTCTCCGTCTCGAAGATGTCTTTCGACAACGAACCCGGGCTGGATGGCTTCTGCGACCACTTTTCTGTCGGTGACGAATTCGAGACGAACCCGTCTCCCATCTGGCCGCACAATATAGAGTGCTCCCGGATAATTGTCCGGGCCGTTATCGATGAGCCGTTTCATCTCTTCGATATTGTGACCAGTTACTTTCTCAGGAATTGTCAGCCTGCTCGCAACATCTAGTGGGACCCCAACTTCGTTAATGTCGAGGTTAGGATCAGGGGACACGACTGTCCTGGCTGAGAAATCGACTCTCTTTCCTGACAGGTTTCCTCTGAATCTTCCCTCTTTACCCTTCAACCTCTGAACCAGAGTTTTGAGCGCTCTGCCTGATCTGTGTCTAGCGGGAGGGAGGCCTGAGACTTCATTATCAAAGTAAGTCGTAACATGGTACTGTAGCAACTCGTGAAGTTCCTGGATGATATTGATAGGTACGCCAGATTCGAGCGCCTCTCGAAGTTTCTGATTGATCCGTATGATGTCGACAAGCTTGTGCGTCAAGTCGTCCTCGGATCGGATTCCGGACTCGAGGGTGATGCTGGGTCTGACTGAGACGGGCGGGACAGGCATTACTTGAAGGACAGCCCACTCCGGCCGCGCGGCCTTCGGGTCCAAGCCCAAGAGGATGAGGTCATCGTCGGCTATCCTCTCCAGCCGCTCTCGAATTGTGCTGGGAGTTAGGCGGACTGCTCCGCCTTCCGCAACGATCTCGTGGAATGTTGTCGGTTTTCCATGCTCGATAGGATACTGTTTTTGGCTGCAGTGTGGGCACTGTTGGGTCTTCTTCGCGTCTCTAATGATCTCGTCTAGAAACGCGTCGGGTACAGTGTTGAGTCGCTCTTTCAACTCTGTATATCTGGCTCGGTATTTCTCGATCTTTTCTTCCGTGAGTAGGATTCTTCCACAGTTCCGACATGTAATGGATAAGAGTCGGTGTGTTAGCTTTGCGAAGCTGACGTGAATTACGGGTTCAGAGAGTTCGATGTGTCCAAAATGGCCGGGACATGCGGAGGCTGTGTTTCCACACGTCTTGCACTTTTGCCGTGGCTCTAGAGTTCCGAGTCTGCCGTCCATTAAGCCTGAGACGATAGGCACTCCATCCTCGTCATAGGTGTCTGCAGCCTGTACCTCTACGGCTGATATCTTTCTCAGCTCTGTTGGAGATAGAAGTGTGAAGCGTATGCTCTGTATGACCTTGGCTGTCTCGTCTACGGTTGCAAGCGCCATGGCTAAGCCCTCTCCTCGAGGTTCAGTCTAGGTGCTATCCCGAGGGCCATTAGTTCCTGCACTAGTAGTTTGAACGCGTAGGATATTGCGACGGGAGATATCTGGGCCTTCTCTGCGTCTATTCTGCATATGTACTTGTTCTGTTTGATATCGTGGTATGCGAGGGTTCCGCACACTTCACACACGTAGGCCACGTACTTGTCAGACTCTTCCAAGAGCCTGTCTCGCAAGAGTGCACTAGCTCCGTGTCCGATGAGGCAGTCTCTTTCCATTTCTCCGAATCTGAGACCTCCACCTCGGGCCCGTCCCTCGGTGGGCTGTCTGGTGAGCATTTGGACTTGGCCGCGGGCTCGCGCGTGCATCTTGTCTGACACCATGTGGTGCAGTTTCTGGTAGTAGACGACGCCTATGAACAGGTCAGCCGCAAGTTTTTCTCCCGTGATTCCATTGTACAGTGGTTCTCTACCGCTACTCTCGAATCCTAGCTTGATGAGAATCTCGCCGATAGCTTCGGGGCCGATGTTCTCGAACGCTGTTCCATCCATGATCTCGCCCATCTGGGAGGCGGCCTTTCCTCCCAACGTCTCAACGAACTGCCCGATTGTCATTCTAGACGGGATGGCGTGGGGGTTGATTATCACGTCTGGGACAACGCCGTCGACCGTGAAGGGCATATCCTCTTGAGGTACGAGTAGCCCGATGACTCCCTTCTGTCCATGGCGTGAGGCGAACTTGTCGCCCAGCTCTGGGACGCGTAGGTCGCGGACCTTGACCTTCACTAGTTTGCTGCCTTCGATGGATTCTGTGACGAATATCTGGTCTATCGTCCCCTGTTCCGAAGGCCTCATGGTGACCGATGAGTCGCGTTTGGTTGGACCCTTGACCTCAAACTCTCGATACTCCTCCAAGAATCGCGGAGGACTCGTTCGACCGACTAGGACAGTGTTGCCTGTAGTCTCGGCCTCGGGGGATATCATGCCATCCTCTTCTAGGAGACGATAGTACCGATCTCCTCGGTAGCCTCTAATGCCGGCCTCGGGAATTTCGAACTTGTCCCTGAGACCTCCGAGGTACTGTCGGCTTTCTGCCTCGTAGATTCTGTAGAAGGTGGATCTGAATAGTCCCCGGTCCACGGATGATCTGTTGATAATGATGGCGTCTTCCATGTTGTATCCTTGGAAGGACAGGATCGCGACTACGACATTCTGTCCCGAGGGTCGTTCTAGATAGTTGAAGATCTCCATAGGTTTCGTCTGTACGATTGGGGTCTGGGGATAGTGGAGTAGATGGGAGCGTGAGTCGACCCGAGTGAAAAAGTTTGTAGAGAAAACGCCGAGTGCCTGTTTCGCCATCGCCGATTCGTACGCGTTTCGGGGAGACTGGTTGTGCTCTGGGAATGGTATCAGGCTTGCTGCGATTCCGAGCATTACGTAGGGTGCGATTTCAAGGTGAGAGTGATCCTTCCGCAGTTCGTGTTCGTACATTGCCACAAGGGCGTTTTCTTCCTCGTCTGCGTCAAGTAGCTCGACTACTCCGCTTCGGACAAGATCCTGCCAGTTTAAGCGTCCATCGTCCACTGATGCTAAGTGTTCTTCGGTGAGTTTGGGTCTCCCCGCATCTGCAACGATTAGCGGGCGCCGTACTCTGCCGGGGTCGCAGTTGATGTAGAGTTCTTTTCTTCCCCCTTCGACTTCCGGTGGATGATATCCAAAGTTGACTTCGGAACTTATCTTGCCCTGTCGCCTGTATTCCCTCAACTCTTCGGCGAGAGCCATGGGATCCTTCGAATAACCGGCAATTATGCCGTCGACTACTACTTTCCCACCGGTCGCGCGGAGTTTTTTGTCGGACTCTTCGATGGGTATGACTCCCATTCGGCGAAGTTTGTCAACCATCTCGTGGGGATCGATTCCGACGCTGATGCTGCTGGAGAGGGCTAGATTCTTGACTAGGCCGCAGTTTGACCCTTCGGGTGTCTCGTCGGGGCACAGTCTGCCGTAGTGGGTTGGGTGAAGATCGCGGGCTTCCAAATTGGGCTGGCTTCTGCTAAGTGGGGACTGGAGGCGGCGAAGGTGGCTTAGTGTGCTGACGAAGTTTGTTCTGTCGAGTAGTTGTGTGACACCGATTCTTCCGCGGACCCAGTTACCGGTCGCGATGGCATGCTGCACTCGCTCGGTAATTATTCCAGGTCGGATGGCGTTGGCGATGGAGAATTCGATATGGCGCCTGATGGTTATTCTCTCCAGCTGGTACTTCAAGTCACGAGTGAGATTTCGGAATGATATTCTGAAAAGCTCGGCGAGGAGTGACCCCGCCAATTTCAGCCGCTTGTTTGCGTAATGATCCTTGTCGTCAGAATTTCTCCTCTCAAGCTTTACCTCAATTATTCGGGTCGCGATTTCGGTGAGAAAGAGCCCCTTCTCTCGCCTGTCTGCTGGGACCCGGCCCATATGGGGGAGGAAGTTTCTGTCGAGGACTGATTCGGCTTTTCTGAGCCGATATTCGTCAACCTGCCCAGGCGCTAGGCGGTTGCCCAAGTATAGGAGTGCGTCTCGCTGGTTAGTTGCCTCCAAGGATTTTTCGAATGATCCCTCTAGCTCGTTCTGGACTGTTGGATCAATACTCACAAGTTCGGCGACCTTCGCGTCCTCTTCGAATCCCAGTGCCCGCATGAGAATCATGAACGGTATATCGCTGGGAATCCCAGGCATTGTGACATAGGTGCCGCCGTCAGCCTTGAGAGTGACTTCAATGCGGGCTCTGAAGCCGACGGTTGTTGAGAAGATCTTGGCCTTGTAGGTCGGGTTTACGCCCGTATGTTCGATATCTACAAGGATTCTGTTCGCGGCTAGATCTTCCAACGCGACGATTACTCGCTCGGATCCGTTGACTATGAAATATCCTCCTGGGTCTAACGGGTCCTCCCCGACACCGATTAGATCGTCGCTAGATAGTTTAGAGAGAAGACAAATCCGAGATTTGAGCATGACTGGCAGATCGCCGACGTAGACCATCTCGGGCTGTCCTTCACGCTCCCCAATAACCGGGATCATCTCCATGTGCAATGGAGCGGCGTAAGTGAGGTTGCGGATTCGCGCTTCCGCAGGATAGATGGATCTTTCTGTTCCGTCTACTTCTATTACGCGGGGTGCGCCTATCTCGACCTTGCCTAGTTTGATCTTTAGCGGATAGTCTCCTATCTCTATGGGTAGCTCTCCTACTTCGTCCACGATTGCTTGGAGTCCACGTTCGACAAAGTCGTTGTAGGAGTCGATGTGCTGTCTGACTAGGCCGCTGTCGTGGATGAATTCCTTGGTTAGGTTCCAGAGCTGGGTTGTTGTTACCGCCAAATTTTCACTTTCAAGAAACTATTTTTCAAAAATCTTCTACAACATATCGGTAAAAATCAGACTCGCCCGCAGTAGCGCTCTTCCTGATGACCTTTACGATGTCTCCAGGCTTGGCGCCAATTGCTCGTACTGCTGGATCTGTTGATTTAACGTAGGGTATCTGGAAGGGTTTGATATGGTAGCGCTCTAGGACTTCCTTGGCTTCATTGGATTTGAGGAGAACGTGCTTGGGAACAAGGTCGTGCTTGAATATGTCATAAGAGGGTTCCTTCTCTTTGATTTGCTTCTTGACCAAGTACTTGCTACTACCTCATGGACGGGCGGGTGGAGTCCGACCTACCAGGCTGGACGAGTGAAAGTAATCGGCCGTTTAATAAACCTACACTTCAGCGGTTCTGTTAAGTCTTCGTCAGACGAATCCTTGTGGTAACCATCGTCGGATGCTTGAATTTTCCCAACGAGTTTGATAGTTCATTAGCGAAGTAGATGTTGAGTTGCGACTGTCCGCACCTCGGACACTTGTGGTATGCGACCATTACCATCATAACTAACTCTTGAACGCTTTCAATGAAGTAAACTGAAGTTTGCCTGAAAGATTGTTTTTGCACGCGACTGTTTCCGAGAATGGATCCGTTTTCTCTTGGAGAGCGTCCTCGGCTCGTCTGTTTGTATCGCACTCGAAAGTCCATCTGCTTATCAAGGCCGAACAGTCTGGTTGCGATGATGTGCTCTGGAAAATAATAAGGTACTCGACTGATTATATGACTAGAATATGATATCCATAGCTCACAATACGGAGCTGGATTCTATTCTTTACTTTCTTGCTGCTCTTTCCCCTGAGACGATGTAAGGCACCGTGTCACCTACATACGTGGCATGGTCAGCTATCCTCTCCAAGTATCGGAGGATCAGGGTTCCGGACACGACACACTTTAGGTTCGCTTCAGGTTCGTGAGCTGATTTCCTTACGAAGTCGAGATAGAGACCGTCCACAACATCGTCCATTTTCTTCAATCTACCCGCTAGCTCAACGTCCCGTTCCGTGAACGCTTTGATGCTCATTCTTATCATATCCTTAGCTTGGGCTCCAGCCTGCTGAATCGCCTGCCTGTCACAGCTCGAGAGATCCCCGAAGATTCCGATTACATCGGAGATATCGTGAGCGTACCTTCCGAACCTCGAAAAACCGTACGCGACCTCCATGGATGATTTGATGAATCTAAGGTCCGAGGCTACGGGCTGATATCGGGCAATGATCTCGACCGCAAGCTCGCTTACTTCGTCTTGGAGCATTCGAAGTTCTTCTGACCAGCCAAAGATTCGATCTCGCAAGTCCCTCCCTTGCACATAGGCGTCGATTGCTGTGGATACTGTGTTCTGAGAGAGTTCCGCCATGTCGAGAACCATGTTTCGAAGCTTCTCGAGTCCGAGATCCATTAGTCTTGGCAGCAGTAATCTACCATCCTAGCCGAACTTCCCGGTGAGATACCTC
>MNHO01000009.1 GCA_001919285.1 archaeon 13_1_40CM_2_52_13
AGACAATCAACAAGACTTTGAAGGCAAATTTTGACAGACGTGAAGCGAACCAGATAATCAAGTACATGTTCAGAACAGGTGGAAAACGTTGCCGACCGTTATTGGTCGTGCTTTCTGCGGAGGCCTTGGGCGGGAAACCGGAGGAAGCTCTAGAAGCAGCGGCCGCTATCGAGATCATTCACGCGGCGACCCTAGTTTTCGACGATATGATCGATAAGGATCAGGTCCGTAGGGGAGCGCCTACGATTCATATGGCCTTCAGTAATGAGAAGGCCCTAACTTCTGGTTTGTTTCTCGCTTCTAAGGGCGTTCAGCTTCTGTCCAATTACAAAAATCCGGAGGTAATGAGAATGATCGGAACGACTTTAGTGGATATTAGTAAAGGGGAGCTTCTCGATATTCTTGGAGACTTCAACGCGAGTGTGAGTGAGTGTATCGCTATTGCGGATTTGAAGACGGCCTCTCTCTTCGGAACGGCAGCCGGAATAGGAGCGGCTATCGCTGGGGTTGACGGAAGGGATTTGGTCGGGGTGCAGAAGTTCGGAAGGTCGTCCGGTATGGCTTTTCAGATCCAAGATGATATTCTCGACTTTACCGACGGATCTGATGAACCTGTTTTGAAAGCTCCGAACATTGTTACCTCGCATTGTCTACATGAGGCTCCGCGTCCTAGCAGCAATATTGAGTTGTTGAACTCGAATCGGAAGAATTCGAATAGAGAGGTCTTGAAAATACTCAAGAAAGCGGGGTCCCTTGAATTCGCGAGATTGAAGGCCAAAGAATACGCGGGCAACGCGAAGGAATCACTCGACAAAGTGACCGGCCTGGAAAATCGGAAGATTTTGGATGACTATGCCGATTATCTCTGGAAGAGAACAGAGTAGCCCCGAAGCTACTCTCTAATTCAAACGTTTATAATGAGTCAGACCCGGGCTTGCGAAAATAGGCGGAGTCAACAATAGCCGTGGTCTCCCAAGGGATACCCGAGGAAACTGGCTACATTATCTTCCTCTTCGCTGCGACGTTAGCGCTCGTTATTACTTTAAGACTGGTGATCAGTCCACGGGATCCAAGACCCACCCCCGAAAAGAAGGCCCCTTTTGAGTCCGGGCAGATAGCCTCCGGTCCTGGAAGAACCCGATTCATCATTCAGTACTATCCCTACATCTTGATGTTCGTAGTCTACGACGTCATCGCGATGTTCCTCTTCGCTTGGGCTCTGGATCTTAGAGCGTTAGGAGCATCTGGAACAGTTCCAGTTTTGACATTCATGGTCGTGGCCCTTGTTCCACTTGCATACGCTCTGCATCTAGCGGGTCAAAGGGAGAACTGGTAGGAAACACTTGCCGGACCCAATCACCCAGATAATCCAGTTGGTAACCAGCACCTACTTCCTCGAGATTGTAGTCTTTCCGGGTCTGATATCCATAGCCATTCTCGGAGCATTCTTCACGTGGTTCGAGAGAAAACTGACCGCGAGAGTTCAGCTAAGAATCGGTCCCTCGTACTCGAGCCCTGCCGGAGGGATTCTTCAGGGATTCGCCGACATCATCAAGCTACTCTTCAAGGAACTCATAATCCCGGAGGGGGCGGATCGATTCTTCTTCATCATGTCTCCCGTGACCGCCTTGATAATCGGCGCTGCTCTCCTTGGATTAATCCCCTTCGCGCCCGGGGTCCAGATTGCAAACGTGGAGGTTGGTCTGCCTGCCTTCCTCGCGATCGTAACTCTCTCACCAACCCTAGTGCTTCTTGCCGGATGGAGTGCTAACAGCAAGTTTCCATTCATCGGCGGTCTCAGAGCGCTGTTTCAACAGACCGCCTACGAAATCCCCCTCTGGCTCTCAGCGTTGGGAGTCGTGATGATAACTGGAACTCTGAACCTGACCGGGATCGTCCAATTTCAGCAAAACAACGGATGGCTCATCCTGCCACAAGCGCTAGGCGCCCTTCTGTTCATAGTAACCTCAACTGCGGAGATGGAACGCTTGCCATTCGACCTCCCAGAAGCAGAGTCAGAAATCATGATGGGCTGGCAGGCCGAGTATCCAGGACCATTGTTCATGCTCGTTCAGGGTCCAGCGTTCATCAAGCTCTATGCGTTCGCAGCTCTCTTCTCGACATTGTACCTGGGCGGCTACTTGGGACCAGCCATTATTCCTCCCATCGTCTGGTTCTTCCTAAAGACCATCGTTATCATAGTTGCGGTCATGCTCTTCAGATCAACATTTCCGCGTGTTCGTCTGGACCAATTATTGCGTCAGGGATGGACTACCCTTCTAACCCTGTCGATCGTGAACATCGTCATCGCATATTTCATCGTCGTCGGAGTACCCGCGATCTGACGACAGATGACAGACCTGACATTTCTAGCCCTAGCCACGGTGACGGTGGCTAGTGCCATCCTTGCCCTTGAGGCCAGAGATCTGGTCTATGGCGCAGCCGCCCTAGGCATCACGTTTCTCGGCATGGCCGGGCTCTTTTTCCTTCTTGACGCTTCATACGTTGGAGCGTTCCAGATCGCCGTGTATATCGGTGCAGTAGTCGTTCTGATATTGTTCACAGTCATGCTGGTTGGCCCACAGCTGGGCGAGCCTCCACTGGAGCTCAGGAGACTCTCACTACTGACAGCGCTCTTGGTAGCGTTGCTGCTTGGAACAGCAGGGTCTTTGACAAGCGCTGCCGCCTTTCCTGGACCAGACAACTGCGGCGGCGGTTGTGATCTCACTCGTCTTGGCACAACACTCATCAACCAATACGGCGTCCCGCTTGAATTTCTCTCGCTCGTTCTCGCCGCAGCCGTCATCGGTGCATTGACCCTGGCCAAGGCAGATAGGAAGGGTTGAGAACATGGAACCACTAACCAGCTTCTTCGCCGTCTCGGTAGTCCTACTGGGCATTGGAATCTACGGACTAACTACAAAGAGGAACGCTCTCAGGATATTATTCTCAATCGAACTAATCTACAACGCAGCAAATCTCAACATCATAGCCTTCGCCAGGCTAAGAGACCCACCGATAGTTACCGGTCAGGTTCTAGTTCTGTTCACGATCGCGCTCGCCGCAATGGAAGCCTCGGTGGGTCTGGCCATCATAATGCTGGTCTCTCGGTTGAACGTCGACATTGACCTACGGAAACTCAATCGACTGAAAGGTTAGAGAAGCTATGACTTTTCTTCTCATAGGTGCGATAGTTGTTCCTCTAATTGGCGTCCCGGTTGTTTACTGGTTCTCGCTTCTTCTGAGACAGAAGGCCGGATATGTCGCGTCCCTTCTCTCACTGGTGCCTCTCGCGGCGGTTCTGATCGCAGGAGCTGAAGGCGCATCTTCTCCTCAAGGAGCATATTCAGAGCTGTACTCGTGGTCACCAATAGGGACCTTTGGTCTAAGGGTCGACAATCTCAGTCTACCCATCCTGCTCATAATTTCATTACTAGTGGCTCTGATCGCCCTCTTCTCCGTGCCGTACATGCGTCAGAGAATTGGAGACGATCCCGGGCGTTACGGACTCTACTACAGCCTCTACATGCTCTATTCGCTGGGAATGATAGGGACAGTTCTCGCAACAAATCTGATCGAGTTCTACCTATTCTTCGAGATTATGCTAGTGCCCTCCTTCTTTCTCATTGCGGAATGGGGATATGGCGAACGAGACAAGATCTCGCTAACCTATTTCATCTGGACGCACATCGGTGCTTTGGTCCTACTTGTCGGAATACTCGTAACAGGGTTCCTGGCCGGATCAACGGACATGGATTCGGTCGTAACCAACATCGCCGCGAATCCGTCCACGATTCCCTCCCTGGTACGGTTAGGAGTCGTCGGAGCCATGAGTTTCGGACTTTTCGTCAAGATTGCTCAGTTTGGCCTCCATGCTTGGTTGCCCTCAGCTTACGCCGAAGCCCCTACTCCAATCAGCGCTCTACTGTCTGCAGCAATGACAGGGATAGGAGGATATGCGATAGTTCGCATCGTGATGACAATCTATCCATCGGGGTTCCAGACCCTCTCCGCAATCTTTGCAGGCTGGGCCCTTGTAACAATGTTCTACGGTAGCGCGATGGCGCTGGTCCAGGACGATGTCAAGAAACTACTGGCGTACTCTAGCATGAGCCAGATGGGCTACATCCTCTTCGGACTCGCAACGTTCACTTCGCTCGGGATATCAGGTTCAATGTTCCAATACATCAGCAACGCGACAGCGAAGGGAATACTGTTCATCGCAGTCGGGGCGATAATGCTCCAATTTCGCGGGGAGCGAAGCATGAGCAAGATGGGAGGACTCGCAGGAAGGATGCCGGTAACCGCCTCTGCGGCTTTCATCGGTTCGCTAGCGCTGATGGGGTTTCCATCGACTAATGGGTTCTTTTCCGAATTTCTGCTGTTCCAGGGCGGCTTCGTGCGCGCCACAACAGCATTCTCAGATTATCGTGTCATTGTTGCCGTTCTAGGAGTCGTTGCCACTGCATTCACTGCCGGGTACTCTCTGCTCGCCCTCAAGAAGATCTTCTTCGGTCCCTCGAATGGAGACACGGCAAATGTCAAGGAAGCACCCTGGACAATTACAGTACCACTCATCGTTCTTAGCATCTTAACAGTGGTCCTCGGAATCTATCCAGGACCGGTCATTAGCCGGTTCGCCGCTATCGGAAAGGCTATCGTTGGAGCTTGAGATAAACTGATACTCGTTGCATGGCTGATCTGGACTGCACCACTTGCAGGTGCGCTTCTCACTCCAGTCTTTGCCAAGATCCATCCAGGGCTCCGAAACTATGGAGCTGTTGCTTTCACCCTCCTATCCGCGATCTTCGCGACCATTACGGCCTTTACTATTGCTCAGGGTGACTATCAAATCGCTTGGATTTCGTCCTCAATCTTCAACGTGAATGCCGGCGTTCTCGTAGACCCATTAAGCATGTTTCTCGCGAACATAGTCGCATGGATTAGCTTCCTCATAATGGTCTACAGTCTCCAATACATGAAGGGCGATTTCGGGCTCACTCGCTACTGGTTTTTCATGAACCTCTTCATCGGCAACATGCTCCTCCTCGTGCTCGCCGATAATCTTCTTCTGATGTTCTTTGGCTGGGAAGGGGTCGGCCTATGCTCATACGCGCTGATCGGCCACTTCTATCACGATGAGCCAGAGCACTGGGTCGGAGTCCCCGGCGACACAGCTCTTGGTGTGCCCCAAGCCTTCCCTCCTAGTCATGCGGGGATGAAGGCCTTCGTCATGACGCGAATTGGCGATATCGCCCTCCTGATCGCCATCTTTCTGATATTCGCGACCGCCGGGACCTTCAACTACAATGTGTTGGCGACCAAGCTTGGCCAGCCAGGCAGTTGGGCTTCTGTCTTGTCCGGGTTCGGATTGCTATTACCGACTGCACTTCTCTTCTTCGGAGGACCCATCGGAAAATCTGCGCAGTTTCCGTTACAGGAATGGCTTCCTGACGCGATGGCCGGACCAAGCTCGGTCTCCGCTCTAATTCACGCGGCAACAATGGTGAAAGCTGGAGTATTTCTCGTTGGAAGAATGGGGCCCATCTTCTACATCGCCCTGTTACAGTTCAACCTAGTCACTCCCTTCTTCGGCACAATTGCGTGGATTGGCGCATTCACAGCATTCCTGGCTGCAACTCAAGCCACTGTTGCTCGAGAGATCAAGAAGGTCCTGGCCTATTCGACCGTATCTCAGATAGGATACATGATGATGGCCCTCGGCATTGCCGGATTGAGTGCGAACTTCATCGCTGGATACTCTGCAGGATTATTGCAGCTTATGAGCCACGCCATTTTCAAGGCCTCACTCTTCATGGCAGCAGGGTGGGTCATACATGTCACCGAGACCCGCTTCATGGACCAGATGGGCGGAGTTGCCAAGGCAATGAGACTCACATCAGTCTCGATGCTCCTCGCGGGCCTCTCTCTGATTGGTATCCCACCATTTAGCGGGTTCTGGACAAAAGACTCGATACTATCTTCAGCCTTTCAAAGTAGCCAATTTGTGTTCTACGGAATCGGGCTCGCGACCGTGCTGCTGACGGCGTTCTACACAACGAGAATGCTCGGCATCACGTTCGCGGGCAAACCCAGTAGCCACGTCGACGAACTTGCAGAGGAAGGTAAGCTGGCTCACGAAGCCGGTCTTACGATGCTCGTGCCATACCTCACTCTCGCAATCGCGAGCCTCGCCCTAGGAATCTTCTACCCATTTTACAGCGAACCCCTTACCAACTACATCGCTAGTTCCCTGCCCGCGGCTCTATCCATTGGGGCGGTCCCCGGTCTGACGATTACAGAAGTTCTGCTGTATGGTGCAAGCATCGCGGTGGCGGGGGTGGGCCTAATCGTGGGATACCTTGTCTATTTCAGAAGACCATACGTTGTTCCAACAAAAGTCACGGGACTCCGAGCCTTCCTGTGGCATCGCTGGTATCTCGACGCAATCAACTACAGGGTGTTTGTCGGCGGGCTGACGAGCGCGAGTCGAGGATTGTACAAGTACGTCGAACAGGGGATCTGGGACAGACTGAGCCCAACAGTGGCTCGAGACGTGATAGACTACTCCCAAGCCAGTGGAGTCCTAGACTCGCAGGTAGTCGACGGAGCCGTGAACGATCTGGCAACGGCAGGTTCACGTCTGAGCAACCTTCTGCGTCGGCTGCAAAGCGGTGTTACTGAGCAGTACATCATATCATTCGCGATTGGGATCGCCCTTCTTCTAATCTACATGATTTTCGTGGTTGGAGCTCGCTAGGATTGTTTGGAATCCTGACGGTCATTCTCTTTCTACCAGTGGTTATGGCAATCCCTACTTTCCTGCTCGGGAAGAAACGAGAGAGACTGGCCAAGATACTGGGCATAGGCACTACGGCGGTCGTTTTCGGTATTTCTCTTATCATCGTCGCGTTGTTTCAGTATGGTAATCCGGGTTTCCAGCTAACGGACACTGGAGAGTGGGCTAGCACCTTCGGACTGAACTATGTCGTAGGAATCGACGGAATCAGCCTTCCGCTGTTAATCCTAGCTTCCCTCCTCTGCCTGCTTGCTGCTGCGGGATCGCGGGACATGATCAGTAGCAAACTGCCAGAATACTACGCGCTCTTCCTAATCTTCGAGACAGGAATAATCGGAGTCTTCACCTCGCTGAACCTGATTCTGTTCTACGTTTTCTGGGAAATAGTCCTGATCCCGATGTTCTTCTTTATCGGGATCTGGGGAGGACCCCGGAGAAAATACGCTTCTCTGAAGTTCCTAATCTTCACCTATGCTGGAAGCGCCATCATGTTGTTCGGGTTTGTGGCTCTCTATGCATGGACAGGAAGCCAGGGCACTCCCTCCTTTGACTATGCCACGATCCTCACGAGATCTGCAAATATCGCCATGCCCTTTCAAGTAGCCGCGTCGCTTGCGACGTTTGTTGGATTCGCTGTCAAACTGCCGATCTTCCCTCTTCACACGTGGCTTCCAGACGCCCACGTCGAAGCTCCTGCACCTGTGAGTGTTCTTCTCGCCGGCCTCTTGTTGAAGATGGGCGGCTACGGACTCATCAGATACAACCTATTGCTGTTCCCAGCAGCAGACAAACTTCTCTGGCCAGTCTTCACCGCTATAGGACTCATAACAATGGTCTACGGAGCGTCTGTCGCGTTCGTCGCGCAAGACATGAAACGCATGATTGCCTTGACGAGCGTGAATCACATGGGATACGTGTTGTTGGGCACCTTCACTCTCGGATCAATTGGGACCTCCGCAGCCGTCTTCCAAATGTTCGCCCATGGACTGGCCGTTGGAATGCTCTTCCTCATGTCGGGCTACATCCACGAACATACTGGTACTCGCAACATAAACGAGCTGAACGGTCTAAGAGGAAAGATGCCGACGACCACTCTGCTACTCATCCTAGGCTCTATGGCCGCCATGGCAGTCCCAGGATTTGCCAACTTCATCAGCGAATACCAAGTGATCCAAGGAGCACTCAGCCTAAACTACCTATTCGTACTAGCAATACTCGCCCCAGCACTGACGGTCGGATACTTCCTCTGGATGCTCAGACGAGTGGTCATGACTCCTGCCGCAGGCCCGAAAAACGAGATACAACGGCACTCACTCCTCATTCTAACAGCATTCCTCGTTCCGTTACTCGTCTTCGGAATCTACCCATTGCCGTTGCTCGGGAACGCGATCAAACCCACGGTCGATCACTTGCTCACTGTACTCTTCCCGGGGGGGAAGTAGATCACAAACCTCTGGGTCCTCACGCCCTTCCTGACACTCGCAACATTCGGACTACTCGTTACCCCGGCTGGTCTGATCAGACGGGGCAACACCCCAGCCGGGATTGCGCCGTACGCAGGCCTGACCGGACTGATCATTGCCCTTGGTTCTGCAATATGGCTAGGCTTCTACGGCGGACCCTCTCAGATTTTCGGAGGATTCCAGGTAGATCTCTTCACCTACTTCTTTACGGGGGTCCTCCTCCTCGTCTCCCTATTCGTCGCGATATCATCCCTCGAATTCATGAAGGGCGACTCGAACACAGCTCCCTACTTCGGACTTCTGCTCTTGTCAACGCTGGGAATGATCGTTCTTGCAGCGTCAATGGATCTCATTCTTCTCTATGTGGGTTGGGAACTCATGAGCATTCCCACCTACGCGTTGACGGCGATTAAGAAGAAGGACCCTAACTCGAACGAGGCAGCGGTCAAGTTCTTCGTATTGTCCGCTCTCTCGTCCGCCCTGCTCGTCTTCGCCATATCGCTAACGTTCGGCATAACCGGGTCTACTAGTCTCCCGGCAATCGCGAGTTCTCTTGGGACTCTCACTGCGGATACGAGGTCCTTCGCTTTGGTTGCCATCGTAATGTTCGTGGCCGGGTTTGGCGTCAAGATGGCGGTGGTTCCTTTCCACATGTGGATTCCCGATGCCTTCGAAGGAGCCCCCACCACCGTCAGTGCTCTCTTGGCCGCGGGAGCAAAGATGGCCGCCTTCGCGGCAGCATTCCGCGTATTCATCGTGGCAATGACTGCGGTCAACATCGACTGGTATTCGACTTTCGCGATTGTAGCGATCGCGACGATGACGTTGGGTAACCTCGCCGCGTTGATGCAGAAGAGTTTCACACGTCTTCTCGCGTATTCAAGCATCGCTCAGGCAGGATATGTCATGATCGCACTCGCCACTCCCTTTACGGCTGGCGGTGTTCCACTAGGATTGGCTGGAGGACTCTTTCACGTGCTCAACTATTCGATAGTTAAGACCGCGGCCTTTGTCGCAGCCGCAGCGGTCGCCACGAAACTTCCCACAAACACCCTAGACTCCTTCAATGGTCTCGCGCGACGCATGCCCCAGACTGCCTTCAACATCACCATATTCTTCCTAGCACTGGCCGGTGTACCACCGCTAAACGGCTTCTTCAGCAAGGTCATGCTGTTCACAGGGGCAGTATACTCGCCATATTCTTGGGGCGGCTACTTGGCGATCGCGGCATTGTTGAACAGCGGTTTTAGCATGAGCTACTATGGCTGGCTGATTAAGAGGATGTACTTTGACGATCCCGCGGATTCGTCAAGGATAAAGGAGCCTCGAGCCTATACGAGCGTTATGTGGACAGCAACAGCACTGGTCTTCATTATCGGACTGTATCCGGATCCTTGGATTCGTCTAGTCCAAAGCGCCGCTGCTGCTCTCTGAGAATCCCAACTTCGCGTTGATTAGGCCAACAATGTCTGCAACACTGTTGACGATCTGATCTTTCCAGAAACTTCGCTCCTCCGGGCCGAGATCGATTTGAATAACATGTACCGAGTGAGTCAACGATCTCACCGCTCCTCCGTCGTTGCTTCGAGAGCCAGATAGTCCATTCCTAGATTGGTCCACGACTGCAGTGACTGCAAAATGAGGTTCAAGTCCGCTCTTAATCAGGTCAAGGACCTCTTCACTTTCTGAACCGTCTAGTTTACTCTTGACGGTTATTCCCGGCTCCGCAGTTCCACCAATAACAATCATGCACTTGATTCTGTACTCGTCAACGAAATCTCGTACACTCTTCTCCCAATCCGAGTTGGCCGACTCTCCTTCCTCTCCATCTTGGACATGCTTACTCTCCTTTGCGATAATTGCCCAGCTCTTGGACAGGAGCGCAGTCTCCTCAACGATCTGTCCCGTGTAGATATCTCGTTTCGCGCCAGTGACGGGACGACTCGATAGAAGAACCAGACCTGTGCCTACTACTTCCGTATGATGGGGATGAATGATCTTTACGGGCATTTCGAGCTCTTAGAAGTACTCCTACCAGTGGATTGTCAGATCATACGGATAAAACTATTCTCGATTTCTAGCAATCGGCCAGGTTTCCAATCCAACGTATCGAGAGATCTCTCTGGCCATCTCCGAGGCTTGATTTTCATTTTCCACCCCTCCTATGAGAAATCGACCATTCCGGAAAAGCGACACTGTGAACCCTTCGTATTCATAGACTAGAACTGAGGCTGTACTTATGAGAATTCTTTCGGAAGGTATCTTCTTTGCAACCCTCGAGAGATCTACAGTTAGGTCCTCAGGAGGAAGAACGTTTGCCGTGTGTTCTCCGCACAAGAATGTCACCAGACCATTATGTCGAAGTTTTTCGGTATCGCCGTTTCTGCATCCGTCACAATCTTGCCGTTTTGCCAGCCTGGAAAATAGGAATTCGGGACCGGCCATGTCGAGCGTAAGGAGTTTGTCGCTCCATTGGTCGGGGTTTCCTAATAGGAACCGAACTGCTACCCCGGTTCCCAACGCTCCGATTAGACCCGTGATCGATGGGCTAACTCCGAGAGTTTCGCAACTCTCTTCAAACCTATCGATGACGCGAGGCATGATACATTCAAGACATGCTGTGTCGGGAGGATTGAGCAGCGCTAGGTGAGCCTGGTCAGCTATCGCGCTCGTAAATAGATAGGGAGTTCCACTCCTCAGGGCAGACCTGTTGAGAATGTATCTGGTTCGAAAATTGTCCAGACCATCGAATATCAGATCCACGTCTCTTAGAAATCCATCCGCGTTTCTATCTGTCATTGTTTCAATGATTGGCTCGATATTGCACCATTGTGCTTCCTCCGACAATCTATTGGCTATGACCTCCGCTTTGGGGTGATAGAGGTCGTTCATCGTTGCCGCATGAAGTCTTTGGAGATTTGTACTCTCCACGATGTCTTGGTCGATCAGCTTGAGATGTCCGATTCCTGATCGCGCCAGATAATACGCAGCCGCACTTCCAACTCCTCCAGCTCCTACTATAGCTACGGACGATTCCTGCAATTTACGGAGTCCTTCCCGCCCAATGCTCGGAACCGAGATTTCTCTTGAGAAATAGTCGTTTGTTTGTACGCTCATTGCTCAGAACTGGCTGTTATGGACCCTTGAAGTGTCTTATCGAGCCGGAAACTACGGGAACTTGGGAGACAAGGCTCCGGCAGGGCACGCATCTATGCAAGCCATGCACAAGATGCACTCTGAGTCGTTGAACTTCTTCCAGTCGAGATCGAGGATCGGTATTTGCATCGGGCAAGCGGTCTCGCACTCCTTGCATTCTGAACATTTGATCGGGTCTCGGTGCATTCCGAGGAGGCTGTTCTTTTGGGTGACGGCCATGATGGCGCCAACTGGACAGACGTAGCGACACCAGAATCGAGGAATCCTCCACGCGGCGTATACAAATCCAACTAGTACGACAACATTGAGCCATGTCAGAGCAGAAATGTGGCCGAACCATGATGACAGGTTTCCGAAGGTTAGGTCGGAACTCTGTGCGGTTCCGAGAAATCTCCAAGAGCCCGCAAGGATCGCGGGAAGCGTTCCGAACAAGGTTCCGTCAGGGGTTATTGCGACGAAGAGTCCGTCGGCAAGAGGCCCAAGACTCGTTCTGTAATCGCTTCCTACGCCATAGTATACAGCCAGTCCCAGTGACCCGCTTATCAAGAACGCGAGGACCACAAGAGCGTACTTTAAACGAATCCAGTAAAGGTGAGCTCGCTTCTCGACTGAATCAACTCGTCCCTTAACGCTAGTGATCACGTCCTGTAGAAAGCCGACGGGGCATATCCATCCGCACATGAAACGACCCAGAATCGCGCCGACGACGAGCATTATGCCAAGAGGGAGCCATGGGAATAGTCCGTTCTCGAGAAACAGTGTAATAGCGTCCATTGTGCTGGTCACCTGGGCTTGAGATTTGACGCTCGAAACGATTGGGAGCACAATCCACGAGCGTGTTCCATTGAACGCTGGGATGAGGCTCATGATTCCGATGCCGCTGAAGAGTATGAAGAAGCCGAGTTGAACGATCGTTCTTACGGGCCAGTAATAGCCTCGAACCTTGATTCGCCCGAGACGAGCACGCAGGCCACTCGTCTGTTCGGTTTTCGCCTCAGGAACTCGCGTTTTCTCCATTTGATTGACCTATCCAAAGAAGGGGAGGAACGGTCGGATAAGCTGTTGCAGGAGAGCCCATTGTTGACCGTGGACTCCGACCATAATTGCCGCGAGTCCCACGAGCAGGGTGAGTGAAGCTATTACTCGATTCAATGATTCTCACTTGGGCGTCCTGATAATCGATTGAGACTCTCGATTCCTTGGTAGTTATATCATTTCCGAAATCGTGACGAGACTGAACAGGTGCTAAGACATAAGATTCAGTTAGTTTGTCGTCGGGCGCCTCATTGACTTATGGACTAGTTTTCGGAACTCTTGTCGCCATTTCTCAACTAGGAGTCGAGGTGCGCTCTTTCAGTCTCACCAGGAACAGGCTGAGTCTTTCTATCGCCCGGAAGACTCCAAGACTAGAATGTGCGTCTACGGTTGGGGTCGACCGTAATCTTCGTAATCTCACAGTCGGAAACGACGAGCATATTCATCACTACGACCTGTCAAAAGACTATCAGAGTAGCCGACACCACTGTCCGTATCGTCGCCTCTTTCAGACGGGACGATGTTAGGA
>MNHO01000026.1 GCA_001919285.1 archaeon 13_1_40CM_2_52_13
TGATTATCTGACCAAGATCCGCGCTTTCGATCTCCAACCTCCCGGTGATGCGATTGTTGTTAACAATCGTGTTATGGCCAACTTCGTTCTCCACCTGTCCAGTTACATTGGAGTTGGTCATGCTAAAGTAGCCGCGACCCCCGGCGTACAATGCTCCACCACAGGCGTCGGTACAGATACTTTGGCCAGAAGTATTGAGCGCGCTTCCTGAAATATTCACGGTCTGAACATTGTACAAACCTGTGAAGCCGGAGACCTTAGCGTTCGTCAGGGTCACGCTTGATGCGGAGTCGGCCTCCAATCCCCCGTTAATGATGCCGCCTGTCGTCACAGTCAAGTTGCCCCCAGGATACACATACACGTTCCCGTTTACTGTTGAAGTAATCACGCAGACGCCATTGACGGGAACAAGGACATTCCCTGTGTACGTTGATGTTATGGACCCGCCGCATGTCAAGTATGAACTAGGGGCGCATCCTACGGACGTGTCCTGGGACCCGCACGCTGCCACAGTCTCAGGACTCGACACGGCATTGTTTGCAAATTGAGCCCGTACCGTCTCGAACTTTTCAGCATACGCAGCACCGGCGTTATCCTTGCTGGCCTGAGATGTGAATGCCGGTACTACCCAAACGTAGACGATTGCGGACATGAGTATTACGATGAGAACCATCATTACCTCTGCGATGATAGTGGCCACTCCTCTTCGTGAGCGACGGAGATTAGAGAGCATAGCCACCACTTGATGCTACGTTGTCGTAGAGCAAAAGGAACTTGTTACAATCGCTAAGGCCCGATCAAGACAACCCTCATGGTTTTCATCGCTTGACCCTCATGGCAGTGAATAGTCGAAAGGATAAGGGACGGGGGATCTATTGCGAAACACACGTGCGACTATCTTCAGCCCTGCCTTTGCCCACATGATGGGCAGAAGAAGAGGCCTGAGTCGTAGCCATTCCCGCATTTCTTGCATATGACCTTCACCCCAGATTGCTGGGGTATGGGCCCCCCCAAGGAGCCTGTTGAAGCGGCTGGGATTGGATCTGGAACGAAGACTCCGACTATTGCGGTTATTACTCCGGCTACGAATATTATTCCACCGAGGACAAAGTAGATTATTTCGGTCGCGCAGGCAAAAACATTGCCGGACAGGATCGTCCCTAGACAGGAAGAGAAAGCGGACAGGGTCACCAGAGGACCCAAGATAACCATACCGACTCCAACGAAGAAAACGACCGGTCGCATCGGTTCGAGACACTCTAGAATGGTCGAAACTGATTTGTACACGTCGAGGCTTTCTAAGCCTCCGTTACCAGACTTCTAAACTCGAAGGAAACTCAGGAGCCTATGCGTTCCTGTCGATCGAGACGTTCAGCTCTTTTAGGTAAGACGGGGAATCGGATGACGCTCCTGCAAGCGAGAATGTCGCATCCGCCCGCAATTTGAAATGCACATTTTTTGTCTCTCCTGCGAAGACGGATCTGACCTCTCCCAGCCTAGCACTGGTGGTGGATTCTGCCTTCATCTTGAGATTCTTGTCCCGTCGACTGAACCAGGCAAGAAGACTATCGCGAAGGACATGCGCTGTAGTGTTAAACGGGATGCCTTTGTGTTTCTCGTTGAACTCCAGCGTGAGAGCCTTTCGAGATTCCTTCGCGACTGATTCCACATAAGCAAGAAGTCTTTGGGAATCGTCCTTCCCCGCAAGCTTGTCAGTCATCCTAGACTCCTCCTCTTATCCTCTCTCAGCTTACGGTCTTTCAAATACAAATCTTGCTAGTCTCACCATCTACCCCGACGCCCCCGAGACCTTCCTCGCTGGTCGTAGCGTCGTGGCGGTCTTCTGCCTCCACCACCCATCGGCCGGCCGGGAAGGTGGATGCGGGGAATGTTGAGACCAGGAACGTCCGGAGGACTAATCTCATCGAGGGTCGCAGAGGTCATCCGCCTGAGTCCCTCGAACACAGCCCAATCCTCTCTGGTGAGAAACGAGATAGCTATTCCTCTTCTCCCAGCCCGAGCTGTCCTACCGATTCGGTGGAAATACATCCCCGGCTCTTCAGGCATGTCGTAGTTGATCACGTGACTTACCTTTGGAATGTCGAGACCTCGAGCCGCTACATCTGTGGCAATTAGGAGACCGGTCTTGCCGGTGCGGAAAGCGTTAATGGCCATATCCCGCTGGCGCTGAGAAAGGTCACCATGGATCGCCATCGCATCATAACGATTAGCGTGCAAGGCCTGAGCCAGCCTGTCACAACGAATCTTTGTAGCGCAGAACACAAGCCCTCTACTTATCAGGTCTTTTTCCAGAAAGCTGCATAAGACCCTGAACTTTTCGTCCTCTTCAACCTGAACAATTTTCTGGTCAACAGTATCCACGGACAGCTCATCACTGTCAATGAATATCGTGATGGCGTTGCGGAGGTACCGATGGCTAAGCCGGACGATCTCTTCCGGCATAGTCGCGGAGAAAAGAGCAGTCTGATGACTCTTCGGAACCTGATTGAGTATGTAGTTGATGTCGTCTATGAAGCCCATATCGAGCATCCGGTCCGCCTCGTCCAGAACAACAAACTTCACCCTGTCGAGCCTGACCGTCCTCCGTTCCATATGATCCGTCAACCTACCCGGAGTTGCAACAATGATCTTGGCCCTTGGATCCTGCAACCGGTCTATCTGGAGGTTGATGCTCTGACCACCATAAACAGGGACCGCCCGAATCCTAAGGTGCCGGGCGAGTTTCGTGAACTCTCCAGCGACCTGCTCGGCTAGCTCGCGAGTGGGCGCGAGAACGAGACCTTGTATGCCATTGTCCTCAGGCCTTATGTTCTGTAGCATAGGAACAGCATATGCAAGCGTCTTGCCGCTCCCGGTGTGAGCTTGACCGATAAGGTCTCTACCTTTGAGAATGGGCGCAATAGCCTCTGCTTGAATTGGGAAGAGCTCGTCGAAGCCCATGTCCTTGATTCCTTGCAACAGCCGAGGGTCTAGGTCGAAGGCTTCGAATTGCCCCGTTGTGCTCAATCTGCTCAGAATGCCCCAACTAGGGGAAGATAAAGAATCGTCAAAGCGGGGTTAGGCTTAAGCGGAACCATCTTAGAGCGTAGAGTAGTGGACTCACTCAATTGGTGAAGATCACTAGACAGAAAATCACGCTATTCCTACTCGTTGTATTTGTATTTCTTATGGTTCAAGCATCGCTTCCTCAGAAGGTACATGCGCAATCTAGCGTCTATGTAGCCTCTCTAGACCAGAATATTGACCCCGGAGCCGAAGACTTCGTCGTCTCATCGATCAACGATGCCACCTCATCTGGAATACACAACTTCATTCTGATTCTCAACACAAACGGTGGAAGCGGGGCAAACATGGAAAATATTATCAGCGCAATCTCGAACTACGAGGCGAACGGCAACAACAATTTCACAACTCTCGTTGCTCCGAGCAGTGCGCATGCGTTCAGCGCCGGAGCTTACATCGCTGAATCATCCAGCTCAATATTCATGGTGCCTGGCACGGTCATCGGATCGGCTACGCCGATCGTCAGCGGCATTCCCACTGGCGAGGAGAACACTACTCTCACAAAAGACATCAACGCCTTCACCCAATACATGACTGCCCTGACTGGCAGCCATGGCAGAAATGCCACCAACGCCGCGCTAATGGTAACTCACGGTGTATCCTATGATTGTCAAACCGTCCCCTCCTGTTCTGCGCGGCAGAAAGGCGTAGTCGATCAGGTCCTTCCAGCGAACAGCACTCAGCAGGCACTCACCATAATGCATGCGGGAGATGCTACAATCCATTACCCCGGGACCAGGTCAGTATTTCTCTCCATTATCAGCGACCCGAATCTTGACAGCATACTATTCCTAGCAGGCGTCTTCGCGATACTTGCTGACCTATATCATCCAACCATCATTTTCACAGTCGTGGGAGCAGCCGCGATCGCCCTCGCCCTCCTAGGCCTGGGAGTCTTCGGCGCACCTATAGTCTCGATCATTCTCATGATGATAGGAGCCATCTTCATCTTCCTAGAGCTCAAAACACACCACGGGGTCAGCGCTATAGCCGGAGTCATAATCTTCATAGTTGGCTTCCTGCTCATCTTTAGCCTACCCTCATCAACGCCCGCACCCTCCTCGGCTCCGTCGGGATCAGGTACCTTCATCCAGATCGGGGTACTCACATATACAATTCTCGGAATAGTTGGGGGCGGAGGAGTCCTCGGGAGCATATACCTCTACCGTGTACGCGAGACACTGATGCACAGGCCTCCGGCGCAAAATCCCAAGGCTATAATAGGGAAGATAGGTCGGCTCACGAGTGACTTGAAGGCTGGTGGGGTCGCCACAGCAAACATAGGCGCCGAGGACTTTACTGTATCCGGTTCAATGGACCTGCCTAGTGGGACCCGAGTGAGGGTCAAGGATATCGAAGGGCTCAGACTTACCGTCGAAAAGGTGGATAGCTAAAGATGCTCTTTGGATCAGCCGTCCTCCAGGCCAACGACGTCACACTTTATGTCGAGATATTCTTCGTAATCATTCTCCTAATCATTTTCCTCGCTCTTCTTGCCTCTTCGATCAAGATCGTGCGGGAATACGAGCGCGTCGTCCAATTCCGGCTCGGTCGACTGATGGGCTCAAAAGGACCTGGAATAGTTCTCATCCTGCCCGTCATCAACAGACTCGTCAAAGTCGACTTGAGAGAAAGATACCTTGAAGTCCCTCACCAGACTGCGATCACCAAAGACAACGCCCCTGTGGACATCGACTTCCTCATCTACTACAAGGTAGTTGATGCTTCGGCGAGCATTGTCCAGGTGCAGAATTTCACTGGTGCTTCGGTTGGACTCGCTACCACAACCTTAAGGGCCGTTGTCGGTGACATACCTCTCGACGAGTTACTGTCGAAGAGGGAACAGATCAACTCAATTCTGAGAACAAGGCTGGACGAGGTGACCGAGCGATGGGGGATCAAAGTCACAAACGTCGAGATCCGAGAGATCAGACCACCCAAAGACGTTCAAGACGCAATGGTCAAGCAAATGACCGCCGAGAGGAGCAGACGGGCACTGGTCACGGAATCCGACGGCATTCGCGAGTCCTCAGTTCTCAAAGCGGAAGGAGCGAAGAACGCAGCCATCCTTCAAGCTGAAGGACAAAAGCAGTCAGCGATCCTTGTAGCCGAGGGCAACAAGCAGTCCCAGATTCTTGTAGCGGATGGTTATGCCCAAGCGTTGGGTCTCATCTTCTCAGCTGCAAAGAACATAGACTCGAAAACAATGGCTCTCCAATACCTAGACATGCTCAAAGCGTTAGGGGCTGGCGCATCGACGAAGTACATCCTGCCAATGGAGTTCACTAGCATGATTTCCAAACTGAAAGAGTTTGTTCAAGAATCAGCGAAGGATTAGACCAGCAAAGGATAACCAAATACTGTTGCCTAGGACTGAACTCTGACATCCGATTCCCAGCTCAAGTTTCATTAAGCCTCTAGCTCGTAACAACCACAAGTCCATGACTCCGGAGAAGACCGCTAGACTCGGAACCAAGACCATTCAATACGTTGTCGCAATAGCGTTAGTCGTCGCCATCGCCGGCTCTGCAACATATGCGGTTATGAGCGACACCTCAATTCACGGACTAACCGTGAGATTCTACAACGTTTCCAGGTACTGCCCCAACCCCACGACCGCTGTTCTCACATTCAACTTCTACCAAGTAGTAGTCTACAGCAGTGCATCAATCGAAACATCTCTCTCGCAAGTGCACTTCACTATGTCGGCTGACGGAGTTCTAGTTGGAAGTGTGAGCGCTCAAGACTCAAAGTTCGGTCCCGGTCAGAGTGTCTCATATTCCCTGACATTCAGCAATTCAACGCTTGACCCGCATTCTCAACCTCTCAAATCCAACATATTTCTAGGAATCACGGCCCTGGTGAGTGCGGGCCTTTACAGTTCGACGACCACAGCATCGGACTCAGAGCTCGTAACATTCTCCGGCCCTCCTTGCTAGTGCAAGAACAGTCCGCAAAGTCAGAATTTTCGTTTGAGCGCCTCAAATCTACCAGATTCTGGCGGTTTCAGTCCTAACAATCCCTACGTCATCTCGACTGGAAGCACGACTTCTAACCCGTCGGCGGAAGACTATTTCCGTGATGCTACGGACCATTATCGACCCCCATCACGTCAAGAATCCGATAACTTGGAGTCATGCGGAATGCTTTTCTTCTCATCACAAACACCCTTGGGCATGCCGAAGAAGAATGGAATACCAAAATCCCTCCTCGCGGACATCAAGGCAGTAAAGACACGACTCTCAGGCCTAGAAAGGCCGAAGGCTATCCTCTCCGACATTGGCAGCCTAAAGTCGAGATTGTCGAATCTCGAAAAGGCGCACGCGTCTATCAACAAAGAACTCAAGAACGTCTCGGATGCACTGAAACGACAAGACAGCACCATTGCCCAGTTGGGCAAGAAACCAGCAAAGAAAGAAAAGCGCAAACCCAGCGAATACAACCTCTTCCTGAAGGACAAGATGTCGGCTGGCATGAGCATGGTCGACGCTGTCAAGGCATGGAAGGAGAAAGAGGGCGGATCGTCCTCACCTTCCTCCTCCATGAGACAGCCCGGTCAAGACTGGCAGTCCCCATCACAACAGTACTAAGCCCCAAACATCTCAGTCGAGGAGCAAAGGCGCGAGGAAAATAGCTAGCGCCCTCGACGACCCCTTTTTTCCGCTTCGAATAATCTCGGAACTCATCTTCTGTACTTAGACAAAAATGGGGAGAGATAGTCGTAGAATGGTTGACTTGCGTCAATCGAGAAGCTTGACCGCTTCAGCTCGGGGAATAGCCAGCAAAGTTTCAATGCTCAAGTGATCACCGCCCCTCATCAAAGCCTTAAGCGCTGTCTTTTCGTTGGGAGCCTCGAGGATAACAACTGCGTCGTATCTTCCAAATGTCCAATACGCTTGCAACAAGTTGCCGCCCTCGCGTTTCAAATGCTCCCAGTTCTTGTCCATCTCGGCTATCGTTTCCTTGGTTGGCTTCTTTCTCCACTTTGCCAAGCTCACAAAAATCGTTCTGATCTCACCTTCTTCTTACAGTTGGGTATTTTCAGGCCCCTCCTCGGCATCCAAATCCCGGCCGGCCCTCGACGCCGGATAAGCTTTCCACAATAACTCGAATAATTCGAAGTAGTTAGAGTCTGGGGTGCCCAAAGGCGCCTCGTCTAACTTGCCGCAAGGGGTCGCGACCGCATTTCTTCTAGAACCGTGTGCAGTTTCCAACTGGACAACTTAAGCCTCCTGACACTTTACGAAGGCTCAAATGGATACTCCGCGCTTAAGCCCGTCCAGTATCCAAGTCAGATGTGCATAAGGCCGACTACGACCGGGACTAGGTAACCTGCAATTGGTACATCCACCCAGAGTAAAGCGATTAACCTTCAACGGCGTCCCCCACCTGCCGTTTCAGGAGTTCACTGTATCCAGTCTAGAAGTCCTCCTCAACATACTGAAGAAGGCTCGGATAAAGGATTCCGAGATCGAAGTCTCGACCTCCGAAGAATCCCAACACACGGCATGTTCCAAACCGATAATACATGTGCTCGTAATGACCCCCAAGGGAGAAGGTGCCGGCGAGCACAAGGACCTCGCTGCACTGTATCAGTACTGCCCGGGATGCGGAAGCGCCGTAAGAGTCCTCTAGCAACCTAGTTGGAAACTAATCGGAGAGGACTCTCGGTCCCGATGGATTAGAGACTGAGATTTCTCGAAGAATCTTTTCCTTTCACAAGCGGCTCTTCAAACTTCTCATAAGGCATAATCAGCAGACGTGTATGGTTTGGTCGTCCATCCTGCCATCATATTGCTGATACTCCTCCCACACATAAGTTCGCCATCTCTACCAAGTCTGGATCATCACCGACACGGACCAGACTGAAAGCTTGAAAAGGGCCCTTGCGAAGATGAGCAACCTTTGAGACGACGATAGTGGACGATGGCGGAGTGGCCGTATTAGCCCTCGAGGACGGAACGATTTTTCGAGGAAAAAGCTTCGGCGCTCGAGTGGATGTCTCAGGAGAAGTCGTTTTCAATACTTCGATGATAGGTTATCCAGAACTCCTCACAGACCCATCATACCACGAACAGATTGTGGTGATGACCTATCCTATTCTTGGATCTTACGGGGTCCCGCCTTATTCGCTCTGCGACGAACATGGGCTACCTCTTCACTTCGAATCTGACTCCATCAAAGTCAAAGGCTACGCGATCCACTCGCTCTCAGAGCCCAGCCACTGGTCCAGCGATAGGAAGCTCGAGGATTGGCTGGACCAGGAGAAAGTGCCCGGAATCCAAGGGATAGACACTCGCGCAGTTACTCGCAAAATTAGAACCAATGGAACAATGCTTGGATTCTTGAACACATCTGACAACGAAATCGGCTTAGAGCAGGTCAAAGCAGAGCTCAGGACGCTCACCGACCCGAACAACAGGGACCTCGTCAGAAGCGTTAGCCCTTCGGAGCCGATTCACCATGTCAACAACTCTGACGCGACCGTAGTCGTCTTGGACTGCGGCATGAAATATGGGATAGTGAGAAGCCTACTGGCGTCGGGAGCAAGCGTCGTTCGAGTCCCTTACGATTATTCCGTGGATGAAATTCTCGAGTTCGAACCTGGGAGAATCGTCATCAGCAATGGACCAGGGGATCCGAAAAAGTGCACGCAGACCATCGACACGGTCAGAGAGCTGCTTGAGACGGACATTCCCATCTTGGGAATCTGTCTCGGAATGCAAATCCTCGCCTTGGCGGCGGGAGCGGACACCTACAAACTGAAGTTCGGACACCGCGCAGTCAACCATCCATGTGTTGACGTAAAAACAGGCAGATGCTACATCACAACTCAGAACCATGGTTATTCAGTAACCTCCGAGTCACTGACGCGAACCAAGTTCGCAGCCAGATTCGTAAACATCAACGACAAGACGATCGAAGGAATCTCCCACGAAGAGAAGGCGATCATCGGAGTCCAGTGGCATCCAGAAAGCTCCCCAGGACCCTACGACACAAGATTCCTCTTCGATCAATTCATGGAAGGGGCTCCTGCAATTTGAAAATCCGTGAACTCAAGAAAGTCCTCATTGTCGGGAGCGGAGCGATAAAAATAGGCGAAGCAGGCGAATTCGACTACTCAACATCTCAAGCCATAAAGGCTCTTCGGGAAGAGGGAATTCAAACCGTCGTCGTGAATCCGAACATAGCTACAATCCACACTGACAAGAAGTTCGCCGACAAGGTCTACTCGGTCCCAATAAGAACCGACTTTATCGAGCGAATCATCATCGAGGAGAAGCCTGACGGAATACTGCTCGGTTTCGGCGGCCAGACCGCGCTGAACTGTGGAGTCGAATTAGCCGAGAGAGGCATTCTGGAAAGGCACGGCCTTCGAGTCCTCGGAACAAGCATCAGAAGCATCGAACTCGCTGACAATAGAGAACTGTTCAAGACTACAATGCAAGAAAACGGGATTCCCGTTCCGAAGAGCAAGAAAGCATCTGATCTTGAAAGCGCGATAGCAGCCGCAAGAGAGATCAGATATCCAGTCATCGTGAGGGTCGCCTATACTCTGGGTGGGCAGGGAAGCGGAGTCGCCTTCGATGAGGCAAAACTGAGAGAGATAGCACGGCGAGGATTAGCATACAGTAGAATACGACAGATTCTAGTCGAAGAATATCTGGACAAGTGGAAGGAGGTCGAGTACGAGGTCATGCGCGACCATGAGGACAACTGCATCATAGTCTGCAACATGGAAAATCTCGACCCCATGGGTGTCCACACTGGCGACAGCATCGTTGTCGCCCCATCCCAGACTCTCACCAACAGAGAATTCAACAACCTCAGATCCACAGCCCAGAGAGTCATTCGGGCTCTTGGAATCATCGGAGAATGTAACATCCAATTCGCGTTAGACCCGCAAAGTGAAGATTTTCGAGTCATAGAAGTCAACTCCCGATTGTCTCGCAGCTCAGCACTGGCCTCGAAAGCAACCGGCTACCCCATTGCCTACATCGCCGCTAAACTATCCGTTGGCTACACCCTTCCCGAGCTTACCAACAAAATAACAGGAGTCACGAGTGCCTGCTTCGAGCCCTCTCTGGACTACATTGTCGTAAAGGCTCCCCGCTGGGACTTTCGAAAGTTCAGGAACGCCAGTAAAGGA
>MNHO01000036.1 GCA_001919285.1 archaeon 13_1_40CM_2_52_13
ATGAAGTTGGAACGCCGACCGTAACAGATGAACCGCATACTATTCCTGTCGTGGTTGAAATCAGGTTGACAGTCAACAACTCGCAATTGCTCGTGACCTGGTTGTTGTTCGAGTCTCCGCTGTAGGTTGCGTTGAAACTGTACTGACCGGCAGAGCTGGGAGTTTGAGAATTAGAAGGTGGCACTGAGTTTCCGGCGCCGACAGTCACTACCTGATTGGACACCGGAGCTCCATTGCAGACACCGTTGCCTGGTCCGAAGAAGCGATACGTTACGGTTCCGCTCACACCGGTAGATGGAAATGCGCCCGTGATCGTAGCCTGATCAGTGGCCGACGCGCCGACGACTATGCTAGAGGATGGGTTGATTGTGGTGGTTATTGTTGGGGTTTGCTTGTTCACCGTCAGAGGTTCGCAATTGCCAGTGGCCGCGGTATTGTTCCCGTTTCCATTGTAGACTGCCCAGAAACCGAAGAAGCCAGGGGACGGAGGAGTAACCGCAGCGCTAGAAGGAACAAAGTTGCCGACGCCTACGTTTACAATTTGAGAAGAGCCAACTATTGTTCCCCCGGAGCACGGTGTTGTTGCAGACGGTAGTGTTGAGAAGCTGAAGAGCGTATAGGTGACTGTACCGGTTACGCCGGTTGATGGGAATCCACCCGCAAGGCTGGCCTGATCAGTAGCCGAACCACCGATAGTAATTGTTGCGGATGGGCTGATGATGGTCGCAATAGTCGGAGCGGCCTTGTTTACTGTGAAAGGCTCGCAGCTACTCGATGCACCGAAATTGTTAGCGTCTCCAGAGTACACTGCGTTGAAGCTGAAAGTGCCACTGCTGTTGAAAGTTACAGTTCTAGAATTCGGGACCACACCGTTGCTGACCGGAGCAATAGAAACGACGGTCGCCGGCGTAGCGCAGTTGCCATTTGCGAAGTAGTTGTATGTAACGGTGCCGCCAGCAGTAGACGTCTGGCCCTGTAGTGTCGACCTGTCAGTGACCGTTCCACCCACGGTAACAGTCGTCACCGTGAGACTCGTCGCGACCGTGACGCCAACCGGGTTGACGGTCAAAGGCTCACAGGTACTCGTGGCACCTTTATTGTTGGCGTCGCCGGAGTAGACGGCCTGGAAGCTGTAACCAGCTGGGTTTGTAGAGTTGAATGTTACACTCCTCGAGTTAGGAATGGCGCCACTGGCCACGGTCACATTCGAGACTGCCGAAGTCGTTCCT
Source organism: archaeon 13_1_40CM_2_52_13 (assembly GCA_001919285.1). GTDB lineage: Archaea > Thermoproteota > Bathyarchaeia > 40CM-2-53-6 > 40CM-2-53-6 > 40CM-2-53-6. The sequence continues at coordinate 1,230 of MNHO01000036.1, forward strand.
GTACACGAGCTCGATCCGATGAAGAGATTGTAGTTGACTGTCCCGCTGGCTTGGAAGAAGTTCGATAGTGTTGCAGAGTCAGTGACGGATTGGCCTACTTGGATAGAAGTAGGTGAGAGGAACGTTGTAATCGTCGGGATGTTTTTCTGGACGGTGAGCGGCTCGCAGGATGAGGAAGCGCCCCTATTGTTATTGTCTCCGGAATAGGTTGCGTTGAAACTGTATGAACCTGTTGCGTTGAAGAAAACTGGTCTCGAGTTTGGAATCACGCCACTGGATACTGTTACAGCGGATACGATGGTTCCGGGAGTCGTGCAGGCCCCGTTCGTAAACAGGAAGTAAGTTACAGTACCGCTAGCGGTGCTCGTTGCTCCGGTCAGGTTTGCCGAATCTGTAACAGAGGCCCCTGCGACGATGGTCGTCAAAGATAGATTGGTTGTAATGCTTGGATTGTCCTTCGTTACCGTGAGAATAATGATCGCCCCGTGCATTAGCGCTCCGTTCGTACCAGTCACATTCAATGTGTAGACGCCAGCTGTCAGCCCAGCGTTAATGCCCAAGATTGAGGAACCACACGCGCAACCCGTAGATGTTAGCGTGACAGTGTTGGGAGAAAGGGTCGCAGATGGCCCCGATGGTGTGATCATAACATTGAGGTTCACAATTCCGACAAAGCGGTTCACACCAACCAAGTTAACCGTCGTTTGCTGGCTTTGACCAACAACCAGCGACAATGATGACAAACTCGGTGTAATCGTGAAGTCTACAACGTGGAATAGTATGTTTGCAGTTGTGTGCGAGAGGGTACCATTTAATCCAGTTACAGTTACGATGTAATCGCTTGCTGTCGAAGAACGACAGGAGAGAACAGAGGTTGCGGGTGAAGGAGCAAGGGTAACCTTGCTCAGGGATAATGAGCATGTTAGACCTGATGGCGCGGATATACTCATCGTCACTGTTCTGTTGAAGCCGTTGAGTGGCGTCAAAGTTACAGTTGAGTTTCCTATTGATCCTGCGTTGACTGTCAGGCTTATTGGGTTAGCTGAGATTGTGAAGTCTACGACTTGGAACGTGATTGTTGCGTTATGAGTTAGCGGCCCACTCGAGCTCGCGACTAAGACGCTGTTGTTTCCGATCGTCGAGTAAGTACAAGAGAGATTGACGCTCGCAGAGGTTATCGTAGAGGTCAGAGTCACACTAGAGGTGCCAAGGCTACATGCTGTACCGCCATTCTCGGAGAGTCCGACGGTTCCCACAAATCCGTTGACCGAGGCCACGCGAATTGTTGAGACGCCTGGCGCGCCGACGTTGACCATTAATGCATTCGGGGTGGGAATAACCGTGAAGTCCTGGACTTTAACCGTGAAGATTGCAAAGTGAAGGACGTTATTGCCGCTCCCAGTTACCAGCAGACTGTAGTTGCCCGCTAGGCCACTGCACTTCAGACTGGCTGTGCCTGAGGACGTTGTCGAGTTGAGAACGACGCTAGTCGGACTCAAGGAGCAGGTGAGGCCAGCGGGAACGGTGTCGGTCAGGCTCACCGTGCCTTTGAAACCGTTGATAGCAGAAACCGTAATTGTTGAGTTCGCGAGCCGGTTCGTGAGTACTGTGGAGCTCGTCGGGCTTGCTGTCACGCTAAAGTCAACACCGGTGACGGTGACAGTCGTCGACGCTGTGGACGAGGTTGTAGCGGAGGTGCCGGTCACGGTAATTGCGGCGTTGCCCGTTTGTGGCCCTGCACTAACGGTGAGAGTCACGTTTTGACTTCCACCTGACGCGAGTATGACGCTAGGCGCGCTCAATTGGGCGGTTATGCATGTGCAGCTACCTGTACCAGCAGACGTTGCGAGATTGACCGAGCCACTGAATCCACCAGCACTCGTTACAGTTATTGTAGAATTGGCCGATGAGCCGGCTTGAATCGTGAGGGCTTGGGGACTAGCTTTGATGGTGAAGCCCAGGACCATTGCTAGAACGGTTACGTGTCGAGCATTAACGCCCGTGCCTCCTGTGACTGTGATGGTGTAGTTTCCAAAATTCGCTGCTGATGTCGTAATATTCAGGGTGGCGAATGTGATTCCACAATCGTTGCAAGGCTGGACATTGACTGACGATGGGATCGTCACGGTCGGTCCAGACGGGGATATTGTCGCACTTAGCGGAAGGGGTCCTGAAAAGATATTGAATGAATGAATGGTAATGTTAGAGGTCTGTGACGTTCCAGGGCGGATTGTTACGGGGTTTGGATTGGCGCTCAGAGAGAAGTCCGCTGGTGTGTTGGATAGTCTCCAAGCGGTGAGTGGATGTATTTCCCAGCCTGAGAAGCTGTGGCTTGCATCTCCGGTATGTTCAGGGTCCCAGAAGACGAATCCCTGAAAATCAATCAGGGTCTTGTCCGCCGCGGTCTCTGCTGCCAGGATGTGAGGGTCACAGGTTGTGTTCGGGCCACAATACCCGGCCGCCTTCCAATCATGATCAAACTCCATGTGAATCGTATGCATGCAGCCTGTTTTATTTCCCAAAGTGCAGACATCGTAGCCTGGTGTGAAAATGTCGAAAGTAGTGTCTGACGTGTTCATCCCGTTCGGATGCGGCCCTCCGCCGTTTACAGCATCAAAGTGGATGGAATAGTCCTCGTTGAGGAGAAAGCCTCGCCTCACACCACGGACCTCAACGAAGGCGGACACAACTTGTCCGTCGGCGTTTGTTACGGTGCAAGGGGGCCCATTCGGCCTCCACCCCGGGGGAGTAGTCGGGCCAGGGGTGAGCCATCGCTTGGCTTCCCCGTTTGGAATACCGTTCGCCTGAATACCTGGGTTGAAAATGCTCCCGCTCTCAGTCGCACCCCCTGAAGAATTGCTCTGGCTTCCCAGAATCTGCTCGATCGTCACAACCCATGGAGTACACTGAACCTTCGGATTCCAAGAAGTGTCAGTCGTAAAACCACTCGGTGAGGCTATCGTCTCTAATCCGAAGTTTAGATTGTACTGCGGGCTCGTACCATCAATCCACATGATTCCAAACGCATTCTTGCCAGCAACCGAGGCAGAATAGTGGAAGCTGCCTATAGCTGACTCTGCAACAGCGGGTTGCGTAGGGAATGCACCTGGGGTGTGAATCCACAACCCCCCAGGGACCCCGGACCATTCGTCAATGGCGTTGTTTGTCTGGTTGTACCAGAACACGTAGAAACGAGGATTGGCGGGATCAGCCTGGTTGACAGCGGCGGTGAATGGTAGAGAATACCGGTTGAGACTGCTCGCCGATCTTGCCTCCCCAGGACCAATAGTATCAGGTCCCCACCCTCCCTGCGAACCTCTGGAACCGGCTAAGAGTGTCGCAGTGTTCGTGTCGTACCATATGGCATAGAGCTTGATTCCCGAAGCAAAGACGAATGAATTCACATCAGTCGAGGTGGTCGCTGTCGAGATCTGCTCTTCTTGCCCCCAGACCGTTCCGTCGTACAGTCTGCCGAGCAAATTGTGTTTGTTGACCCAATACGCCGCATATACTTGGCCATTGGGCAATGTTGCAATGTCAACATGCCAATTATCTGTGTCCGTAAACTGCGATGTTGAGAGGACAAAATCTCCCGTCCATGCTGGCGAGACGTTGATCTGCATTTGCCGCATTATTGACAGTTGAGGACTTCCACTGTCAGTCGCGGTGAAGTTGATCGTGAAAGTCTGGCCTCCTTGGTAGGTCGTGGGCGTCCAGCTGAACTGCCCAGTTGTGAGGTTGAAGACAGCTCCCTGGGGAAGCGTGCTTGTAGAGTTGCTGACTATGTCTCCGTCAGTATCAGAGGCATTGACTGTGAAGATTACCTTACTTCCAGTTTTGATACTTTGCGAAGGAGGAACCTGTAATGTGAGCTGATTGTTCTGGGTCGTCAGTCCAGGTCCTATCAGGATCGTCTGGCTTGATATGGCTGTTTGTTGAGGATTGCTACTATCAGCAGTTGTGAGAGTGACGGTATATGCTCCCGGGGTGATGAACTGGTGGGGGACAGTTCGCCCCGTTGCCGTTGGAGAATCATCTCCAAAGTTCCAACTGAATGAATAGTTTGGAGTTCCTCCGCTTGCGGCTGCGGTGAAGTTTACTACATCAAGAAAAGTCGCATTTGTTGGGCTGAAAATGAAGCTCGCGCTGAGAGGCTGTGCTGGCAGTGGTGTGTTATTGGCATGAATGATATGCGGTGTTTCTATACCGCTCCCGCCACAGGCTTTCTGATCATCTTCTTGATATCCGATCCAGATCTGACCGTTCGAATCAATGCTGATGACTTCGTTTGGAAACGTGGCTGTTGGACTGGGACTCCTTACTACCTGCTCTTGCTGCCATGCTATTGTCCCGCCGGTCCCAAGTGATCCCGTGCCATACAGCAGGGCGCGATTGCAATCCGTATCGAACGATGACTCGTTGTAACGTGCGTAGAATGCATGGATTCCATCACTCACAATGGACCAGTCACTATCAGTCACATGTTTACCGATGTTAGTCGGTACTGCCCAATTCACTCCGTCGGTGCTTGAAGTAAAGTAGAAGCATCCTCCCTGTCCTTCACAGTTTGCGGATGAATCTTCATAGAATATCCAGTATCGCCCTTGCGCGTAGAATCCAGGATTCTGGTAGGATGACTCGTAGACGAAATGATCCCCAGTATGGGCTGCTACATGCGAACTGTTGGTTACTGCGCTTACAGGCCTCGCGATCTCAGCGGCCGCCACGATGCTCAAGGCCAGTGAGACAAGAAGTATAGTCAGCGATAGCCTATTGCGGCGCAAACTGGAGCCTGCGCTCAAAATGGCAGATACCGCTAATTAACCATTGAGCGCATAAGGATAGCCTGAGATATCTTAGACACCAAAGAGGTATCGTCTAATGCCTTTTCTTACCCAATTCCGTAAAATAACGGAAATGAGTCTTCGGGGCCGAGGACACGGAAGAGTCCTTGATAAGGGCGAGATATCAAGGATCGAACAGAGTCCTGGAATTCCTTGAAAAGCGCCGTATCGACCCGTTCAGATCTGCATTCTGCCGTAAGCCTTGAGCACATAATGGACGAGTTGAGGCGGAAAGGTAGCTCCAAGGCGGTTGCTGGAATGTCACGCTTCGGAATACGGACAGGCACTGCTCTTGGGGTTTCTATTCCACAACTGCGCGATATAGCGAAGGACGTCGGAACCAGTCATGATCTTGCAAAAGGACTCTGGAAGAGTCGAATTCACGAAGCACGCATTCTCGCCAGCATGATTGATGATCACAAGAAAGTGTCAGAGGCCCAAATGGAAGAATGGGCGGCGGATTTCGACTCATGGGACGTCGTGGATGGTTGCTGCGGAAACCTCTTCGACAAGACAGAATTCGCAGAAAGAAAAGCACGCGAATGGTCCATGAGAGAGGAGGAGTATGTTAAGAGAGCGGGATTTGTCCTAATGGCGGAACTAGCCGTTCACAGCAAAGAAGCTTCAGATAAAACGTTCCTAGATTTTCTTCCCTTGATAATAAGAGAAGCGTCTGACGAACGAAACTTCGTCAAGAAAGCCATAAACTGGGCGCTAAGACAGATCGGAAAAAGAAATGCAGTCTTGAATGCCGCAGCGATCAAAACTTGCTCGAAAATCCGAGATCTTGATTCTAGCCCGGCGAAGTGGATTGCATCAGATGCGCTTCGTGAACTAACAAGCGCACCAGTCAAAAGGAAACTCTCAACCACGAAGCCGTAAGGGCCCAAGCAACAAGATCATTTGACTCCCGAATCGTCAGAGTTGGCGAATCTTGTCGTAAAAGTCCATCAAGTTGCGTGCCGCTGGTTCCTCCCTGTTCAGGGCAAAGATCTTCATTCCTTGCTCGTATCTCTCGAAAATCAATACTCGACACTTGACTAGTGGTTCTGCGATTCGCGCGACAGTTGAAGGGGATACATCCAACACTCGCGCGAGACCGGCCTGGTTGAAGACCTTGTCCCTGTTCTGCAGCAAGTGTTCTACAAGTCTGACTTGTGCTTTAGATTGAAACAGGTCTAACAGTTTCATCAAGCAGGCCTCTCACGAATAAGACACGAGGGTTCCAATATCTCGGCCCCGCAAAGCACTCGTTATGTTCGACGGATCCTCCATTGAGACGAACCTCGTCGGAATCCTCGCCCTCTGCATTATCTTCAACGCAACAGGATCCAACAATTCATACCTGCCCGCATAAACATCTCCGGCCATAGCCCAACTCAGCAACTTGTCAACGCTGACAGACCTCAACATCTTCGCCTTAGGATCCTTCTTCGGATCCGCAGTATACACTCCTTGAACATCTGTCGCATTAACGAGAAAATCCGCACGGGTTATCTCAGCCGCTAAAGCTGCCACAGCATTCGTCGACTGTCCAGGCTGAAGACCACCGATGACCACCACCTTCCCAGGACTCACATAGTGAATCAGCTCCGAGAGCATTGTAGGAATCTTCGTGACAGCTATACTACCAAGAGCGAGCCTGAAGAGTTCCGCGTTAGCTCTGGTCACGGTTATCCCGAGCAGATCGCTGGTAGACTCATCCGCCCCCAGCTTCCGCGCCACGTCAATGTAGACTCGCGCATTCTCACCACCACCAGCAACGGTCACCAGTTGATTCCCTTCGCTTGCGAAACTGGACAGGACCTTTCCCATGCTCCGTAACGCATCAACGTCCGGGTCCCGTTTGAACAATGCGCCCCCTAGCTTCACAACAGCCTTCATCCGTGTCTGAGACAAGGAAGCAATCCAATTCAGTATATTAGAATGGAGAATATGGTCGAAGAGGACTGAAATGGCTGTCCATGGCAACGAGTCGGGTCATCTGCGAATCCCTTGAAACAAGGATTTAATACGATTCCGGGCACTATTGAATCTGAGGACTGGTCAAAGTGGATGGTAGGATTCCCGTCGAATCCAGTTCGACGTCCAAAGTTTCTCTCTGAACGAATAGCAGCCGCTCTGGCCAAGCCCTTAAACATCAATTTTCAAAGTCAGGAGGACGCTAGATGCCAGGCCCAGACTCCGTCGCACGATTCAAGTTCAAACGAACCCTCGAACAGCTCGCAAAGAAAGAGGGCAGAGGCACAGAACTCATCAGCCTCTACGTCCCGCCCGACCGGAAGATACACGAAGTTCTAGGACAGCTACGGGAAGAACTCGGCACAGCGGTCAACATCAAATCGCGCACTACCCGGAATAATGTCCAAGACGGGATCGAGCGGACAATGCAGCGACTCAAGCTCTTCAAAGAACCGCCTCCGACCGGACTAGTAATCTTCGCCGGGGCAATCCCGCAGAACGGCGCGGGCAGTGAGAAGATGGAGACGTACACGTTGATTCCGCCGGAACCGATCACTGTCGGCTTCTACAGGTGTGACGCCCGATTTCACGTCGAGCCCCTACTCGCACTCGTCGCCGACAAAGACACTTACGGAATACTCGTGATTGACGGCACAGAAGCAGTCGTCGCAACTCTGAAGGGACGCAGAGTAGAGATTTTGAAGACTTTCACATCGGGAACACCCGGTAAGAGCAGGGCCGGGGGACAGTCTGCTCGAAGGTTCGAGCGGATCAGAGAACAAGTCATCAACGACTACTACAAACGCGTCGGCCAGCACTTCAACGAGATGATGCTGGAGATTCCAGACTTGAAAGGAATCATCATCGGCGGACCCGGACCCACAAAGTACGTCTTTGAAGAAGGTGAGTACCTGCAATACACGCTCAAGAAGAAAGTCCTCTCACTCATCGACACGAGCTACACCAGCGAAGCAGGAGTCGAAGAGGTCGTCGAGAAAAGCGGTGAGATCCTCAAAGGCGTCAGATACGGCGAAGAGAAACAGCTAGTCCAAAAATTCCTTTACGAGCTGGGACACGAAACAGGCAAAGCGGCGTTCGGAGAAAAGAAAGTTCAGGAATACCTTGAGAAAGGAATAGTCGACATGCTTCTCATCTCGGAGAAACTGGAGGGAGAACGCGTGGTGCTCAAGTGCAAGAACTGTGGGAACGTTGAAGAGTTCAGGGGAACCAGATACGAAGCACACGCAGTTATCAATGAACTATCGACGAGACCCTGCAAGAACTGCGGCAAACCAATGCTAGAATCCACAGACCACGGCGACATTATCGACAGCTTCCTAGAATATGCGGAAAAATCAGCAAGCAAGGTTGAAGTCATCTCCGAGGAGACCGAGGAAGGGCGAATGCTCCGCGACTCCTTCGGCAAAGTCGCAGCAGTACTAAGATACGGCGCAAACTAGACTCGGACCACAAAGACTACACAACGATTGCATTGGGCTTTGCGAAAGCTTCCAAGGATCATGCCAGTCCTCCTGTTACCATCCGCGGTTACCAAACCAGTTACCACCCCAGAACTCTCAAAGACTAATCATTATCCCGAGACCGGAGAGCTTTGCGTGGGAAGATTCTGTCACCGAAAAATCGCCTGGAGCAAGCCCTGAACCGGAATCAGAAATTGATCATTCAGTTCTCGATCAGGTCCCTCGCTAGAAACCCGCTTGATTCGCGGAGCCCGACTCGTCCCTGGCGAACAGAATACGCAGACTGTTCTATTTCAACCGGTACAAGGGCAGAACAAGCCCTAATCGGGAATCTGGGCAGGCGATTTCAGACCACGAGATTTTCACGGAGAGCTATACGCTCAATTTCCAATCTCGAAAATCAGTCGACCAGCCTATTCCAAGCCGCAAATCCGAAGACTCGCCCATATGAGCTTCAACTGGCTAGAGCCGG
>MNHO01000057.1 GCA_001919285.1 archaeon 13_1_40CM_2_52_13
CTTGTTCACACCAACCACGACTCTCTCGTCCCGCTCAAGTTCCTGCTGGTAACGGTAGGCGGTCTCCGCAATCTCTCGCTGCAGGAATCCGGTCTTGATCGCGTTCAGCAATCCTCCCACGCGTTCTATCTTGTCAAAGTACTCGAATGCTTTTTCCTCCATCTCATCAGTAAGCCATTCTAGATAATACGAACCGCCAAGTGGATCGATAGTGTCCGTGACGCCTGTCTCTTCTGCGATGATCTGTTGCGTTCTCAGCGCAACTGTCGCTGCCTGTTCTGAAGGAAGAGCCCACGCCTCATCGTAGGAGTTTGTATGTAGAGACTGTGTCCCGCCGAGAACAGTGGCCAACGCCTCGATCGTCGTTCGAACAATATTGTTGAGCGGCTGTTGCCAGGTCAGTGACGCGCCGGAATTCTGAGCGTGCGTCCTTAACAGTAAGGATCGCGGGTCTTTGGCTTTGTATTTCTCTTTCATGACTCGTGCCCATATTCTTCTCGCCGCCCTGAACTTTGCAATCTCTTCGAAGAAGTCCATTCCACAGTTCCAGAAGAAAGATAGTCGCGGCGCGAAATCGTCCACGTTCAAGCCGGCTTCGATTCCCAAATCAACATATGCGAAACCGTCCGCCAGCGTAAACGCCAGTTCCTGGACGGCGCTAGATCCAGCCTCTCTAATATGATATCCACTGATGCTGATGTAGTTCCACTGCGGCATCTCCTTGCCACAGTAGACCATCATGTCACGAATGATTCGGAGATGCGCCTCTGGAGGGAACGCCCACTCCTTCTGCGCAATATACTCCTTGAGAATATCCGCCTGAACTGTCCCCCTCAACTCGTTCGGCTTCAATCCCTGCCTCTCCGCCGCGCCGACGTACATCGCGGTCAAAACTGACGCCGGTGCGTTGATCGTCATACTCGTACTCACCTTCTCCAACGGTATTCCTTCCAGAATGATCTCCATATCCTTCAGCGAACCAACAGAGACGCCGCAACGTCCCACCTCACCCTCCGCCCGCGGATGATCAGGATCATATCCATACAACGTCGGCATGTCGAACGCGATGCTCAACCCTGTCTCTCCGTGCTCTAGGAGATAGTGGAGCCGCTTGTTCGTGTCCTCTGGAGTGCCGAAGCCTGAGAACATTCGCATGGTCCAGAGCTGTCCTCTGTACAGAGTGGGATAGACTCCTCGGAGATACGGATACTCGCCTGGAAGACCAGAGTCGCGAGATTCGTCCTGGTACGCGACGTCTCTTGGAGTGTAGACTCGTTTGATCGGAATGTTGGAAGGGTTCCTGAACTCTTGCTTCCGCTCCGGGCTGTCTTTCGTCCACTGTTTGAGAGTTTTTGCCTGCCATTCCGCTTCTTGACGCTTCAGCTTGGCGAGATATTTCGCGTTGAACGTTGAAGGCCTAGCCTTCCGCTGCCTCTTGACCTCGTCCAGAACCTTCTTCCAATAGCCCTTTACCAAAATAGTCACAATACATCCATAGCGGGCCGGATTTTCCTATTTCTCCATTATCTCCATGGGACCGTCTCCTGAATGTTGAAATACGTTCCAGAGCGAACCGGGCAATCAGGGCCCTAGCTTGGTCAGCGATCTAGCCTCGAGAGTGTTGAAGGGCGATCACAGGGCCCTCGCCAAAGCCATTTCGATCGTTGAAGACGGTGGAGTCGGCCGTCGCAGACTGATTCACGAGCTCTATCCCCGCACAGGAAAAGCCTTCACAATCGGCGTAACGGGTCCTACGGGGACGGGCAAAAGCACTCTCGTCGACAAGACGATCGAAGAATTCCGCAGGAGGGGCCGAAGAGTAGGCGTGTTGGCGATAGACCCTTCCAGTCCCTATACCGGAGGTGCACTGTTGGGCGACAGGATACGAATGATGGATCATAGCCTCGAAAGAGAAGTCTACATTCGCAGCATGGCTTCTCGCGGCGATGTTGGAGGCCTCGCTCGAGCTGCCATAAACACGATCAGGATCCTCGATGCGGCCGGAATGGACATAGTAATAGTGGAGACGGTGGGAGCTGGCCAGACCGAAGTCCAAGTCGCCACTGCCGTAGACGCGACGGTGGTCGTTGTAATGCCGCAGCTCGGGGACGAAGTTCAAGCGTTCAAAGCAGGTTTCAACGAGATCGGCGACATTTTCGTCGTCAACAAAGCAGACATTACTAACCCATCAAAGACAATGTTCAATGTGGCAAGCGGACTGCAGGAAAGGGACGGATGGAGACCGCCCGTACTGAAGGCTGTAGCGATCAAAGGGATAGGTGTCCCTTCGCTTGTGGACAGCATCGAAAAATTCAAGAAATTTCTCGAAGACCACGGGATAAGAGAAGAGAGAAGGAAAAAACGACTTGAGTCTGAACTCATCGAGGCGGCGTTTTCAGACTTTTACGCTGAGACAGCTAGCCGTCTCAAACAGGAAAAATCGTGGCAGCACCTAATCGGCCAAGTTGCAAAGAAGGAGTTAGACCCTGAGACAGCGGCCTCAAAACTCGTGAAAGCCATCGCAAGATTAGACGTGTCAGAAAATGCCTGATCGCATCACCACAGACTCAGGAATTCCGGTCAAGACATCATACGACAACAGAGACACTTCTGCATCAGTGGTTCGGTCGGTCGGAAAGCCCGGAGAGTTCCCTTACGCCAGAGGAATCTACCCGAACATGTACCGGGACCGGCTATGGACGATGAGGCAGTACACTGGATTCGGTTCTGCGAGAGAAACCAACCTGCGGTTGAAGTATCTAATCTCTCACGGAGAGACGGGCCTCAGCACAGCCTTCGATCTTCCAACACAACTCGGTCTTGACTCTGATCATCCGAGAGCGCATGGGGAGGTAGGTAAGGTCGGGGTCGCTATCAGCAGTATCGACGATATGAGACGGTTGTTCGATGGAATCGATCTTGGCAAAGTCAGCACTAGCATGACAATCAACTCTACGGCTCCGATCCTGCTCTGCTTGTATGCCGCAGTTGGACTGGAGCAACGGGTCCCGCAGAGGCAGTTGCGTGGAACTACGCAGAATGATATTCTGAAGGAGTACATTGCTCGGAATACCTACATCTATCCGCCGGAGTTTTCTCTGAGGCTCGCGGTCGACCTCATAGAATATTCTGCTCGGAAAATGCCTCATTGGCATCCCATTAGTATCAGTGGCTATCATATTCGTGAGTCCGGGGCTGACGCCATTCAGGAACTTGCGTTCTGCTTCTCAAATGCGATTGAATACGTGGAAGCCGCATTGGCTCGCGGTCTCAAGATTGATGACTTTGCTTCCCAGCTCTCATTCTTCTTCGCATGTCGAAACGACTTTCTCGAAGAGATTGCAAAGTTCAGAGCAGCCCGAAAAATATGGGCGAATATAATGAGACGACGTTTCAAAGCTCAAGACCCTGAGTCGTGCAAACTACAATTTCATGCTCAGACGAGCGGCGAGACTCTGACCGCCCAACAGCCTGACAATAATATTGCCCGAGTCTCGATCCAAGCACTAGCGGCTGTTCTCGGAGGCACTCAGTCGCTTCACACAAACTCCCGTGACGAGGCTCTGGGTCTTCCCACTGAGGATTCTGTTAGAATCGCGCTACGGACCCAGCAGATTATCGCGTACGAATCTGGTGTGAGCCGCACGGCGGATCCGCTCGGAGGAAGTTACTATCTGGAATCCTTGACAAGAACGATCGAAACCCAAGCCAATGCCCTCATTGAAAGAGTACAACAGCTCGGAGGTGCGAGGAAGGCCATTGAATCAGGCTTTGTTCGCAGACAGATTCAAGAAAGCGCGTACAAGTTTCAGCGGTCCGTGGATGAGGGTCAGACTGTAATTGTCGGGGTGAACCAGTTCAAAGAAGGAGATCGGAAAGAAGTGAACATTCAGCGAATTAGCCCAAGCGTGGAGAGGCGCCAGATTCAACAACTGAGGAAGTTCAAGAGTCGAAGAAACAAGGCGAAGGTGAAGAGCGCCGTGTCACGGCTTGGGAGTGCTGCTTCTGGAGATGCTAACTTGGTTGAAGATATTTTGAGAGCGGTCCGATCTGAGTGCACTGTCGGCGAGATCAGCGACCTCTTCAGAAACACATTTGGCGAATACAGAATCCGTCTGGAACTCTAGTCAAGCGCGATCAGTCATCGGGACTAGGCAAAGGACTGATCGATATTAGGAAATCTAAGTGGTCAGGAAGAGCCACGTGCCATTGGCCTTGGCAATGATTTGTTTCTTCTGATTCGTTAGGACCGCTTCCGCAAAGGCGACCCTTTTTCCTCGTTTCGCCACGGTCCCTTCTGCTCTCAATGGTCCCTTTATGTGAGGTCTGAAAAAACTGATCTTCATCTCCATCGTGGTAAAGTCCTCGTCTGGGGATATTGTGGTGGAAATGGCTATGCCCATGGCCGCGTCTGCGATGTCGGCCATTACTCCTCCGTGCATTGTCGCTGACATGTTGTGGAGAGTCTCGTCGACGTCCATTTCGACTAGGGAGCGTCCCTCGGAGAGCTCTAGTATCTTGATGCCAAGGGTCTTCGTCGCCGGACTGGGATAAATTCCGGTCTTCCAGGCGTGGTAGACTTTCTCCTTGATTCCCTTCATGCGGGTGGTCGGCTTTGATTCTCCGTAATATTGGTTAGGTGGGACTGGGTGAAATTGAAGATTTATCTCGGGACGCTTATGCCCATCGTCCTGAATTGTCTTCGAATAAAGAGTCTGAGCATGTGCGGCGGGACATCAAGACCGCTCTCGAGAGGATACGTCGAGACATGGATCACGCTCGAAGGGACCTCGCCTCGGCCAGCAAGACTTGGGTTGATTCTACTAGCAAGTTTGTGCAAGACAAGGCTCCAAAGGTCTCTGCTACAATAGACAAGACTCTAGAGAAAACCTCTGAAACGTTCAAGCAAACGATGAACACGATCGATGCGCAAACGAAGACGCAACAGGTCAAGCTTCTACGAGCTTACAAGTCATTTCTGTCCAAACAGGTTGATGTGATAGAGAAGCGATTGAAGAGGCTCCAGGAGTAGCCTAGTCCTACGGGGTGGGGCCTGGCCTCACTTCTGCTGAAGATGAGTCAGCAGGAGGGCCGCCTTTCGTTTTCCGAATTCTAGTGTATGCAAAGAATACCAAGAGCCCGAAGCCCATCCATATGCTGCCGAAGACCCTTCCCAGCGGATGAAGAATAACTACCAGAAGCCAGATCGTTAGGTCTGCGATGACGCATAGCACCCCAATGATCGGAATCGAATACTGCTCGTGGCCTTCCAACGCTTCGTTGCTTTTCCTCCAGAATGGCTTGATGTTGATGCTTCCAGGTGTCTTGAATGGGCGAAAGACTGCCTTCTCTTTGTTTCTGAGGGAGATTAGGCTTAGGCCTACGATCACGTAGGCGATTAGCGCTCCAAAATTGTAAAGCTCCGCGACAAGACTGAGTTCTCCTGAAAAGGCTAGGGCGACGGATACAGAGGAGAAGGCCACGATTGAGATGAAGGGAGTGCTGTACTTTTTGTGGAGTCTTCCAAACGCCTTGGGTATTACTCCGTCTTGGCTCATCGCGTAGCTTATTCGTGATGCTCCGACTATTCCTGCGTTGGAAGCTACTAGGAGGACGGACATGCCCAAGATGGCTGCGAGGCCCGCAAGAATCCAGCCGTTCGGGAGAGCGAGGGCGAGGAAAGCTACTGGGTCATTGATGCTGGTTGGATTGTTCACGAAATCCTGATAGCTTCTGACTCCGAGTGCGAGGGTTGAGAAGGAAAGCGTGGCCACCACCACAGCTGCGCTGATCAGAAATACGGCTCTCGGGATATTCTTAGCGGGTCGCCTGGTTTCTCCTGCGGTCTGGGATATGACTTCTATCCCGAGATATGAGGACATGGCTATGGTGATGGCGTAGAGGAAGTTGGGAACTGTCGGAGAGGTTCCGAAGTGAATCGTATTGAGGCCAGGTCGGTAGGAGAACAAGTAGCCAGTGACTAGGATTGTGGCTACTCCTACTATGTTGAACAGGACGAGGAAGTACGAGAATTTGGCTGACTCTCCTATTCCAAATATATTGAGGCTCATCAGAAGCAGTATCGCTGCTGCTGTCGCCCCTCCGATCAACAGTGGCTCATTGAGTTGTGGAATGAAATAGCCTAGGTAGCCGATGGCGGCTAGAGCGGATATGGCGGTGGTGACGACGTAGTCGAGGAGCAGCGCCCAGGCTGCGAGGAAAGCGATTCTTTGTCCGAAGGCCTTTCTTGCGTAGACGAATGCGCCCCCTGCCTGGTGGTAGGAGCTTGAGAGTTCTGCGTAGCAGAAGGCTGTGAGAATGTAGGCTGTTGTTCCGAAGAGGTATGCGTATGTTGCCGCCGCGCCCGCGTATATCACGACGAGGCCTAGGGTGAAGTATATGCCCTCTGCCACGTCGGCGTAGCCAAAGGCGAAGTTGCCTAGGATGCCGATGTTTCGTCTTAATCCTTGTCTCTTGCGCCCGGCAGGTCTCTGGGCGGGCTGTGTCAAACAGAAGTTCCTCAGTTACCTTTAGGCGCTGAAACGGCCGGGTCCTCCAGCGGAATGATATTTGAGACTATTTGGGCTTAGTTCCTCTTGGAGAGAAGTTCGTAGAATTTCTTCTGAACTTCAGAAATTATCTGGTCCCGTTTGGCAGGGTTGGCGATCTGTAGGAGGAGGACAAGCCGGGTCTCCTGTAGGGTTACTTGGGTAACGCGGACCTGGGGGATCGTGTCTGGAAGTAGGTCCACCTTGATGTCCTCAGCGATGTGTAGCAGTTGATCCTGAATCTTCGCCAGGTCTATCTCTGTGCTGACTACGACTGGTATCTGGATGCGGAGGGCTCCTGAGCGGGTGCGGTTAATGACAGACCTTCTCAATAGCGTCGAATTCGGAATGATGACTATTTCGTTGTCTGGCGTGAGGATCTTTGTCTGTATCAGATTTCTCTCGATTACTCGTCCGTAATAGTCTTGCACTTCAATCCATTCTCCGACCTTGAAGGGCTGGTAGGTTGAGACGAACTGGGAGGCAGCCATGTCGGTTAGAATGTGCCGGTAGGCCATGATCATTGTCAGTCCGCCGAGGAAGAGTAGCACGAGGAGTAGTAGTATGCTTACGTTCAGCGTGTTGAGTATGATGATTACTCCTAGTATCCAGATGGCCCAGGAGCCGATCTGTTGGAGGCTGGCGACTAGCCCCGATGGGACTGTTCCTGCTATCCTGGTGATGATTATCCTGTAGAATCTTACTACTAGGTAGGTTAGGATGATGATGAGGACTACTGTGAGGAGTTGTTCTATGAGGGGACTGGTGAAGATTCCGATTAGGTCGAATGCCACTCTGTTTCCAGCCTTTCCCCGAGGGGTGTTAGGCTGTTTCGCTTGACCTTAAGAGTTCCACGGTTCGTGCGACGGATGGCGCGTCGCCTAAAAGTAGTACTTTGTCTCCGGATCTTAGTTCGAGTTCGGGTTCGGGGAAGGCGTAGCTGTTATCTCTGCAGACTAGGGCGACTCGACATTTCTCAGGCATCTGTATCTCATGAATCTTCTTTCCGATGAGTGTCGCATTGAGCGGGATTATTGTCTCGGCGACTCGCAGATCCAGCTCCGACCGGTACATCAGAGTGACAGCACGGTCTCTCTCCAGCATGTTTTCGAGGTCCTTGAGGGCTAGATCGGCGGGACAGATGACCATGTCAGCTCCAGCTTCCATCAACCGGTCCTTGTTCTTGGGACTGTTTGCGACAGCAATGATGCGGGGAACGCCGAACTCCTTCTTCGCCTGTCTAGTCGCAGCTAGGTTGACTCGGTCGTCGTCCGTCGTAACTATGACAATGTCTGCCTGTGAGGCCTCTGCAAGCTTGAGAACGTCGGGTTTGGAACCGTCGGCGTTGAGAATGGTGGCATCAGAGTTGATGGATGCTTCCTTGCAGCGCTCCTGCTTCTTCTCGATGACGGTCAGTCGATTGTCATCGCTGCTCGAGAGGTATCGAATAAGGTGCATTCCAATCCTCCCCGCTCCGATGATTAGCGCTCTCAACTAATTCCCGGCTCTTCTGATTGTAAACACGACTATTCCAGATAACCGTCACTGACCCCTTCGATTGTAATAACCTTAGGGTTGATCAAGGCCCCCGACGCCGCGGACTTCACGTGCGGATCGACAAAAATCGTCCAGAATGTGCCTTGATTGGAAATCGGGGCAGGCGTTTTCAGATCGCGACCTTTTCACGATGAGATATTCGCTCGATTTCCACTCTGGAAAAAAGGTCGATCAGCTTATTCCAAGCCGTTAAACAAGAAACTCGCGCAGAACAGCTTCAACTGGCAAGACCCCTCTCCGAAAAGGGGGGCCAACAATTTTTTTCTCGCGACACGCGAGTGTGTCTTCAGGAGAAGATTTCATCCTTTGATGATGTGTTTCGAGATTATCAATCTCATTATTTCCGAGGTCCCCTCCCCGACAGTATTGAGCCTAGAATCTCGCCAGTGCCGATGCACATCAAACTCGTCCGCATAACCGTAGCCTCCGTGTATCTGAATCGCCTCGTCGCAGACCCTCAATCCATGCTCGCTAGCGAAGACCTTGGCTTGGGCAGCCTCTGACTCGAACGGTTTTCCTTGGTCCTTCAAGTATGCGGCTCGGTAGACCATCATTCTCGACGCGTTGATATCCGTCAACATGTCGGCAAGCTTGGACTGTATCATCTCAAAGTCATGAAGAGGTTTCCCAAAGGCGGTCCGGTCCTTGCTGTACTTGACAGCCTTATCAAAAGCAGCCCGAGCAATCCCAGTGGAAATCGCTCCGACGGTCACTCGTCCCCCAAATAGCATCTTTTTCGCATATTCGAAGCCTTCTCCCTCGGTGCCGACCAGTCTCTCTTTGGGAACATGAGCATTCTCGAAGACAACCTCCGCGGTAACCGAGCCTCTGTACCCCAGTTTGTCGATGTGCTCACTAGACTTCGCAGACTTTGCATCAACGAGGAAAGCTGAAGGTCCCTTGGGAGTCTTGGCGAACAGGAAGTAGAGATCGCAGTAGCCACCGTTTGTGGTGAACATTTTCGTACCATTCACCACCCACTGTCCACCTTTGAGACGGGCGGTGGTCTGCAGATTCCGCGCATCGGAGCCCGCGCCAGGTTCAGTTAGTGAGAAGCCAGCGAACTTCTTGCCGCTTATCATTTGAGGAAGATACTCTTTCTTCTGACTGGGATTACTGAACTGACGAACGCCCTCGCAACATGTCCCGTGAATGGCGAGCGAAAGAGCGGTGCTGGCGCAAGCCTTCCCGCACATCTCCATCGCGGAGATGTAAATAGGCCATGGAAGTTCGAGGCCCCCAAAATCTTTTGGAAAGCCCATGCTGGTGAATCCTTGCTCGAAGAGTTTCCGAATATTCTCGCGAGGAAACTCCGCCTTCACGTCGATCTGACGAGCTGTCGGCTCGATCTCCTTCTCGAAGAAATCTCCCAGGGACTCGAGAAGGAGCAGATAATCCTCAGCAGCTGACCCGTACATCATCTGAACGAGTTCTTTCTGTTCCGGACCAAAGAAACCGACCATCGAGACTCTCCAACTGTCGGCCCTTTCCTTGAACTGTTTAATGTTTAGTACAACACGTTTTTCAGCACCGGACCCGATCCGTCCTCATGATCTTGAACCACCGGCGCTTCTCTGCTGCGAAGATCTCTTGCATTATTGTTCTCATTGCAATCGGGATCATTTACTTCGGAGGAGCAAGCTGGAATCAAGTTCCAGTTCCGGATAGAGCGGTCTCTGGGCAGCCTCTCTTGATACCTCAAGGCCCCATGGGAGTGACAAGCGCAACAGCCGGCGACCCTTACTGGTTCCAAGTGGGCGCGAGCGGTGACTCTAGCATCTACAACAGCGTAGGTGCGAGCGTTATGATAAGGACTGTTTATGACAGGGTCAACAACGACGCCCATTCCTACTGGGTCGGCAGCATACTCGCCAACGGGGCCTTCGTCCAA
>MNHO01000051.1:0-32381 GCA_001919285.1 archaeon 13_1_40CM_2_52_13
TGTTGAGGAAAAATTTGCCGTTGTTCTTTGCAGTTGGACAAGGCTTTTTATAAAGACCGCAGAGTTTCTTCTCTCTGTTTCACGTAAGGAGAGAATGAACTAGACAATGTCCGCAAAGCCCCATCTCAACCTGATAGTGATGGGTCACGTAGACCATGGCAAGAGCACGCTGACAGGCCACTTACTGTTCGATGCCGGATACATCGATCAGAAAACGATTGATAATTACGCGAAAGAATCAGAGAAGACTGGAGCAGGCGACACCTTCAAGTTCGCCTGGGTCCTAGACACGATCAAAGAGGAACGAGAGAGAGGAGTCACCATCGACCTCTCATTCCAGAAATTCGAGACCCCTCACAACTTCTACACGATCATCGATGCGCCAGGACACCGCGACTTCATCAAGAACATGATTACAGGGGCTAGCCAGGCGGATGTTGCCATACTCGTAATTTCTGCAAAGAAGGGAGAGTTCGAAGTAGCCATTGGACCTGGAGGCCAGGCACGCGAACACGCATACCTCGCGAGGACCCTGGGCGTTAAACAACTGGTTGTAGCCATCAACAAGATGGATGACCAGACGGTCAAGTACACTGAAGAGCGTTACAAGGAAGCCAGAAAGGAACTGGAAGGACTGCTGAAGACGGTTGGATATGATGTTTCCAAGATCAATTTCGTTCCGACCAGCGGATGGCTCGGAGACAACCTGGCGAAGAAGAGCGCCAATACTCCATGGTACAAGGGTCCAAGCATACTGGATGCGTTGGATGCTATTGTCCCACCCGCTAAGCCTCTCGACAAGCCACTGAGAGTTCCAATCCAAGACGTATACACCATAACCGGAGTCGGGACTGTGCCCGTGGGACGTGTTGAGACGGGAGTGTTGAAGGACGGGGACAAAGTCATCTTCATGCCCTCTGGCAAAGTCGGCGAGTGCAAGACGATCGAGACACACCATGTCAGAATGACCAAGGCCGAACCCGGAGACAACATCGGGTTCAACATCCGTGGTGTTGCCAAGAATGAGATTGGGAGAGGCGAGGTCATGGGTCACACGGACAACCCGCCAACAGTCGCAAAAGCATTCGTCGGCCAGATCATTGTCATTTACCATCCAACCGCCATCGCTGCCGGATACACTCCGGTGCTACACGCTCACACGGCTACGGTGGGGGTAACCTTCGAAGAACTGATACGCAAGCTGGACCCGCGAACCGGTCAGGTAGTCGAGGAGAAGCCCTCGTTCCTCAAAGTAGGCGACAGCGCTCTCGTCAAAATGAGACCTCTAAGACCGATGGTGCTCGAAAACTTCAAGGACATTCCAGAGCTTGGAAGATTCGCAATCCGCGACATGGGAGCCACGGTCGGCGTGGGAGTCGTTCAAGAGATTAAGGAAAAGGGCGAGATTCCTAAAGCGTAGAATCCAACACGAACACTTCCCCTTCCGTATTCTTAGGTAACCGGATTTCGTCATTTATTCAAGCATAGCGTGGCAGCTATTTCATCAAAAAGCATCCGAGCAGAACGGATCATTGTTGCCCTCAAGATACCAATGTTTTTAACAGTACAGGGGCGGGTTCTGAACTCCGCGAGAAACGTAGAATCATGAAGGTATCTTGGAATGGTCTCCAAAGCTAGAATTCGACTGTCCAGCACGGACCCCCAGGATATCAACACAATATGCGCGGAAATCAAAGAGATAGCGGACAAGACGGGCGTCAAGCTAAAGGGTCCGATTCCCCTTCCGACCAAGAAGCTGATGGTCCCAACCCGAAAGTCTCCCGCGGGCCAAGGCACAAACACCTTCGACAAGTGGGAGATGAGGATCCATAAACGGCTCATCGATGTCGATCCGAACGAGCGTTTTTTGAAACGGTTGATGAGGATTCGAGCCCCGGACGACGTTTTTATCGAGATTGAACTAGTGTAGCGCTAACTCTGTTTTTTCGCAGCCTTCCTGTTTTTCGATCTTTCGGCGTGTGTCGCCAATAGAGGGCAACACTTCCGATCAAGATGGTGGTGGCCAGTCCGGTCGAAAAATACGAGGTCTTTCCTTGGGAGACGTTGACGTGTACGAAGACATTGATTGCTACATTGCTGTTGTACGCTGTCAAGGCCGCGTATCTCTGCCCCAGGCCTAGGTTCCAGGCTGCTGAGAGTCTAAAGGCAGTCGACACTGCGGTGTCGCTTGGTCCGATCTGACCTTGCTCCGGTGACCCGTATAGTAGGGGGGAGAGCCCGACGGGTGCGTCGTTGCCGTTGGCCGAGACACTCAGGTAGACAGAGTCGCCAGCAGGCTTCTGAACCGATGCCGGAACATTCTTGGACCCTCCCTGCTCCAGTTCGATACTGTTCGTTGCGCTAATCGAAATGGGGACTGGTAGGCTAGCGTTAACGTATCCGATCTCTCCCAGTCCAAATGCTACAAACCAGACGAGATTCCCGGGTCCGGGAGACGCCCACCAGATGTACGGGGGAGTAACAGCTGGGACAGTGTATTCGATCAAGGTTCCATCGGATGGGTCGTACCGGGCGACTCTTCCCGCATAATGTTCAGAGAACCATATCAACCCACTGGAATCGAGGGAGATCGCGTTCGGCAGACCAACGGCACAGTCCGCGAATGACGCTGAGCAATATCCAATCGGAAACACCTTCCACTCGAGCGTGGAAGGGTTGAAGCTTCCGAACTGGTTGCTTCCGTGATCCGTAAACCATACAGTGCCGTTTCGGTCAATGGCCAATTGGATCGGAAATGTGATTTCGACGCCACTAGGCGGGCCGTAGTCAGTTATGGTGCATGAAGTAGACCGGCAGGGGGTCAGATGTCCTAGCCTTTTCGCGGCTGTCTCTGCAAACCATATGGTTCCGTCCGGTGCGGTCGTGATACCTTGTAGCGAGGCGTTGGGGGCTGGAGCGTTGTAGAGGTTAGGGGGTTCTCTGGTTGAGGGATCATACTCTGCAATCTGGTTAGTACCAAGCAGCGTCAGCCAGATCCTTCCCGTAGGATCTATCGTCATAAATTGGGGACTACCCTTGGGAAAGGTCAGTTCGACGGTCAAGTTTCCCGGAGGGGCGTTTTGGTTGTAGTAGGCGAGGCTGTCGTTTTCGAGGAACCAGACCCTGTTCAAGGTCTGATCGTATACGATATCGCTCGGAATCGCGTTAACAAGTGAAACCACGGGTTTCGGACCGACGCCGATGGTGTACTTTACGATCTGGGCCCGGGGAGGTTGGATGACATTGTTGATTATGTTTCCCTGTTTGATCGTAACCACCCACACGGTCTTGTTGCTTGCCGGATAGAGGACGAACGGTACAAAGTCGGACGAGTTCTGTGAAATGGGAAACGTCGTGATGTAGGGGCTTGTCTGGGTTGGACTGCCCTGGTATAGGACCGGCGAAGAAAAATGAATCGATCTGCTGAGAGGAACTCCTACGGAGTATGAAGAGATAGGCAGGATAACCGTCAGTAGAATTATTGAGGCTGTCAGGGATCCAATGCGATTCGTTCCAGTCCACTCTACGAAACGTTTAGTGTTCCGTATAGCATCGACCAGTGTACGCTGCACAGAGTGTTGCAGTAGACTCTGAACTGGCCGGCCTTTGATGCTAGGAATTGTACGGTGAGTGATTGGCCGCCTTGGATTTCTGTTCCTCGTAAGGCGTAGAAGTCGACGGCGAAGCCGTGTGTCTGGGTATCCTTATTCTCAATCTTGATGATCACCATTTCGCACTGGCGCACGTTCAATACCGGCCAGGGTTTCGTGGGAAACGATCCCGGGCGTAGCGCGCTGTCATTGTAGCCGTTTACGTCTTCGACGATGGTGAAGCTACGAGTGGTGCTGGTTATCCCTGCACAAGGAGCGCCGGGGAGCCCAATCGCGAAGGTCATGATCCCGCCTCCCAGAGCCGCGGCCACTACGATCACGATAACTGCGAGCATCTTGTTCTTCAGCATAGGTCTGCCTGATGATTCGTAAGGGAGAACAAGAGAACCCTGTCCCAGAAAGTCGCTAATAGGGTCTTCGCCCATAATATCATCTAGATCATTATCGTCTCGTCTAACACCATCGTACCAGATTTCTCTGATCGAAGATATCTCTCCCCCTGATCAGGCGTTATCTCTGTCCCAAGCCACAGCGCGATAAAGTGAGCTATATGCTCATCAATTGTTGTCCGCTGAAGATATATTTGCATAACATTGGGACCATGCCTCACAGCGGGGGTACCAGAGTCAGGTCAAACGCTGACCATATGGGCGGGTCGCGTCCTAGCATGCGCGCGCTACACTCAAGACCCAAATTGAAGAGAGGTGTCGAGGATTGGTTGATGCCTCTGGGAGCGCGGGTGTGTTATCCCG
Organism: archaeon 13_1_40CM_2_52_13; assembly: GCA_001919285.1. Taxonomy (GTDB): domain Archaea; phylum Thermoproteota; class Bathyarchaeia; order 40CM-2-53-6; family 40CM-2-53-6; genus 40CM-2-53-6. Next base: position 4,364 of record MNHO01000051.1, read on the forward strand.
TGGCGTAGGCCTTCGTGGGTTCGAATCCCACCCCCCGCACCACTCTCAAACGCGGAAATCACGAATTCGAATTGATGGGGTATGGCGGACACAATTCGTCATTTCATTCGCAGGGGAACTCGCGGTCGAACATATTCAAAAATCTAAATCAAGTTGGTGCAACGACAGTTCACGGCGAAGTCGTAGTGGGCGGTGAGAGTCAAGCTTTGCAGGACGAGACTAGGGGTTTCCGAGAAGGAGAGCGGATTGCAAAGATCTCGGTGTGGACTCTGCTGGCTCTAGGCATCGTTGAAATAGTCTTCAGCATAGTAAGCGGCAGCATCTCCCTTCTCGCGGATGGAATAGACTCGATCTCCGATGCAATAGTAAGCTTCTTCGTATGGACCGGCCTCCGCATCATCCGTCGAAGGCCAAGTCGGAGGTTCCAGTTCGGCTACTACAAGGTCGAGAGTTTCACGGCTCTGATCACGGCCATCATACTCGTAGGCGTCTCCGCCTACATCTTCCTCCGATCCTACAGAGCGCTGCTTGACCCTGCACCTATCCGGCTGCCCCTCGCCGCCCTCATTGTCCTTCTAGCCGCGGGTCTAGGCTCCCTCTATCGTGCACTACAGATGCGTCGAATAGCGAACAGATACAACATACTATCCCTCAAGGTTGACGCGAGAAATTCTATCAAAGACTCGTCCTCGTCCTTCGTGGCTTTTGCCAGCGTCCTCGTCTCGAGCTTCGGAATACACCACGCGGACGCCATTGGAGGAATGCTGATAGCCGTCTACATCCTTACAGTTGCGTATGTTGCGCTGCGAGAGTCCAGCCTTGTACTCCTCGACGAGTTTCACGAGCCAGATCTCTCTCGCGAAATAGAGCGTCTCATACGGGCTCACCCGGATGTGAGCGGCATCCGGGATCTGAGACTTCGCCGGGCTGGACCATTCGTAGTAGGAGTTCTGGAGGTAGAGGTCGAGGGGAGTATGACACTCAATGAAGCGCACGAGGTCGCCACGCAGTTGGAAGCCTCGGTCAAGGCCCGGATCACAGGTCTACGGAGACTGGTGGTTACTCCAGTCCCTGTGGTCGACCCTCACAAACACCCTCACGAACACTATGCACCTTGAGAGTGACAGTCCAGAGTGGACGATGATCTGGAGTGGGCCGTAGGAAGATTGTGAGAGACGGCTACGACAAAATTGCATCCCAATACGCTGTTAAGCGGACCGCCAACTCAGAAGATATTCAACTTCTGAACCTGCTGGTAGCGCGTCTGCAACCGCGAAGCAAGGTATTGGACGCAGGCTGTGGCTCCGGATATCCTGTCTCGCAGTTTCTCTCCCAATATTTCCAGATCACAGGCGTCGACTTTGCCGCTGAGCAGATTCGACTAGCCAAGACAAATCTGCCCTATTCAACGTTCGTATGCAGCGATCTTACAAGGATGCCTTTCAAGAAGGATGTCTTCGATGCACTCGTCTCATACTATGCTATCATCCACGTGCCCCGCCAGGAACATTCGAGGCTACTAGTCGACTTTCACAGGATTCTAAAAACCGGCGGGCTAGCCTTGCTATGCTTGGGAGCCGGCGATCTTCCGGAAGATACCGCGGATTATCTCGGTACCGAGATGTTTTGGAGTCATTATGACAAGGAGACAAATCTGAGGATGATGAAAGAGAGCGGATTCGAGGTACTTTGGTACAAGGTAGTCGGGGATCCGATCGACGCTGCTTCAGCCCACCTCTTCGTACTAGCACAAAAATTGGCGTGACCACGGGGGACTCTCAATGACGAGCGGGATGTTAGTAGGTGGTATTTGACGCGAGAACAGACCAGCTCTGGTTGGTCTTCACGAGACTCCATCTAATCATAATCTAGTGTACCAGAGATAACAGAGAGCTCCCAGCATCGCGAACGCCACTGATGGTCCAACCAGGATCGATATTGGATACAGGGTCGAACCTTGGCTCTGAAGTTCTCTGAAAGCCTGCATCGCCCAAGTCATCGGGTTCGTCTGTACAATGGGTTGCACTATTGCCGGGAAGAGACTGACATCGTAGAATATCGTGCTCAGGAATGAGAGGTAGAGCTGTATCGCGCTTCTGACAGTTGCAAAAACCTCAATGGTAGAGGCGAAAGCTGAGACCGCTATCGAGAGACCGACTATGCCCAGAGAAAAGACCGCGACGATCACAAACGCCTCAACTAGTCGAGGGCTGAACAGGATTCCGTACAGATAGGATATGACGAGTGTGCCAGGAAAAGTAGCGACAACGCTGCGTGCGACTCCGCCTGTAATTCTGGAAAGGGCAAACACTCTGCGGGAGACGGGTAAAGTCAGAAGATACGAGGCCAGGTCTTTGATGTACTTCTCCCTCCAAATGTCCCGACCTGATTGAAACGCAGCGACCATGGCGGTTATCAGGTTGGAGCCCGGAGCGATTCTCAGAAAGTAGCTGGAGCCGATAAGATTGCCAAAAGTTGCAGCGGTAACGAATAGATCTATGCAGAAATTAGCGAACATTATCCCGATCAGGAACGTGTCTGAGAAGAGTATCTTGACGTCTCTCTCGATGACACGTGAGATCAAGTGGATTGAGCTCAAGCGTAGACTCCTCCCTCTAACCGTCGGAAGTAGAAGGTGGCTCCAAGACCGAGAAAAATAGCAACAAAAGCCAAGAGTCCCACCAAACCTAGGACATCTAGACCCAGCCCCGTCAGTGCTGCTCTAGCGCTATCGGCCGCAAATGTGACGGGAGAAAAAGGTGCGAAAACTTTCACGTAGGCAGGCAAGAAGTTGAGTGGATATAGGGCAGTGCTTGCCCTTGTCACAGCCAGCTCCAACAACGCCAACACCACGTCAAACCTATTCGCGCTACGCACGCTAACCGCCACGGTAATCGAGAGTCCTGTCACGCCAAATGCGATTAGAAACAAATCGAGAACTGCCCCGATAAGAGACAGGGGGTTTGCGAAGTTTTCCAATACTGCAACTATGACAAACATTGGTATCGTGTATATCATCGCTCGGACCGCGCCGCCCAGAGCCCGACCGATGATGAACTCACGCCTTGGGATCGGTAGAGTTAACAGGTAATCTAGCAAGCCTTCTTCGGCCTCCTCAAAAATATCGTAACCGATTATGAAAGAGATCGAAGCAACTGTGGAGACTACAGCTCCTACGGCATAATAACGGAAGTAGTCAGGGTAACTTATGACAAGCCCGCTGATCAGATAGGCGAAGACGAACAGTTGGATGATGAAGGCCAGGCTTCTTGAGATTATGATCCATGGAGTCCTGAAGAGCGTCGCGATGTCTCTCCGGGCCATCTGAAGGACCAGCCTAGAGGTCGTCTGAGCCGACAGTTCACTCGAGTCTGTGACCTGTATAGTTGAGGAAGACATCCTCTAACGTGACCTCTTTCAGATGAACACTGTCTATCTTGACGCCCCGGTTTGTAAGCGTCTCGACAATCTTCGGCAGGAGCAGCCTACCACCACTCAGGTAGATAGTGACTTTGTTGCTCTCTTGAGTCACATCCTGGACTTCGCTAAACTGCGTAAGCAGATCGGTTGGACACTCCTGTCCATCACCCAGTGTCAGTTCTAGTACCTCCCCGCCTTTCGTCTTGCTCTTCAACTGCTCAGGCGTATCGATGGCCACGAGTCTGCCAAGATTTACGATCGCTACTCTGTCTGATAGCCTCTCGGCCTCATCCATCATGTTCGTCGCAACAATTACGGTAGAGCCTTCGTCTCTAAGTTCCCGAATCATCTTCCACATCAACAACCGACTTGGAACGTCAAGGAAAGCAGTGGGCTCGTCAAAGACAGCGATCTTGGGGCGCTGAGCTAGGACCTTACAATCCTCGACCTTCTTTCGCATTCCACCGCTCATCAGCCAGGTCCTCTTGTTCCTCGCCTCCCACAGATCGACAGCTTTCAAGACCTTCTCGACACGAGTCTCGCGCTCTGCCTTGTCGAGGTTCGTTGTCATCTTCAGATGCCAGTTGAGGACGTCAAACGCTCCGAGTATTCCATCTACACGAGGGTCCTGGAAAGCGATTCCAATCATCTTTCGCACATCATTCGGATGCTGAACAACATCCAATCCGTTAACCGAGATCTTGCCGCTCGTGGGCCGATAGACCGTGCCCATCATTAGCATTAGGGTCGTTTTGCCTGCTCCATTAGGACCCAGGAGGCCAAGAATTTCTTCGTCCTTAATGGTCATCGAAAATTCTTTGACCGCGTCAAGAGTGCCGAATCTCTTGCCAGCCTTATCGAAGCCAATCAAAACAATTTTTCACCGTGGAAAGATGAGATTTTCTTGACGTCTGGTAGGACGCCTGAAATATCGATATTTCAACAATTGCCAGAACTAGACGCTCACACAACACGGTTTTTAGCCGGGCTGGTATTCCAAATCTGAACTGAGATGCTTCATTCGCCAAATTAGGCGGAAGATATTCGAGTTGACGATATCACGTGTTCGCGACATCATAGTAGAGTCGGCGGTTCGTCTTTCCCTTGTTCTCTAGTTTCAGAAGCTCAATCCGTCCTATCTCGTTCAAGTGAGCTACGTGGAGCCCTCCATCGGCTTGCCGGTCTATTCCAGCTATTTCGACAATGCGGAGTTGCGCCTCGAGCGGTGGAGCCGCTTCCGCCAGTTTCACCATCTCCGGAATCTTCAGAGCCTCGCTTCGCTCCAGGAAATAGGATTTGACTGGTGCGTCATTGGCAATGAGCTTGTTCGCCTCTTTCACGAAGCCCTCAATCTGGGTCCGGTCGAATACCTCGAGGCTAAAGTCCATCCGAGATTTCTCAACGTCAATCTGATTACCAGTAATGAGACACTTGGCACCAGAATAGAAGAGAGCGCTCAACAAGTGGCCTGCAGTGTGCATACGCATTAAACGGTGCCGTCTATTCCAGTCTATTCTACCAGTGACCGTTTGTCCAAGGGCAAGGCTAGCGGGGAATTCTAGCGTGTGCAGAACCTTGTCTCCCTCCTTCGAGGTCTCCACTACTTTGACACCGACCAAGACGCCCGTATCACAGGATACTCCGCCACTTCTCGGGTAGAACAGGGTCTGGTCAAGCTCGACCCGGGTCCCATCGGAACCTACTATCTTCGCAGCGAAATCTTGCGAATACGGCTGTTCCCAGTAAAGCTTTCTCGTCAAACAAATATCCCCTTAGAGTTTGAAGAACAAAACGCTGCGCGATAGGCAATCATGCTTTGGAAGGAGTTTATCTGATGGGAGTCTTTGCTAAGACGGTGGTTTTCGTCTTCTTGGCTTCCTCGAAGGCTTGCTGTGCTTCCCTCACGCTCGCTCCATTGTGAACTATCTCTCGAATAGCTGTGATCATTGCGACTGGATGTTCTGACTGCCAAATATTCCGTCCCATGTCCACACCGACCGCCCCTTCTGCGATGGCGTCATGCGCCAGTTCGAACGCGTCCAGTTCCGTTTCCAACTTCGGCCCTCCCGCCACGACCAAGGGAACAGGACAGCCTTTGACAACCTTTCCAAAATCTTCACAGAAGTAGGTCTTGACAAAGTGAGCTCCTATCTCGGCCGCAATTCGACAGGCTAATCCCAGATACCTCGCGTCCCTCTTCTCCAGTTCCTTTCCGACAGCAGTAACTGCGAGAACTGGAATTCCATAGTCTTCTCCGAGGTTCACTAGTTGACCCAGACTCTTCAGAGTCTGATGTTCATGCTGGGTTCCAACAAAGATGGATAGGGCAACTGCGGCTGCGTTGAGACGGATGGCATCTCTGAACGAGGTGGTAGTTGCCTCGTTTGTCAGTGTCTCTCCTATGACGCTCGCGCCTGCAGAGACCCTCAACACGATCGGGACGCTGGTCTTGGGATCGATCGATGTGCGGAGAACCCCCCTCGTGCACATGATGGCATCAGAGTAGGGCAGTAGGGGCTCAATCGTCTTTCGAGGCTCCTCCAACTTGTGTGTCGGTCCCATGAAGTAGCCATGGTCAACCGCTAACATTACAGCGTGACCAGTAGACGGCTTGATGATTCGTGATAATCGATTTCTCATTCCCCAATCCATGATCGAAACCTCATCGACAGAAGTAGAACAACGAAATATTATGGTTTCTTTTGCGGTTACAACACTCCTATATCATTTGAGACTCGGACCCCAATGCACCTAATCGTTAGTGTCCGAGGGCGTCTGACCAGATGATCAGGGAGGGGTGGCCGTACTTTGAAGGTTGGCCGTTTCAGGAGCGCTGGGTCCAAATCGACGGTATCGGAATCCACTATGTAGACGAAGGCTACGGGAGCCGCCCGGTCGTAATGGTACATGGCAATCCAGCCTGGTCATATATGTGGAGAAGTCTCATACCCGCAATATCATCCGGTCACCGGGCCATCGCAATGGACCTGATGGGGTTCGGTAAGTCTGACAAGCCAAACCCTCTGCTCCACGACTTTCCCCATCATTCCCGTATGGTCTCTGGGCTAATCCAGTCCTTGGGACTCAGGAATATAGTCCTGGTCGTTCATGATTGGGGAGCTCCCTTCGCATTACAATACGCGGTACGAAACCCGCAAAACATCGCTGGACTCGTCATTCTCAACACATTTCTCACCACCGACTTTCGTATGCCACCGGCCGCTGCTTCGAAAATAACTCCCGCGATAATCAAAGATTCCGCGATGCATCCGGAGAGAATCTCCGAGGAGACTATGAAGGCCTACTGGGCGCCGTTTCCTGACGACGAGGCAAAGCAGTCCTATCAGGCGTTTGCAAGAATGTTTCCCGATTCAAATTATCATCCTAGCTTCAAGCCATTGAAGGAGGTCGAACAGGGCCTCGCCCGTCTAAAAGTCCCAACGACGATAATTTGGGGCACCGGAAGGTCAGGGACGACGTATGCTGAACGGATCTCTAAGTTGATTCCGGAATCGAAACTTGAGACCTTGAATGCTGGACATTTTGTTCCTGAGGATTCGCCTCAAGAAGTCGAAAAACTGGTTCAAAATTTTCTTGAAAGTCACAATCTGTAGCCTATTCTTCAGACTATGACCCACTTTCCCTCGCGTCTCCGTTACATCGCTGAGGGGAATGAATTAATAGCCAGTAGCCCGAACCAGAGAATTCGCTGAGACGGCATGAAATCTGAGGTACTCCCGATCGAAGGAATCGACTACGTAGAGATCTACGTTGGGAACGCCAAGCAGGCGAGCTATTTCTATCAGAACGGTTTCGGATTCACGCCTATCGCGTTCGCCGGACCCGAGACAGGGGTCAAGGACAAGACCTCTTACCTAATGCAACAAGGGGACATTCGACTACTCCTAACTACAAGCCTCAACCCTGATCATCCAATCTCAAGGTTCGTTCTCACACACGGCGACGGCGTCGCAGATATCGCTCTCCGTGTAAAGGACACGGAATGGACCTACAAAGAGGCAATCAAGCGAGGAGCTAAGGGAATCAGAGCCCCTACCAGCCTAAAGGACGAACATGGGGTTCTCAAAGGTTCGGCTATCTCGGCCTACGGGGACACAGTTCACACCTTCATCGAAAGAGACGAGTACAACGGAGTCTTTGCCCCAGGGTTTGTGCCGATCAAAGGTAATGGTGAGCCAGTCGGACTTCAACGCGTCGACCACGTCGTGGCCAATGTCGAGGAGGGAAAGATGGACTATTGGGTTGAATTCTACGGCAAAGTCTTCGGCTTCTCACAACTGATCAGTTTCGACGACAAGGACATCAGCACCGAATACTCAGCCCTCCGCTCCAAAGTGATGCGGAATCCGTCCGGAACGGTCAAGTTTCCGATAAACGAGCCCGCGAAGGGAAAGAGAAAGTCGCAGATCCAAGAGTACCTAGACTATTTCAAAGGCGCTGGGGTCCAGCATCTCGCAATATCCACCGATAACCTGATCGCAACCGTGTCCCGCCTTCAGCAGAGAGGCATCGAATTCCTGAACACCCCCGACTCATACTATGCTGAGCTGCCAAAGCGAGTCGGAGGAATCTCCGAGCGCATTGACGATCTCAAGAAACTCCGCATCCTGGTCGACAAAGACGAGAAGGGATACATGCTTCAAATCTTCACCAAGCCTCTACAGGACAGGCCGACCCTCTTTTTCGAACTGATACAACGGAGAGGCAGCGAATCCTTTGGCAAGGGCAATTTCAAAGCCCTCTTCGAATCGATAGAACAAGAACAGGCAAAACGCGGCAATCTCTAACAACGCATGAAGCTGGTCACCTACAGCGAGCCTAAGACCCCGCTGAGGACCCGGCCAGCACTACTCTGGGGAGAATGGATTCTAGACATTCACGACCTAACACGAGTATCCGCTCCCCTCGACATTCGCATCCCACGCATAATACATACATTGTCAGAAAACGCCTCTTCAACCCTCGACGTACTTGCCAAGGGTCCGAGAGTTCTTGACGATCTTCAGAAACTATCTTGGCGGATTTTCAACCGAATAGACCCTGAGAAAATCCCCCGAACAATGGAGAAGCTGAGCGAAGTGAGAATTCGGCCCCCCATCACTCACCCTCCAATCATACGGGACTTTTACGCTTTCGAGGATCACGTAAAAGGGGCGAGAGCTCGGAGAGGCCTTCAGATGCCAGAAGAATGGTATGAGTTCCCGGCATTCTACTACTCCAATCCCGCCATGCTATACGGTCAAAACGACCAAATCCCATACCCTTCCTACACTAAAACGCTCGACTATGAACTGGAAGTCGCCTGCATCATCGGAAAAAGTGGTGCAAACATTCGAGAAGAAGAAGCAGAAACACACATCGCCGGATACACAATAATGAACGACTGGAGCGCACGGGACATCCAACAACCAGAAATGAAGATTGGGCTCGGTCCCGCAAAGGCGAAAGACTTCGCAACCTCACTCGGACCCTGGCTCGTCACCCCTGATGAACTTCAAGACAAGAAGATTGGTTCTGGAAAATTCGACCTGCAAATGAAAGCAACGATCAACGGGAAACAGCTGTCGGACGGGAACATGAATAAGATGCACTGGACCTTCCCGCAAATGATCGCTCGAGCCTCACAATCGGTCGAGTTGCGAGTCGGAGAGATCTTCGGGTCGGGCACAGTGGGAACTGGCTCTCTGCTAGAGCTTGGGCAGGAAGTTCACCCCTGGCTGAAACCTGGAGACCGAGTGGAGCTGGAGGTAGAACGGTTAGGAGTCCTGAGGAACAGAATTATAGAGACCGCAAAGTCGTAGCGCTAGGCGAAATTGCCAAGTTATCAGCGACTGGGAAAACTTCCTCAGAAGCGACACACCCAATTCAGGAAGCCTGACGGGTCCCTATACCACGAGGAGATTTTCGGGACAGAAGCATTCTCAGGAGTCTACTCAACCCTCTATCATGAGTTCGCACCGACTAGGGTCTCACACATCAAGAAACTTAGAGACCTCAGCATCAATGAATGGCAACCGAGTGAGCATCGACACCACCACATTCGGACAAAGAACCTTGAAACCACGAAAGACGCGGTCGAGGGACGCCAGCCGCTCTTCTACAACAATGACGTGTTCATCTCGTCAGCCCGGCCGACTCAATCTATGGAGTCGTTCTTCCGGAACGCCCAAGGTGACGAGCTCTACTTCGTCCATGAAGGCAAGGGAACCCTAGAGTCTGTATTCGGACTTCTCCCATTTCACGAGGGTGACTTTATCGTCGTCCCACGTGGGACCACCTACCGGATAACGCTGGACTCTAAGGAGAGCAGGTTCTTGGTAACCGAGTCAGCGGGTCCGATTGAGATACCGAGACGGTATCGGAATGATTACGGACAGTTGGTGGAGTTGGCCCCCTATTCCGATCGCGACTTTCGAGAACCCGAGGAACTTGCCATTCATAACGAGAAGGGAGAATTCGAGGTGCGGATGAAGGTCGACAATGCCTTGATGTCGTACACCTTCGACTTTCATCCTCTTGATGTAGTCGGCTGGGACGGCTACCTCTATCCATGGATCTTTAACGTCAACGATTTCGAACCCCTCACCGGCAGGGTCCATCAGCCGCCACCAATACATCAAACGTTTGAGGCTCCGGGCTTCGACGTCTTATCCTTCGTCCCGCGAAAACTCGATTATCATCCACTAGCCATACCTGTTCCATATAATCACAGCAACATCGACAGCGACGAGATACTCTACTACGTCAGTGGCGATTTTGGAAGCCGCAGAGGGATCGAGATAGGCTCCTACACACTTCACCGGAGAGGAATCCATCACGGACCCCAGCCGGGAGCGATAGAGGCAAGCCTCGGAAAAGACTCTACGAATGAACTTGCGATAATGATAGAGACAAAGAAACCTCTCAGAGTCACTAGCAATGCGGAGAGGTTGGACGATCCAAATTACCCGTTCAGCTGGACGAGTCCTGTCAAGATAGGCGCAACGGTACCATAACAGAACACTTGTCCACTATCGACACTGGTGTGGCGTCAGTCGAGTACACCTACCTGCCCATTGAGCGAGTGTATTTCGGGCCAGGAATCATAACTAAGCTGCGAGAGGAACTCGACAGAATAGGCTCAAAGAGACCTTTTCTAGTAACTGGACAGAGCATCGCACAAAAGACAGATCTAATCACACGAATAGAGCACTCCGCGGAAACGAAACTCGCTGGCATCTTCTCGGAAATCAAACAACACGCACCCATGAGCGGAATCAGGCGAGCAGCAGCTGCCGTTATGGAAGCCAAGGCGGATAGTCTAATCAGCGTAGGCGGAGGCAGCCCGATCGACTCAACCAAGATCGTCGTCAAAGAATTGTCCGAAGATTTTCGGCTTCCCGCAATTCCACACATAGCCGTCCCCACAACTCTTTCCGCAGCAGAATTCTCCCACATCGCCGGAATGACCGATGAGAAACTGAATCGCAAAACAGGGTTCCGAGACCCGCGCATGGTTCCACAGCTGATATTTCTGGACCCTGAGCTGACCATTCCTACCCCTGGCTGGCTATGGGCCTCCAGCGGAATCAGAAGTCTAGATCATGCGGTAGAGGCTGTATACTCGCCAAGTCACCAACCATACGTCGATACACTCGCGCTCGAAGCAATCCATCTTCTCTTTCAAGACCTGAGAGTCTCGACCGAGAATCCTACAAACCTCAAGTCTAGATTGAACTGCCAGCTGGCTGCTTGGATGTCTTTTGCCGGAGTTGTTAGCGTAGGAACTGGACTGAGTCACTCAATAGGACGGGTAATTGGCGCAACGTGGAATATCCCTCACGGTATTACGTCATGCCTTACGCTTTCAGAGGTGATGCGGATGGAGGCAAAGCGAAACCCGGAGAGGCTGGCGCTCATAACAAGGGCCGAAGGTAAGAACACGGATGGTGTTCCTGTTGACAAAGCAGCGATGGAAGCTGCCGATGGGGTCGCTGGACTGGTTCGCGGACTGGGCCTTTCGAAGACACTGAGAAACTATGGGATCAGAAAAGATGACTTGCCAAAAATTGCGCGAGACGTTGGTGGTCATGAATCTGCAGATGCTCTCCAGATTCTGGAGAGAATCTGGTGAGGAAACGTTCGAAGCCTTTATCGATTGACAATCGAAGAGACCACTTTCAGAACGAGACTGTCTGAGACCCTTCAACGATGACACGAATCATTGAACGACTCTTCTACCGAATCGCCAAACGGTGGATTGCCGGATACACTCTACAAGATGCCATGGATGCAGCCCGCAATGCGAATCAGAGAAAGATCCACGCTATCCTCAACCGTCTAGGAGAACATACTCCTGACCGGAGGCTGATACAACAATACGTGGACGAATATCTGAAGCTTCTGGAGACGATCCAGAGCGAGAACCTTCAAGCCACGATATCAGTCAAACCCTCGCAGATCGGGCTTGCGGCTGAGATTCCGTTCTACAGAGACAACCTTCTCAAGATAATAGCGAGGGCCGAGGAAGAAGGACGCTTCGTCTGGATAGACATGGAAAATTCTCTATACACGGAATCAACCGTGGAGGTCTATCGCGAACTGCTAGGAACGCACAAGGACCTTGGTCTATGCCTTCAAGCAAACATGAAGCGCTCAGAAAATGATCTGAAGGACCTCTTGCCGCGAGGCGGAAAAATACGGCTAGTGAAAGGCGCCTACCCTGAGAATGGAGAGGTCGCCTTCAAGCGTCGAAGCGAGCTCAACGCTAACTATTTCCGACTAATGCGCCTCCTGTTCGAACGAGGCGGATTCTTTGCTATTGGCACGCATGATGAGAAAATGATCAGTGAAGCCGAGAAGCTCAGCCGTGATCACAACGCCAATTTCGAATTCCAACTGTTGAAAGGGATTAGGGACGATCTCAAAACGAGGCTACTCTCAGACGGTTTCAGAGTAAGCGAATACATTCCGTACGGTCCTGAATGGTACAATTACAGCAAGAGGAGAATGAGGGAGAGGAAGAGGAACATCCTGCTCCTCATAAGATCGATAATGGGCTGATCTGACGTAACGCTACAGAAATCTCAGATAGGACTTATCTACAAATTCAGTTACACTCGTCACGAGAATCTCGGATATGGGCATCACTGAGAAACCTGCTTCAAAGAGCCAGTCTAGATTGGACCAGGTTGACAAGAAGCTCTTGAGTGACATTCTCGCAATTCTAGTCATTCTCCTCTTTACGATCGCCACCTTCTGGCGATATCCAGTCCCAGGAGTTCTACTCGCGGGGAGTTTAGCTCTCACCGTTTTTGTTGCTGCCGATGTTGTACTGTTTCGTAGAGGGTAGGCTTCCTCTCGTAATTTTCGATTGCGCGCGCCTTCGGCGAAGGCGCCTCTCCCTCCTCTTCCTTTTCTCCTGCCGAAGAATTCTGCTCCGTATCCCGGTCATGAGCTTCCTTACCTCACCCGCATAGCTTCCCTTGGGGCCTTTGATGTGGCGTCCCGCGAAGACGGCGAGTAGGAGGCTCGTCCAGGCGACGACTACTAGGTAGATTGGGCCAGAGCTACTGGATCCTAGCGAGGGTATTGCCAGCAGCAGGTCAGCGAAACCAAAAGTTGTTCCGATTCCAACGAATTCTTTTCCAGATCGTAGGTGCTTCTTGTAGCATAGCAAGCCTCCGGTGAATATCGAGACTCCTCCGAACTGGACGAGGAACGATATGATTCCCGCTAGCACCGCGAATAGAGTGAGACCACCGCTAGATAGTTCGGCGAAGAGATTCGCCCAGCCATTCGTCGCTTGAGACGGATAGAACTGGGGGATTGCTAGTCTTGTGGCGGTAATCATGACGCCGGAGATCATGGCCAATACGGTCGAATACCGGTTGTCGATGTTGACAATGGCCAAGCCTCAGGGTCCCTCGGAATTTTTCGGGATTCCAGCTAAAAGGATAGGGATACCAGAGACGGCTACTGATAGAAAAATCCTACTCTCAGATGCGACTCATTCGCAACTTGAACAGCCGGATCCTCTCAGAATCTAGGATCCCATCAATATTCTTTTCAAGGCCCTCAAAGTCTATCGTCTCGTAAGTCTTGACTGAGGCCATTTTGGCTCTCGCTCGTTTCAGAATAGATAAACAGATTTCTTCCTCACCCTTCTGATGGTGCACGAATGCAGCCGCGGTTAGGATTATGCTCTGGATCGCATCTCGTTCAAGACCCTTCGATACGTGCCATGCCTGTTCGAGGATTTCGTGGCACTCCCAGAACCTTTCTTCGTTGAAGAGCTGTACTCCCTCCTCTAAAGCTTCCTCTTTATTGACGTGCTTCGGAGGCGTGTCTAGAAGTTTTACGTTGACTATCTTGAATAGACTCCTAGTTAGGAGTCTCTGCCGGTCATCTAGCTCTTTTTCGTCCCGCGCGAACATGTTGAACTCTAGTGCGTCTGTCGCGACTCGGAAGTGGCTCGCGCTCTCCCTGGACCCAAGGATCTTCCGGATAGTACTGGCGACCCGCTCCGCGTCCTTCGGAGAGTACCCGTCCTTGTTGGCGACTCTGAGAAGGTACCTCGCCAACGCTCTTCAACCTGAGCCTATACGAATCCTTGTTCTCTCAGATATCTGATTCTTAGAAGCTCTTCGCCCGTCAGAGGGGGCAGCTCTGATGCTTTGATGTTCTCTTCTGTCTGTTGCGGCGTCTTCGCGCCAGGGATCACGGTTGACACGTCCTTATGGTCGAGTGCGAATCTGATGGAGGCTTGCGCTAGGGTCCTTCTCTTCGATTCGAGAAGCCTGAGCTGCTGGGCTGCTCTTATCAGGCCAACTAGATAGTTGCGGGGAAAATTACTGCGAATGTCGCCTGAGGGAAAGGTCGAGTCGATAGTGAATTTTCCGCTTAGGAATCCGTTGGAAAGTGGTTCTCGCGCGATGATCGCCACATTCTGTTCCCGAGCTGCCCGGAAAAGCTGGTTCTTAGCCTCCTGGCGCAGTAGGTTGAAAACTACTTGGACGGCTACTGGATTTCCGTACTTCATCGATAATAGTCCCTCCTGCGGATCATGGATCGAAACGCCGTAATGTCGAATTCGTCCAGAATCCTTCAGCTTCTCTAGTCCCTCGAAGATCTTCCCATTCTTCAGTAGTTGGATGGGGGGATTGTGTAGCTGGTAGAGGTCAATATAGTCCGTCTGGAGCCTCTCGCAACTCTTTGCTGACGCGAAATCCAGATAGTCCGGGTTGAAGTTCATGCGGGGAGGATCATGGTAGAAGTCGCCCCCCACTTTGGTCGCCAGGATAACATCGTTCCTGTGCCCCTTCAGTCCCTGGCCGAGAATCTCTTCGCTATGTCCATGTCCATAGACATCGGCCGTATCATAGAAGTTGCATCCAAGCTCAAATGCTCTCTCGACTGCTGCGAGGGAGACTTTGTCGTCTGTGGGTCCGTAGCTGTTCCCGTGATTGTTTCCTCCTATCGCCCAGGCCCCAAATCCTACCTCGCTGACTTTGAGACCTGTCTTTCCCAGGGTCCGGTATTTCATAATGGGACTCTATCCAAACATCACACGTTTCAACTAATGAACTTCAGGACAGGAATCTCGCCTGATTAAGCTTAACCTGATCTGCGAAAGAAAGAAGGGTAGCGGAGATTTGCCCCCTTCGGATTTTCTAATTGCTTTTCGGAAACCTTTGGACCTGAAGGTGTCTGTGTCTAATTACGAGGACAGCGGCGAGTCCTGCGATTCCTGCGCCGCCCGCTATGATGTAGAGAGTTGGCAGTCCACCTTGAAGGCCGAAGCTCGGGTCATGAACTAGGGTTGATCCGCTGGCGAAGTAGGGATAGACAAGGTATAGTTTGAGGAAGGTTTCGGGCCCGTCCTTCTCCGACTTGTACGAGGCGACCACGAGTACCGATTGTGTGGTTCCGCTGGCTGATGTTAGCGTAGCTGTGTTGACGAAGTGGAAGAATCCGATGTTCATGCTTGAAGTGACCGGTCCAGAAGCATATCGGACATTTTGCTCAACGCCCGAGGCCTCCCGGTAGGGGTGCTCCATTACTCCAGCGCCTTCGTCGTTGGTTGCGTCGACTGTTGTCGTTCCGGTGCCTTGGTCTAGATCGAAGTGGTTGTAGTCGCTGTGCATGTTGACCTGTAGGGCCAGCTTGTCGTTGAGTGACGCGAACGGCCAGTTCTTCAGTACAAAGTCGATCTTGATTTCCGCATTGTTGATCGTTACTGATTGTCCGTTTGCGGTAATGGTCCTGGTGTTGTTGTAGGCTTTCACGACGAGCACGACGTCACCTGGCTTGAGAGATTGAGGTGGCGGGGTCTGTTGAACAATCTGCATCGGGCTGTTGAGGGTGAAGTTGAAACCCATTCCAATCGTAGTCCCGGTGGTTTTGTCCCTGACTGGATAGAAGTTGCTGGCGGTCCAGGTGGCCGAATCAAAGTCGGCTCGCGCCAGCATCGTAGGACTCTCGTACGTGCTCTCCCCAGAGCTAGTGCTGAATTCTATGAGAGCCCTGAAGTTGAGCTGGTAGGTTGTCCTTCCAACCTCGTTTGTCGCGTAGAACGTAATATGAGGGACGTTTCCCTCAAACACGCCCGTCAAAGGTCCACTCTTGAAGATGACCCTGTTTGATGAGTCGACCGATCCCGTGGGGACGGCGCCCGCTACAGCAGGAACCGCGAGCACTGAGATTGCGAGCGCAAAGGTTCCGAGCAGCATCGTCATAGTTCTTTTCATCGTTCTCGAATCATCTCCGTTTCTTCAACCTAGACATATGTTTTAGATGCGATTTAGGCGTTTTTCTTCTGAAAGGGGCGAAATTACAGTTTCTACACTACAAGAACTTGTTCTAGGGTTCGAAACCGGAATGTTCTGAGATTCTAGAATAGTCCCAGCGATAATGCGAAGATGACCGCGGTGATGTTGAGGTACATGACAGCGAGGCTGATCAGAGCTGTCCGTTCCATCTTGAGACCCTTGGATATTGAAATGGCGCTTGAGAGTAGGCAGACAACCCAGACTTGCACTCCTATCTGTAATAGAATCGTGAATGCAGTTGCGGATTGGATTACAGCCGAGAAAGGTTGAACCAGCAGAATCAGACCTGGAACTAGAAGGAGGGGCAGCATCGCGAAGGCGGTGCCGTTGACCAGGCTGAGTTCTCCTCCACTCCTACGATATAACAAGTTGCACATGATATCCGCAACTGCGAATGTGATGAACCATCCCAAAGGAAACAGTAAGAGGAACCAGGTCTTCGCGATTCCCTGAGTCGGATTGAGATAGAACAGGAGAATCGGTTCGAGGTTTGTCATGAAAGATATCGCTCCTCCGAGAGCCAGGATCATGGCTGCAATTGGGAGGCTCCTCAACGGCTCCCGGCTAAGATAGTTGAATACAGTTCTACCAAACAGAAGCTCGCTCGACAGGAAGCCGAAGCGCGATTCCGTAGTAGGAGTCTGAGCCGCGTTGGCGATTATTCTCTCCTCCCCCGTGCTGAACGCGTTGATGGCAGCTCTGCCATCGTCCGTCAGCACGTATTTCCTGTCGGCCCCCTGAGCCACAAATCCTTCTAGGCTATCTAGGTGATGGTAGAGGGCGCCTACGCTTATCTTCAGAGTCTCGTGGAGTTCTTTGAAACCGGCTTTGCCTCTCTCCTTCAGGATCTGGACAATCTGTCGCCTGGTCGGATTGGCGAGAGCATTGTAGACTCTCGTGAGACTCTCGTCAGACTTGTCCAACATCGATGAAATCCGTCTCTGGGAACGTTAAGGTCCACGATTCCGAGGAGTCCAGCCCGTATATCCATGCTGAAACTAGCGTGGAGAGTCTGAAGTTGCCTAATTAGAAAAAAAGGAAGAAGACTGGGACAGTCTCCCACCGTCCCGATCGGTGGTGCGCTATATTCTTCGAGGCGAGGGGGCACAGTCCTAAGTTGCTTCCGGACGATATCAAGGGCGATGCGCAAAGGATACTTCCGATCTCGCCCAAGGCTGGGCTATTCCAGGCGGACTGCCACACAGCGTATTCCGACGTCCGAGAAAGGCGAAAAAATACGTTTCCTGAAACAGAAAAAGCATTCTTATCCAGCCCCCCAGAGGTTGCCAAAATCTCCCGATAGACAAAGGGGAAAAAGGGGAGAGTGTCGGAAAGCCCACGCTATCCACGGGATGTTATGCCTGCCCTATGTTTGGGCACAGTATTGATGGTTCATGTTGTTCACCTGTCAGGGTTACAGTGGGTTGATAGTTCCGACAGGGGGCGTAGTTGTAAGGATGAACGTTGGCAGTAAACGTTGAGAAAAAGCCAACAGCAGCCTTCGCGCTGTCAATACTCGCAGGGATATTCACCCTCGTCGGCGCTTTTTTAGCTAGCGCCATCACATCGCTTCTCGTCCCAGGCTTTCCCAGCAGTATGCTCCTGATCTGGGGAAGTATCGCCGGCATCCTCACCCTTGTCGGTGGCTGGCTGCTGTACAACAACGCGGCCCAGAGAAAGCTAGGCAGCACATTAGTGCTCGTCTTCTCAATACTATCCATGAACTTCATCGGCCTCATTCTAGGCCTCATCGGAGGATTCCTAGGATTTACCTACAAGACAGGTGCAAACACCACCAACACTTCCAGCTCTAGCCGCGGGTATACCCCGCCCTGACAACCAGGGCGGACCCCCTTTCTTTCAGCCTCCTTCTCAGAC
Source organism: archaeon 13_1_40CM_2_52_13 (assembly GCA_001919285.1). Lineage (GTDB taxonomy): Archaea > Thermoproteota > Bathyarchaeia > 40CM-2-53-6 > 40CM-2-53-6 > 40CM-2-53-6. The sequence goes on from MNHO01000051.1 coordinate 22,492, forward strand.
CATTCATTGAAATCAGTTAATGCTTAAATCGTCACTTTGACAATCCCGTTACCATCCTTCCTTGACTACCACGATCAGCCTCTCAGTCTTGGATGAATTCGGAGGCAGCAAGCTTCTCACCCCAGACAAGATACGATATGTGCAAGCGAATCCACTTCCGAGCAAACCCGTCGATTCGGCCTTTAGGGAGGCCCTCACATCTCCTATCGGGGCTCGACCTTTCGAGAGAGAGAAGGGCTGGAGTCCCGCAATAATCCTCACCGACTCCACTCGCAAACAATCACCCTTCATCAAGCAACTGATCAGTCTGATTGAGCCTAAGACTGATGACATCAAGTTTATTTTCGCATGCGGAACTCACGTACCCGCCGATCAGTCATTCATTCGGAAGGTCCTCGGGGACGACATCTACAAACGCTACGAGAAAAGTATCAAGGTAAGCTCAACACAAAACCCCGGAAGCAAATACGAGTGGATCGGCCTCACGGGTCGAGGAACACCGGTCGAGTTGAACAAGGAACTGTTCGACCGGGATCTGCTAATTTCAACGCTGAACGTTCAGCCCCACTACTTCGCAGGCTTCGAAGGGGGAGCCAAGGCTCTTCTGCCTGGATGTTCCGGTCTCAAGACGATTACTACGAACCATGGCTATGTGGTAGGAAATCCGAGCTGTCACGAGCTTGTGGTCATAGGCAACCCGATGCGTGAAGACATAAACGAGGTCCCGAACATTCTCAAGGAATACATGAAGATCGAGCATCGAATTCTTGACTTTGTTCTCAACCAGGACGGTAGTCTTGTAAAAGGTTCCTATGGTGATCCGAATCTAGCTCACCTGCAGCTAGCTGAGAACTATTCCAAGAGAGCTCACACTGTCCAATCCCGCCCGTCGCCCCTTGTCCTGACTAGGGCCGATGGACCCATGGGACAGAACCTCTACCAGGCGTTGAAAGCATCTACCTTCGCTACCGGCCTCGTACCATCAGCGCATTCGCCTAAACCAGCAGTCTTGCTCCTCGCTTCACTGGAGAATGGTATTGGAAGTGATGCGTTCAAGACCGAGATGGAGACATACGGCAAAACGGATCCTGAGAAGGTTCTAGAGGATTTGAAGAAGAGAGCGAAGGCTGGCAGGGTTACAGAAGCTTCGCAGAAGCCCAACCGGCTAGCCATCGACGATGGGAAGGCCAATTTCGCAGTCGTCTCACCCAAGGCGCCAGCAGTGGTCGAGCAATTCCTAGGCAAGACCCGGATAGGGTTCTACCGAACGATCGATGACGCATTGAGATCTATGGACTCGAAATTGTACGAACGGGATGTGGCTGTGATCCCATTCGGCTCCTCGACGGTTCCCATCGCTTCCTGATCTAAAACAGGGTTCAAGAAGGATTCCTCGCATACTTCGAATATCGGGGTGTGGAACGCGCTTTACAAGAAACTTTTGTCGGGTTTCGTTCTCCGCTTGGAACAAGGCGATGATATACTCAAGACATTGCGAGAGTTTGCGAACGCACAGAAACTTCACGCCTCTTTCTTCGAGGGCATAGGTTCTTTGTACAAGGCAGTGCTGGGCCACTACGATTTCAGAGATACGAAGACCTACAAGTACGAAACGTTCGACGAGGACTTGGAAGTACTCACACTATCAGGGAACGTTGTGGCGATGAATCGACAAGCCTTGCCTCACGCGCACATTACATTGGGACGCCGAGATTTCTCCGTAATAGGAGGCCACCTCGAAGAAGGGTCCCTCGCGAATATGGTCGAGGTCCACATGAGTAAGCTTCCAGGGAAGCTATCGAAGGCTCGGGATGAAGACGTCGGGCTTAACCTCCTTCAGTTGCCCCGCAAATTCTAGAGCTCCTTAGAGGGCAACGCGGTAAGGACCAACAGTCCGTTCCCGTTCCAAACCTCTCACTGGACCATCTAACCTATTACAAGAAGGAGCCGCCATGCCAACTTGTCCCCTCGGATGCTGCCATGGCCAAGAAAATCGGCACGCGGATGATTCTATACCTCTACCTGGCAGTATTCCTTACTCGCATAGGATTCGGCTCGGTGACGATACTATTTCCATTATACTTGCCCACGGGAGCCTTCCAGGTGGGTCTGATCCTGGCTCTCTACCCTATCGCTGAGGCAGTTTCCGCAATGCCGGTTGGTCGACTAGCAGATCGGATGAGCAGAAAAAAGCTTCACCTAACGGGCATGACACTCATCACAGTTCTGACCGCAGCAATCGGTTTCACAAGAAACTTGCTGAATGTCTCCGTACTCCACGCTCTAATGGGGGTGTCCGCCGCAATGGCGGCAGTGACATCTCTCACCCTACTGGGTGATGCCACCAAACAAACCAACCGAGGGAAGAAGATGGGAGGCTTCGACCTAGCCAACCTAGGCGGATATGGGCTAGGTTTCGGGGTCGGGTCCATTCTCGTCACGGAATTCGCATCGAGGCTGTCCTATGCTTTTTGGGTGACCTCGGGAATATTCCTGTTCACATCCATTCTGGCGACAAAGTTCTTGGTCGAACCCGTCAGGAGCGATGAGCTGAATCAGCCCGGGATTCGTCGGCGTCGGATTGGATCGAAGATTCGCCCTGTTCTGCCGATGTGGCTTGGTCAGACGATTATTCTTGGAATGTATTTCCTCCTGCCAAAGGCGTTCAAGGACGCGAACATTACCATCACTGGAGAGTTGCTGATCTTTCTTGGGGCGATTGGAGGGTTGTTTGCCCTTGGCGCTATAGTTTTTGGCCACATATCCGACAAGGTCGGCCGGACAAAGATAATGGTGCTCGGCGCTATCGGAGAGTTTGGCTTTCTAGTCCTTTTCGGCTTGTCCTTCCCATACTTTCTGACACACAACTTCCTGACGTACGCTTTGATTCTTGCCCCGCTATTTTTCTTGGCATCTGCAATCGCTCCCGCTATTCTCAGCTACGTCAGTGATATTTCCGGCAAAGCGAGACGGGGATCGGCCAATGGCCTCTACAGTGTTGTGCTGAGCATCGGAATGGCCATCGGCAATATTCTAGGCGGCTTTGTATCAGAGTTCGGAGTACAGTGGATCTTTTTCGCAGGTGCGGGCATCTTGTTCCCCTCAATAATAGTCTCATCCTCACTGTTGAGGAAGAAGTAGATTTTGTCTGGAGAGGTTCAGGGACTAGGCGACTAGGAATTTCTTTAGAGCCTCGCACACCCGGACCACTTCGTCTTCGGCGAGGGTCGGGTACATTGGCAGGCTCAAGACCTCGTTTGCGAGCGACTCGCTCAGCGGAAACGCTCCTTCTGCATAGCCATACTTTTGCCTGTAGGGTGTTTGTAGATGGATAGGTCTGGGATAGTGTATGCCCGTCTCTATTCCATCGTCGGCCAGACGTTTTTTCACTCGGTCTCGGAGGTTAGTCCTGATTACGAACAAGTGATAGACGGCCTTCTCGAAACTGGCCTCTTGAGGTGGAAGAACGACGTCTCGCACGCCTTCAAGCTCCCTCCTGTATCTCTCGGATATCCATCTTCTTGCCTCGTTCCAAGCCTCCAGCCTCTTTAGCTGGATTCTTCCAATGGCAGCGTTGACAGTGTTGAGCCTTGATGTGAAGCCTATTCGACCATGATAGTATTTGTTGTTCTTGTCTCGGCCGCAATCTCTTATGCTCCTTGCTGCATCGGCCAGTTCCTCATTGTTCGTAGTTATCATGCCTCCGTCGCCGCCTACGGTCATGTTCTTTGCAGGATAGAACGAGAAGCATCCGGCGTCTCCGATAGAACCGACCTTTCTTCCCTTGAATTCGGCGCCGTGTGCCTGGCAAGCATCTTCAATCAGGCTTAGGCCCGATTCAGCCGCCATGTCGTGGAATTCATCAATTCGAGATGGGTGTCCGTACAGGTGCACTGGCATCAGTGCTCGAGTCTTGGAGCCAATCTTTGCCCGGGTCTTGCTAGGGCTTAGGTTCATTTCTGAGTCTTCAACGTCGGCGAAGATGGGCTCGGCGCCCGCGTGGACAATTGAGTTTGCTGTTGCGATAAAGGAGAATGGAGTCGTGATGACTTCGTTGCCATGCCCGATGCTCAGGGCCTGCAATGTAATTGAGAGAGCTGCGGTTCCGGAACCAGTAGAGACGGCATGCTTTGTGCCGCAGTACTGAGCGAATTCTTCCTCAAATTTGAAGACACTCTCGCCCATGACCATCATCTCGTTCTCAAGGGCGGAGAGGGCTGCTGCCTTCATCTCAGCGTCGATAATTGGGGATGCAAGATGTATCTTCTTACGAGGCTCATCGCGAGTTCGACTTTCGGACTCGACTGATATCGGCGTATGCAACGGCACGTTCTCTGTCACTATGTTCTTCAGCGTCCTGGTTCAGAAAGGACTTCACATGTCTGACTGATTAATCCTTTCCCCCGGAAAGGGCATTCTTAGATCTTCCGCAAGATAATGATATCTAGAGATTGACGGTGCGCACTCACATCCTCTCTCCTCAATCATCGAAGGGTGACTCTCTTGGACTGTCAACTCTACCCATAGCTTAATTCCCACTTTCCCGGCTACCGGCAGGATCACCTAACCATGACGCTTGTCTACGCTTGTATCGCTCCTCATGGCGGAGAAATTATTCCAGAACTAGCGTCGAAATCGATGTTGCCCAAGTTCGAGATAACGCGTGCAGCGATGCGCGTTCTGGCGAAGAGAATCTCGGAAACCCATGCACAGACGGTCGTAATCGCTAGCCCTCACAATCTCAGGCTAGCATCGAGAATCGCCGTCGTGGTTTCTGAAAATTCTTCGGGAACTTTGAAGGGCTCTTCAAATCGGTCTGTATGCCTTCGCGCCCGATGCGACATCGACTTTGGGAGGATCCTAGTTGGACAGGCTGAGAAAGAGGGTCTACCGGTGGTGGGAGCAAATTACGGGACTGCCGCTGGATCCTCCTCTGATATGCAGATGGATTGGGGGACACTTGTCCCGTTATGGTTTGTTTTGAAGGAACGGAAGTTAAAGTCGAAGATTTTGATAGTTACGCCGTCTCGCGAGATCCCTCTTCGGACGAACTTCGTCTTCGGCCGCCTGCTAGGTCGTCTCATGAACAAGGACCGGAAGAGGAGTTTTGTCTTTATTGCCAGTGCGGACCAGGCTCACGCTCACTCTCGTACGGGACCCTACGGCTTCAGCGCGGCCGCCTCCAAGTATGACGATCTTGTGTTGAACGCGATACGAGACAACGATCTGAAACGAATCTTGAGATTTAAGCCACGATTCATTGAAGAGGCCAAGCCCGATAGCCTCTGGCAGATGGTGATTCTGGCGGGAATAAACGAAGTCGTTCCACTACGATCTCAGCTGTTATCGTATCAAGTCCCCAGCTACTATGGAATGGCCTGTGCTGGATTCGAGCCGAACTAGGGCGATCCCACTGCTCAATGAACGGTGATAACTTGTCCTTTCGTGAGCCTAAAGCCGGCACCTAAAATCTCCGCGATCGTATTGTCCTGTCGATTGCTTCGAATGCCTTTGGCCCCAGGCGGCCTTTTTCCAAGTAGCTCTGGAGTGCCCCGATCTTCAAGAGTTTCCCGATAGCGAGACCAGTCACAAATTTGCCATGAAACCACTGTTGTAGATTGGGTTGATATTTTGAGATCAGCATATTTGCAATTTTCTGAACATTTGCTAAACTTCGGGGAGATTTTGCCTCAACTTCGACCTCTGAAAGTCCTACCGTGATGTCCTCGAAGGTGTAGGTTACTCTGTCAATCGCTAGTTCGGCCAAGGTTGAATTTGGATTCTTGTTTCTCCGGACTATATCCCTAGCCTCTCTTCGTGTTCGCCTCTCTTGAATTACGTTCAGACCCATAGTTGTGAGCGTTCTAGGAGGAGGGATGCTTTGGAATCTTGAGGCTGATATTGCGGGGGTTTTCAGTCTTAGAGTTCTCGCGAGTAGACAAACCGAGTCGTATGACCATGGCAGTTCAGTCTCTCTCCTACGAATGATATTCCCTGAGATTATTTGGATATCGGACTTGGTTGAGATTATCAAAGTTTTTCCCATTCTTCTAGTGCGGAGACTGATTTTTTTTCGTCGCAGAGAATTCTTTCGTGTATCGTAGTACGTGTCGTAAATGGTTCGAGGTGGCCTCAGCCTGAGTTCATATTCCAATATGCGGCGGATTCCGGCCAGCTCCTTCCTGATGCGGCCAGCATCATCTTTGATAATTAGTGCAATCTCAGCCTCAAATGCGCTTGGTGGGAAGGTTTCTCTGTCCGACAATTTCTGGCTCGCCATTACTGAGACATCGTGAGATTTTAGCTCTGGTTAGATTCGGTTCTCGGAGTCTCACTTATGTCTCGAAAAGATCGGCGTTGGGACCCAGGATTACCTGATGTTACCTTGGTGATTCTTCACATGAAAAGTCGCTCCAGCGTGCCGAATTGTTAAATGAGAGGCTGGGCTCCGCTTGTTTGGAATCAGGCGAGTTCCCAGTTCATGAGCTTTAGAGACGCAAAGTCAACCGTCGAGGTTGAAGACTTACGCAGAGAATTCAAAGGTAAAGAAGGTAAAGTCCTCGCCCTCGACGGTGTCGATCTAAAGGTCAAGGAGGGGGAGGTCTTCGGCGTTCTCGGCCCGAACGGAGCCGGCAAGACCACGATGATAAGAATACTCTCAACCTTGCTGTTGCCGTCTTCAGGGTCCGCTAAGGTGATGGGCTGGGATGTCGCAAAACAACCAGAAAAGGTGAGGCCTCTGATCAGCACTGCTAGTGGTGCCGAGAGGGCAGGATACGATTACATCACGGCTCGAGGAAATCTCTGGTTCTTCTCTCAACTCTATGGACTCCCCTCAAAGCTCGCTCACGAAAGGATCAATGAGTTCTCAGAGATGCTAGGCCTAACGGATTATCTTGACAAGAAATTCTACGCACTCTCTACCGGCTATCGTCAGAGGGTCACGGTCGTGAGAGCCTTCATCAACGATCCAAAGGTGGTGTTTCTGGACGAGCCTACTATAGGGTTGGACGTTATGACCGCTCTGAAGATTAGGGAATTTCTGGTCAAGCAAGCGAAGGAGTCAGGACGCACCATACTCCTAGCAACACACAATATGGCAGAGGTCGATGCGATCTGCAACAGAGTCGGAATAATTGACAAGGGGAAAATCCTGGCTTGCGACACTCCGATGGCTCTGAAAAGGTCTCTCGGCGCCCCCGCCCTCGTAATGGAAATGGCACCCCCACCCGATTCGGCCAGTCTCGAACCGCTAGGCAAACTCGAAGGAGTGAAAGGCTTCACATCGTCTATTGATGAAGAGAGAGGGGTAGGCAGGGTCCAAGTCGTCGTAGATAGCGACGAATCGGCGCAAGGAGCCATAGACTTCGCTAGGAAATCAGGAATGAATTTGATCTCGAACTGGAGGCAGCAGACTACGTTAGAGGAAGTCTTTGTCGCGTTGGTAGGAAGAGGATTTAGAGAGAGAGAACATGAATCCCCGAGCTAGCCTCTGGCTAAAAACAGTGTATGCCCGAACCTGGGTTCGCACCAAAAGCATCTACGGCGAACCACTATGGGTCGCCGTCAACATTGGCTTCCCCTTCTTCACTTCCCTCGCCCTATCTCTACTCTACAGTAGTGCCGGTCTCAAGGCAGGAATAGGCTTCGCATTCCTAGGCGGAGTCATGGTCTCGTTTTGGGGAAACGTTCTCTGGTCAATGGCATCACAGTTCAACTGGGACAAACAACAAGGCCTCTTCGAACTCTATGTAACATCCCCCGCACCGATATCAGCCATCCTCATCGGAATGTCCCTCGGCGGGATTCTGGGAACCGCGCCTTCGGCGATCACGCTTGCCATCATTGGCTGGCTTCTCTTCGCCCCGCCGGCTAATCCGTTATGGCCGCTCGTCGCCCTGACGTTTGCACTGACTCTGGCTTCGTTGTATGCAATGGGGATGGCCCTGTCGTCGCTCTACCTCGTATATGGCCGCGAAGCGGATTCAGTAAACGAAGCCTTGCATGAACCCGTATCGTTTCTGTCGGGGGTGTATTTTCCTTCGAGCCTTGCCTTTCCCGCAGTTCTACAAGCGATCGCTCTAATAATTCCGCTAGCCGTGGGAATGGATGCACTTCAACGAACGCTGTTCAGTCTGAACTCTACTGGGGTGACGGACCTCATACCCGTTTATCGAGACTTATTGCTGCTTGCGATAATGGGGATTACTCTACTGTTGGCAGCCTCTAAGGCGCTGAAAGTCTTGGAAGAGAAGGGTCGCAGAGCGGGTACTATTGCGGTGAGGCTAAGATGAGTTACGTAAGATCGGTGTTAGCATCCATCAGAGTTGGCTGGTCCCGAGACTTTGGATGGACGAATCCATTTCTCGGTTTCTCGTTGAAGACTATCGCTCCCATCGCAAGTACGATGACCGCGGTCACTGTCTTGTACATAGGTTTCAGGAACGGGACTTCAATCGGGTCCAGCCAGTTCCCGATGCTTCTCGGATTCATTCTGATAGGCGCAACTCTCTACGCCCACATTTCGGCGTATTCTTGGGTGCCGACCTTGGCTATCGCAGAGGGTAAGTGGACGTTCGTCTTTCCACAGGTATATGTGTCCCCGAAATCCTCTCCTCCATACTTGGCGGGAAGATGCCTCGCAGCCTTTGCCTCGTCGACGGTCACGTCGATCGCCTCGCTGGCAGTAGCCGTGGTAATTTCATCGCAGCTGTTCGGGGTCTCTATACCTCTCGTGATCACGCCTCTCTCGATCTCGTTGTTCGGAGTAGCTCTCATCGTAAACATACTTGCTTCCATGGGACTGGGGTTCCTTCTGGGAGCTTACGCCATCTTCGCGTCGAAATTCGAATGGGCGCTGCCCACATATGTTTCAGGGCTCCTGATGGTTTTCTCCGAGGCGCTATTCCCCGTAAGTCTGCTGCCTCATCCATTCTCGGATATCGGAAATGTTCTTCCGTTTACGGAGTTTATTCGGGCGTCTCGTGCCGTCCTGCTTCCGTTAGGAAGCGTCAGTTCCTATTTCTATTACTTGGGTCTGAGTTTTGTTGGAGGGTCGATACTGCTGGTGATAAGTCTGCTTGCCTTCAGGTATGCTGAAGGGAGAGCGAGAAGATTGGGCGTGCTCGACCGAAAAGTAGTGTAGTGTTTCTGAACTATCGGCCCTAAGGCCCTTCTGGTAAGTCAATCGTCGCTTGCTTGAATTCGAAGTTCGTGAAGTTCACCGTCTGTCTTCATCACTGTGACGACAACGAGTTTGCGCTCGACATCCACCTTCAAGATCCTCCCACACTGTAAGATGTGTCTTGCAGCCCTAGGAATTTTCGTCTCTTGCTTTAGCTTAGGGCTCGATTGCTTGTCGAGTATTTTTCGGATCCCATCGTAAAGGCTGATCACTGCTTCGTTGTCGGTGTCCAGTTCCTTTGGCTCTTCCCACGCTGTCAATTCGGCTTCCCTTCGCCCAGACGGGTCTCGGATGAACAGTCGAGAGCAAACGTTTGAGAAATTGATCCTTCCTCCGTGTGGACCCTATGATGCTGGAGACCGGTAAGCAAATTGCTGGTCGTTACCAGCGACCCTTTCATGAAGTGACTCATAATCGGCTATAAGAAGCGTCGAAGGGATCTGGGTGGCTACTTCTGATTGAACTTTGCTGGTGGATTACCTCAACGGTATGGACTATGGTTACATAATGGCATAACAGACGCGTAGGCAGAACGTTCCTTCCCTTGATTATGCATGCCGTGTTCTTAGGATTGCGTCCAACTTCTTTGAAACGGAGTTGGGGAAAGCGGGGCTGGGCTGCTTGACGTTAGTCGACCTTTTGATCTCTTTGGGAAGCGCGGGGCTGGCTGTTTTCAGCATGCCGACTGTGCTTAACAAGGCTTCTC
>MNHO01000051.1:32393-51404 GCA_001919285.1 archaeon 13_1_40CM_2_52_13
TCGCGATCAGTGGACTCATCCTTACTTCGATAACAATTGCAGGTCAGGCGCTCGTATGGTGGCTCATCGTTGCATTTAGGCCCGTCAAAAAGTCAGAGTAAGTGTCGGAAGTGGATTGAATGCGGGGTAGGCTATCTATTCTCTTTGCGATCTACGGCTTAGGCCGAGCTGCGGGTCCAATTCTGATCCTGGGTTGATGAAGACTTGCTTTGCCTAGATTTGCCCTGAGGTGCTTTAAGAATCTTGAACGCTACTACTCCGATCCCGGCCGCTATCCCCGCCGCTACCAATATGTAAGTCAGGGTGCTGACAGATATCAGTGATGCTGGAGCCGGCACGTCGTAGGTGAAATAGCTTCCGTTATTGCTGTTCAAGTTACTGTTGCCCGCATTGTCAAATGCAACGATGTAATACTCGACATGACCGCCTGAAGCAAGGGCTGGTATTTGGCCCGTCGCGGTTGTGGTGGTTGCGTTGTAAGTTGCAACTATGGTAGTGTTGGATTTCCAGTTGTCATTGGTATATGTGATGGTCACATTCTTGATCGTGGAACGAGCGCTTGTAACGTTGACAGAGACAGTAACAGGATTGCTAGATGTGGGAGATGTCGGACTAATGATCGGCGTACCTATCACAGGTGGTTGTGAAGGAGGAGCGTGAGCTAAGCCAATCGAGCCGACGGCGAAAGCCAGGGTCAAGAGAAGGACAGATAGACTTCGCTTGGTCATCATGTCCGTCACCGTAACAAGCGAGGGAGAGCTTGATTTTGATGCTGTTACCGTCAATCCTACAGATGCGTAAATTGTCTCTCACAGAGCGGACCAGATGTGATAAGGGGCCGAGCCTCAGAATTAGTTAGCTTCAGACCGCGCCTAATTTGGAGCCTCGGGCGGGGTTTGAACCCGCGACCCTACGGGGCATGGTTTCTGCCATTCCGCTTACGAGGCGGATGCTCTCTGTTGCGAGACGCATCTACCAGGCTGAGCCACCGAGGCACCGGCCGAGCCCCGTTCACAACCTTGACTTAAAGCTCTACGATTCCTAACCAGAATGGAACACGAATGGCCAAGACGGATCTCACTGAACGCGAAGTCACAGGAATTCTCAAGCGACGTTTCGAATCGAAGCCAAAACTCCCATTGGGGTTCGATGATGATGTCGCCGCATTTCCAATGTCCCGACGGAGACTGGTTGTCTTGAAAACCGACATGCTTGTAGGCAGAACCGATGTCCCGCCAGGGATGACACTGGGCCAAGCGGCAAGAAAGGCTGTGGTCGCCACGGTTAGCGACTTCGCAGCGAAGGGCGTCCAGCCCAGAGGACTCCTAGTCGCTCTCGGCCTGCCTCCACCAGTAAGACTTGCGAAGGTTCTCGAAATAGCCTCGGGTCTCGCAGAGGGCGCCAGGGAATACGATTGCAGGATAATTGGTGGAGACACGAGCGAGACTGATGACCTTGTTATCGACTGTATCGGGTTTGGTTTTAGCGAGACTGGAAAGATCCTCCGCAGAGATGGTGCGAGACCGGGCGACATCGTCGCGGTCACTGGGGATTTTGGAAGAACGGCCGCGGGACTTCTAATATTGCTTGGGAAAAAGAACCCGTGGCCACGCAGATTCTCGAAGCTCGTCTCTTCCGTTCTCCATCCATCAGCAAAACTGCAGGCCGGACTCAAGCTAGCTGAGACCAGATTCGTGAACTGTTCGATTGATTCAAGCGACGGTCTAGCCTGGAGTCTTCACGAAATCGCTCGTCTGAGCCATGTAAATATCGTCTTGGAGACGATTCCGGTAGCGCCAGATGCGAAAGTGTTCGCTAGGGAAAAAGGTCTGGTCCCGGAAGAACTCGCGTTATTCGGGGGAGAGGAGTACGAGCTCGTCTTAGCCATCAAGAAAGATCGATTTTCGAGGGTCAGTCGTAGGATTCCTTCTCTTCGAAGAATCGGCAACGTAGAGAAGGGTTCTGGAGATGTAATCGCGAGTTTTGGCGGTGGGTTTAGTAAAGTTGAGCCTCGCGGGTACCAACACTTCACTTAGGACATGTTCAGGTTGGGTTGGGAGTCTTTGAATCGGAAAACTTAGGCTAGTCTAGAGGATACGACTGAGACGACTCCTAGCTAAGCATAAGTAACAAGAAGCCGCGATATGGCTGTTCTCGCAGTCTCCTTGACAAAGACTGCTGAAGTCTACAATGTCCCGCGCGGAACAGCGTATCTTACAAGCCAGCAAGTCCTTCTGTACATCACATATCTTGTCTTCTACATTCTGCTCGCTCGAATTCTCAACAAGACGGAGGTAGGCGAGGTCGCGGTCCTTGCCCTTGTTCAGGCGCTTCTGTCTGGACTAATATCCGGGTCACTGCCTCTCGCTGCAACCCGCTTCATCTCCAGGAGCATCGTCGCAGGCGATACTCAAGCCGCCGCAGGCGTGGCTAGGGTGACTCTGAGGCTGTCGCTCGCTCTGGCGGCGCCTGTGGTTGCGCTTGCAATCGTTTTTTCTCCATATCTCAGCGGCTTCCTTCGGGGCGCCGCGGACCCCACCAATCTATTGCTCGTGACTTTCATTGCTTCCTTCTTCCTCGATCTACTGCTTCTCTACACAGCATTCTTCATAGGCGTTGGACGATACGCACAGACTCTCTACCAAAACGCGCTGTTCGTTCCTCTCAGCCGGGGACTGGGGCTCGTGCTGGCATACTATGGTATCGGAGTTTTGGGCATTGCTCCCTTAAGGGTCCTTGGCATTGTTGCAGGCTGGGCAGTCGGTGGGATCGCGACCGTACTTCTATCAGTCTATCTCTGGCATGGCCAACTTCCCAAAGGAGGTAGCTATCCTTTGCGACCGATATTGGTCTTCAGTCTTCCGGTATTTGGATCTGCCCTGATTACTTTGGGCCAGCAGTGGGGCGACCTAGGGATAATCTATCTCCTCTTAGGAGCAACCATTCTGGGACCTTACTACCTTGTAGTGTCCAGTGTGAATTTCTTGTCCGTGCTCTGGATGCCGGTAAATCAGGCGATCTATCCTGCGCTCTCCGCTGCCCATTCAACGGGCGATCCCAAAGAGGTCTCGAACAGGTTAGCCACTGCTTTCAGGCTGATCAATTTGACGGTTCTTCCGATTGGTTCTGCTCTAGCCGCGATAACCCCAACCGCTCTTGACATCGTGTATGGCGCGACATACGTGGGTGAGGCCTTGACGTTATCGATTCTCTCGTTGTCTTCTATTTTCGTGGCTCAGGGGGTCTTGTTGGTCACAACTCTGCAAGCTGCTGGTCATACCAGGCGATACTTGGTGGTCACTCTTGTATCGACTATCGCGTTTATGGGATTCGTGGGGTTTGCAGCCCTCCCATGGGGAACTCTTTCCGGTGCCATTGGTCGGGCCCTACTTTCGATACTGATCGTGGCGCTTGCGAGATTTTCGCTTCGCCATGAAGTCTCGACTCATATCGATTCTGCATTGTCAAAGGCTATTCCATTGGCCGCTGGAGTGGGATTGCCGTTGCTGGCCATTGATCAGTTCTTCCTCCTGTATCACCCTATTAGACCAGTCTTTCAACTGGTCATCCTCTTCGGCCTATTCGCGGTGTTGTATGGCGGGATTAGCCGGCAGCTCCGGGTGTTTCACCATGGAGATTTCGCGATGCTTCACGATGTGCTTCCGCGAACCTTGCGGCCTTATCTGAAGATGATTCAACGCATCATAGTCAGCGGAACAAGCTGACTGATCCCGTTGCTAAGAGCGGGCCCGGAGGGATTTGAACCCTCGACCTTCGGCTATCCTCTTTGGTTAGAGGGCCGACGCTACTGTCCGTGCTGAGCTACGGGCCCGAGCGACCCGCTCGACAATATCTCTACAAATAGCTTTACAAAAAAATGAGGAGCCCTACCAGAGACAGTAGGGTCTACTTTTTCGACAGTCTGGTAATGCCCATGTAGACAAAGGCCAACATGACAACAGCGATGCCTAGTAGAACGATAGACACGACGGGCAGTATTGAGCTCGACAATCCAAGGGGCTGGTATGATGCCGTAGCGACCGTGATGAATGCAGAGGCGGGCAAGGATTGATATTGACCGTTGGGAACGTCAGTCATAACGGTTATTGACGCGGAGCCACTGTGCGCTCTCCCATCTGTGGGTAATGTAAAGGTGTACTGTGTGTTGTAGTTTTGGTTCTGGCTTAGAGCCTGGTTTATGCCTGTTGCCGTGAAGTTTCCGTCCCAGTGGTCAGTTATGAAAGCCATCCATGGATAGTCGACCGTGATGTTCTTTACTGTGAGTGCTTGGCTGCCCTCGTTCCGGACTGTGATGTATAGGGTTCCCGAGTCGCCAGGTAGATAGCCCGACCTGTCTGTCCGTCCGTATGCAATGGCTTGGTAGTTAGCATGAATTGGTGAGATCACGATTATGGAAAGAATGCCGATTGCCAAGACTGTCAGTGGTATGCTTTTCGTTTTCATAAGGACGCCACCGCCTGTGCTGTTGGTAAAAGGTTAGTTGTTACTCCCGATATGAATCACACGTGGGTATTCTCAGGAAAGCTTGATACGGAATAAGATTGGCGGTGTCTCCGGGGCTCGTCGTCTAAGACGCTTCTCAGCGTCGGCGAAGCCTGGTTAGGACGTCGCCCTGACACGGCGAAGGTCGCAGGTTCGAATCCTGCCGAGCCCACCAGCCTAATCATGAATTTCTGAGTGATTCGGATCAATGATCTGGGCGCCGCTGAGTTGGTGTGAACGAAAGAGCGGTATTGGATAGAATTGGGCCTGTCAGCCGGCCTTCAACTTATGCTATTAATTGAGCTCTTACGCTTCGACGGATAAGCCATAGAGACACAAGTGCTGTTACTACTCCGTAGACTAGGTGGAAGATGAGACTCCCGCCTGCAAACATGAGATTCGACAGGTCTGTGGGAGCCAGTAGGTCAGCAACGGGCACATAGAAGACGATCCAGATCGCGATCCCTCCTAGCAAGCCTACCCAGAAACTCTTTCGGGTCGTGTCGAGGGCGAACCTCTTCAGCAAGGCCGTAATTGCGATAAAGACTCCTCCAGCCACGAGGCCTACGAGGAAATGTAGCGCCCATCCTGTTATGATGGGAGATGCCAGGCCCAGCTTCGTCGCGATGGTCACGTAGAAGACTTCCTGGTCCAGAACAAAAGCGCTGAGGCCAGCGAGGACCCCTAGGACTGCAGCCCCAACCAGACCGCCTAACGCGCCAGCCTTCAACCCTCTGATCGCAGAGTAGTCGATTGACCTCATGACTCCAGATGAGAGGGTCTAATTTGAATAATAAGAAACTGGAACCGTCCTGAATATCTTGAGTTACAGAACTAATGGCTAGCTTGTGCAGTTGAAGGCGTCTCGCTTTCGACAAGGCCGTTCAACACTGCTTCGTGAGCGCTTAGAATGTAGCCGTCATTGTCGCAGAAGTAGATCTTCAATCTTGGAATCCATCGCATCTTTCTGCTACAACGCGGGCACTTAACCTCGTCCATGTTTCTTGAATCTCAAAGTTTAGAGTGTAATTCGGGGTTGACTTGGGGACGTTTAGCCTATCATACTATGCGGGTTCTGTTGATCTTCTTGTTTTGCCAAGAGTATCTACGGAGTGTTGTGGTGGCTCCGAACCCGCAGGCGGCACACCTCTTCTTCCTTACGTGGTAGGAATGGCGGCCGCACCTCCGGCACCGGATGTGGGTCCCTTTTCCCCCAGCCTTGCCGAACGAGGTGGTCCCTTTAGTCATAGGTAGAATCTCGTTCACACTGGAAGGGATTTCAAGATAAAGGTTCCATCGCGAGTAGCTTCGCGTTGGAATCTTTCCCAGTTCTGAAAGAGGTGTGATTTTTCTCGTGAAGGAAGCTATTGCGATTCATGGCCTAGATGGGTCTGGAGTTCGTTGACCGTTCTTCGGACCTCTTTCAGTGTCTTCTCGTCATCTGAAGTAGGTTTGTCGTTCAATTTGTGAGGCGGGTCTTCGTTGGCTGATTTTTCGAATTGCTTTGCCCAGTCTGATGGGATTTCGTCATTTGGCTTCACTCCCGCGAGCGTTGAGAAGGCCACGGTCCAGACTCGCGGCACGTTTGCGAGCGTGTACCCGCCACCTCCGAATAGTAGCAGCTTTCCATTGCACAGTTCATGCGCGAGATCGTGCGCTTGACTGATGACCTCTGTGTAGACTTTGGTTGTCAGTCTGAGGTGTGCGAGCCGATCATCGAGATGGCCGTCGGCGCCACATTGGACCAGAATGATTTCGGGTCTGAACTTCTTGAGCGTGTCTGGGACGATTCGTTGGAAGGCTTCGAGGTAGGCTTCGTCTCCTGTATACGGCGGCAGTGGAATGTTGAGTTTCAATCCTTGGGCTTCTCCCTTTCCGGTCTCATCCGGAAAGCCTGTGCCTGGAAAGAGGAATTTTCCACTTTCGTGGAAGTCAATGTCCAAGACCGCGGGATCATCATAGTATCCGTACATCACGCCGTCGCCGTGATGCGCGTCTATGTCGAGGTAGGCGATGCGTTTCACTTTGTATCTTGATTTCAGATGCGCAATTACAACAGCAGGGTCGTTGAATATGCAGAATCCCGAGGCTCTTTCAGGATGTGCATGGTGTAGTCCTCCGGAGGGATTGAACGCGTGTGAGAGTCTCCCGCTCATAACCTCGTCAGAAGCGACGATGGACGCTCCGACAACGAGGCTGGTCGCCCCGTAGCAGCCTTTGAAGGCTGGAGTGTCTCCCATATCGAGGAGGCCTGAGCCTTTCTTGCTGTATTGTTCGACAAGTCTCACGTAGTCGTCGACGTGGAAGAGGAGGATTTCTTCTCTGGATGCGGAGCGAGGCTTGATCGCCTCGACGGACTCGTGTTCAAGGATTCCCTTAGATCTGATTAGCTCGTAGGTGAGCTTGACCCTTATCGGCCTCAGAGGGTGTCGGGGTCCGAAGTCGTAGTCGAGGAATCTCTCGTCCCAGATGAGACCTGTCTTTCCGGGCAGTGCGGTCTGCCGTCCGAATTTGTCGCTCTACTCTACGTGTACAAACGCTAGGGGGGATTTTTCGTAGAGTCGGATTGATTTGATGTTCGCGAATTCCAGCATTCCGTATCGTGAGAGTTCGTGTCCTATTCCACTCTTCTTGACCCCACCGAACGGCATCCGAGGGTCAGACACTACGATATTGTTCACTGTAACCATTCCAGCCTGCATCTGACGGGCCACTTTTTCGGCTCGGCGAATGTCTCGGCTCCAGACGCTCGAGCCAAGGCCAAACTCGCTGTTGTTCGCATATCTTACTGCCTCGTCATCGTCCCTAACGATCATGACGGGTGCCGCGGGTCCGAAGGTTTCTTCTTTCATAACAGGCATGTCGGGATCTACGGCTGTTAGGATTGTTGGTGCGTAGAAGAATCCTTTGCGCTTGAGCCGCTCTCCACCCGTCTCGACTCTGGCGCCCATCTTTACTGAGTCTTTCACTTGTCGGTCGAGTTTGTGTAGGGACTCTTCACGGACTACGGGTCCAACGTCTGTTTCTGGACTCAGTGGGTCTCCTACTTTGAGGGATTTTGTTTTGGAGATGAATCGGTCTAGGAATTCGTCTGCTATCTTCTTGGCCACGAAGAAGCGTTTTGCGCAGATGCAGCTCTGTCCGTTGTTGATGAATCGTCCCGCGACCGCGCCGGTCGAGGCGGCTTCAACGTCCGCGTCGTCAAGGACGATGAAGGGGTCACTTCCGCCCAATTCGAGGACGACCTTCTTTAGACGACTGCTAGCCTGTTCAGCCACGTCTTGGCCGGCTGGAATGCTGCCTGTGAACGAGATCGCTGCGGTGTTCGCTTCGATCAAATATGATGCGACTTCCGAGCTTCCCAGAACTACGTTGAGGGTTCCCGGGGGGACGCCTGTTGAATCGAAGACTTCCTCGAGCTGGAGCCCGGACTGCGGGGTCACGCTGGAGGGTTTGAAGACCGCAGTGTTTCCCACCATCAAGGATGGGGCTGCAAAGCGGACGCACTGCCATAGTGGAAAGTTCCAAGGCATTATAGACCCTATCACTCCGAGCGGCTCAAAAGCAACGTAGCTATCGGTCGCGTCGGTCTTTGCTGCTTCCGGGTTCAGAAACCGTGGGCCGTTCTCAGCGAAATACTCCAACGCCCAGGCACACTTTGCCACCTCGGGGACCGATTCCTTGATCGTCTTTCCCATCTCGAGGGTCATGATCCGTCCCAGTTTCTCCTTGCGGGACCGGAGGATCTTTGCGGCTCTCTGGAGAAAATCCGCCCTCTTAGCCGGAGCAAGCTCCCGCCACTTCTCGAACGCCTTCCTAGCCTTCTCGACTGATTTCTCGACGTCTGTCCGGGTCGAGATTGGGAATCTTCTTAGTACCTTGCCATTAGCCGGATTTACTGTCTCAATCCATCGTCTGGCTCTCTTCGCAGCCAAGAAAAATCATCCTCGCAGCCACAAGTCAGCACAGGATTCCTATAAGCTAAACCAGAGAAACGCACCCTCCAGTACTCTAAACTGAACCGACCAAGCTTGACCAGGCATCCGGCCATCAAATCTGTTTCCCTGAAATGCGCGCCCCGAATCACCTGCAGAATCCCTTCCCCAACCCAGTTCTTGAAACCGCCTCATGAAAACAGTTCCCAGGGTCTTTCCCTCAAACGCGTTCCTGAATCGCCTCCTAACAGGCACTTGAAACAGTTACCGTGATTTTTTTCTGGCCCCTGGGGTTCTATCCAGGACTCCAGACAGGCAACGTCTCCATGGTGGACCGGGCGGGATTTGAACCCGCGGCCCTACGGAGCAGGGTTAGTGCCTTCCCGCAAATAGGGTCCCACGACCGGACCTGCCAAGCGGGCGATCCTCGGCCTGACCAAGTCAGTATACCAGGCTGATCTACCGGCCCACAGGAAAACGCGGACAAGATAGGCTGTTAAATCGGTTTGCCCGCAGACGAATTCAGATCAACCGAGCGTTTAGCCAAAACCTGTTGCTTGCGAAGCAACCAGGCAGACGTAAGACCCAGCCCTCCGAAGATGATCGCCGCCGAATAGAACACGGCCTGAACCCCTCCCAAGTCATCGGAGATCCCCGCAAGAACAGTTCCAATAGCGATCCCACCACTAAGCATGAGGCTGTAAAGCCCCATCGCCGAGCCTCTGAATTCCTTTGCAGCCTTATCCCCAATATAGGCCAGAATAGACGGAATCAGAGCCGAACCGAGAAAGAACAATAATCCTCCCACAATTATTATCGGACCGACCATGTTGTAGGATTCGACCAAAGGAGTCCCTTGCGGAATCACTATCAACCGTTGAAACAGATCCGGCAAAACAAGAAGAAAACCCAGCTCGCCCAAAGCCCCGATCAGCATCGTCTTCATCCTTCCGATCTTGTCAGAGAGCCGTCCGAACAGGACGGACCCGACTCCAAGCACAACCAAAGCGAGCAGAATCAACGGCGCCGATTGACCGAGGTCAGTGACCCCAGCGTTCTTGACCAACCTAGGGAGGAAAAGGAAAAATCCCAGAACTATCGTCAGGGAAAACCAGACGGGGAGGATTCCGATTACGTCACCGGTGAAGGTGTCATAGATTCCCCGTAGACTCCGCAATTCCTTCGAAGAGTGGGCAGGTTCATGGAGAGCGAAATAGACGAAAACCGCCGATGCGCCCAATACCGCTGAGACAACTAGAAAGCTGTACCCCAAGTTTGAGGCGAATATGTGAGAAAATGCCAATCCGAGGAGCATTCCGGCCCCGTAGCCAGCCAGGTTTGCAAGATCAAATCCGCCCATCCCAGCTCCTCGGTTCTCCTTCACAGTCAGGTCTGTGATCATTGTGAGCGAAGCCACAGTCACCATGGCGGCAGCCAATCCCTCCAGGGCATGAGCGCCTCCTACGAGGAAGAGGTTGTTGGAGAGGCCTATCAGGAAGGTTAGAATGGAAATCATAGCCATTCCCGCGACGAAAGCCCTTCTTCTGCCTCTCAAGTCCACGAACGTCCCGACGGGGAGAGCGCTGAAACCCTCCACGGCCGGATAGAGGGCGGTAACAATTCCTGCCAAGGAAGACATTGACGATGGAATGTTGAGATAGATAGGAAAAATTATCAGAATCGATCCGAACCCTATCCTGGTTAGGAATACAGAGACGTAGAGGATCGAGAGTGTCCCGAGCTTTGAGAGCCAGGATGGACCCTTGACCAATGGTTTTCGGAGCTCTTCGCAATGACCCCCCTTATTCGCTTTGTCTTACCGCCTTCGCCATGATCATCTATTCGAGTCTGAAGTGGAAAGCTTAATTCCATCATTTCGAATTTTCGAAGAGTCGCCGAGACCTACCAAGCCGGTTCTCTTGCGACCGATGGTGCAATGGTCGCGGTAACTTCGTATAGTGCTGACGCGGACGGTATTACTTTCGTGCAGGACTATCCCCAATTAGCACACCGCATCACCCTTCCCTCTCCAATCGTTTGATTCAGCTTTCACCCCGTGATGAGTTTCTGAGCAGCTTGGACAAGCACCGAAGGTTGCAGCTTCCAACCGCGGTCACCGGCGATCTATGCTTGGAAACTGGATTGGATGTGGGTGATGGAGCGCGAACGATGTATAGACCGGGACGACAGCACTCTTCTTACGTTTACAGTGTTGCTCAACGTTTTCCCGACGAGTGGTTCGGAGCAATCTTCGTAGTTTTCCCACTTCTTGCTAGTTTGTACGGAGCGAGGCCTAAGATTCGAAAATCTTCGGCACGGAGAAATGGTATCTGCCTGTACCTGAATTCTCGCGCAATCGTACTGTTCAAGCACAAGAGTCTGGGCCTCCCTGTTGGCGAGTGCTCGCGAATAGCCTCTATACCTCGGTTCGTAAGAAATGCAGGAGATGTCGGGCTCCAACGATTCGTTGAAGGATTTCAGTACGCCGACGGTTCCTTTGTCGGGGGGACTAGCCCGTGTATCCGTTTGACAACCTCGAGCGTCAAGGCTTAGAGAGGAGCTTGCCGGAATGGCTGAGCGCCTCTCGGTAAGCACTCGGTCAGCAAGGATCATCCAGATGTAGGCTTCAGCCTACGTATTTCTCGAGACGAGAGTATGCGGCGTTGGATGGACTATATTCCTCTGCTCAACCCCGTTCAAATCGCAAAATTCCTCACATGGCAGAAATACTCGGAATGTCCCGCTGGGCTTTTCCTCAGCCAATACATCGACCTGGTGTCCGGTGACATTTCCTTTCGAAAGTTCTCAATTAACTCTCGACGAAAGATGGACAGAGTCCCTTTATTTCAGGAAAGCGTGGATCTTGTCACCCGATTTGCGCTAGGCAAGGGCCCGGTTAGCATGGTTGACTTGGCACGACGAACTGTGGCCCGTACTGTGTATGAAGCCAAGAAGTCTGTTGATCGACTTGATCGTCTTGGATTTGTAAAGCTCTCAATCCTTAATGGACAATGCATTGTTTCGGCTCACGCCGGCTGGTCTAAAATCTGTCGATGCCTTTCAAGAGGCTTGGGAGTCATTTCGAAGAATAAACCCTCGAATTTTTCCTCTAAAGTCTTATGAAGACCGCACCATCAGAGAAACGGAATGCCGAGGAACGCCGAGGTTGGTCAACAAAGCATTGACCCTCGCAAGCTCAGCCTGTTCCTTGTGCTAGGAGGCTCTGGAGAGCGCCCGGCTGAAGATTCAGCTGTCAGAGACCGGGTTGGCGGTCAGGACTCGATCGGCCCATTCGCAGGTTCAAATCCTGCCCTCGGCACCATTCAAGAGCTAAAGCGCAAGTACGCTGCAACCAGAGCCAGATACAAGCCTGACAAAGTCGAAGTGCTTCTGATAGCCGAGTCTCCTCCCTCATCCGGAGGATATTTCTATTCTGAGACGACGATCGGAAAAGATCACCTATTCAGGGAGACTATGAAAGCCCTGAATTTTTGGCCCGTCGATCGTCCAATGAGGAGGGGCTGCGACAAGCGCCCCATGCTCAAGAAGTTCGGTTCAATTGGCTTCTTCCTCATAGACACGTGCGAACTTCCCGTCGACAAGTTAGAGCCCAGACAGCGGAGACTCTCCACTATTCAAGGAGCATCGACCCTGCCGCATAGAGTACGGGAGCTTCATCCTAGTCAAATATTGATAGTCAAGAAGACCGTGTTCAAGCCCGCATGGCAATCCTTGAGTGAGGCAGGTTTCGGAGAAAAGATCCTAAACACGAAGCCATTGCCGTTCCCCAGTCACGGCAATCAGCGGAAATTTCGGACGATGATGAGACGATTAGTAAATAAGAATAGACCGCGAGGGGCGGACTGATGGCTTGAAACCATCCGGGGTCCTAACCTTCGACTGCTACGGAACCCTGATTGATTGGGAGACAGGAATCAGAAACGCGTTCCGCTCTGCCATGTCGCGGACTGGAGCCAGTCAGGGTATTGAGTCTAAGACGTTTGAGCTCTACGAGGAAGAGGAGCGCAGGGTGGAGAGAGTAAGGCCGCATCTGATGTATCGGGACGTTCTCTCAAAGACGAGTACGAGTGTCGCGAGAAAAATTGGCTGGAAGCTTTCAGAGGCCGAGTCGAGTTTCCTTGCGAAACAGTTGCCCACTTGGGCTCCCTTTCCCGATACTAACCCTTCACTAGCGAAGCTCTCTAGGAAATACACGCTTGGGATCCTGTCAAACGTTGACAACGATCTATTAGCAGGCACCATCAAGCATTTTACTAGTCCTTTCGAGATAAGAGTCACTGCCGAGAACGTTAGATCCTACAAGCCCGCATCTGGTCATTTTGAAGAGGCTCGAAGAATCATAGGAGATAGACCCTGGACCCATGTGGCCGCTAGCCAGTATCATGATATTGAGCCAGCCATGCGGCTCGGGATCAAAGCCGTATGGGTGAATAGGGGTGATAATCCTCCCGCGCATGATTATTCTGGAAGGAACGTTTCAGAGGTTGGTGATCTCAGCCAGCTCGTGGATTTGCTTGGTCAAAGGGAGTAGTTAGACCGTAGGGAGGGCTTGTTGAACTGGAATGAGAATCCAATCTTCCCATCCTCGCATGAATTGTCCCTCAAGTTTTCGGACCAGAGATTCCTCCCCGTATCTGTTCATGCTCCGCTGCTGAAACTTCACGTGCAGAATTTCGTGAATCATTGTCGAGACAGCACTCTGAGAAATCTCGTAGAGAAGGCTGAGCTTTCTCCGGGACAGACTCTCAAACCCTGCCCGAAACAAGTCTAACCCTTCTCCTCGAATCCATTCTCTGGGAATTCTGAGAGGGTAGAGACTGATTTGAGATGTTGACTGGCTGTAGCTTCCATGCAGAACTCTGTGCTGTCTTTCGCGGAACGTGCGGGCTGGAAAGACCATCACACGAGTGTCAACTGGTCTCTCGACCAGGATTCTCTCAGTCGAGATCACACGATGAATTCTATTGGCCACGTTCTCATTTCGGATAAGGCGAACGACAAAGTTTGCATAATCATAGAAGAACGCCTTCTCCTTCACCGTGTATTTCTCCAGAAGAGTCGGGGGCGGGTTGGCTATTCTCACATCGATCTCGGGGGCCCAAGGAGTCCTGTACAGCTCCATTTCAGAGTCCATAAAGCGACTCTGCCAAGTTTGTCATTGAGTCTTTAAGTTTCAGACAACTTAGCTTAGAAACCTATGGAAACGTCTATGGCCAATCTAAGCATCCAGTCGACCGTCAAATTGAACAATAACGTGCAGATGCCGATCTTGGGCCTAGGAGTCTATCAGACCCCTCCCGGCAGAGTAACGCAGAACTCTGTGAAGTTTGCGCTTAAACTTGGATATAGACACGTTGACACAGCACGCATCTACGGCAACGAGGCAGATGTAGGAGAGGCGGTTCGCGAGAGTGGTATTCTGCGGGAAGACCTGTTTGTAACCACGAAACTCTGGAACTCAGATCAAGGCTACGATTCCACCCTTCGAGCCTGTGAAGCTAGTCTGAAGAGATTAGGATTGGACTATGTGGATCTCTATCTTGTGCACTTCCCAGTTCCGGATGTTCGAAAGGAGTCCTGGAGGGCAATGGAGACTCTATTCAAGAAGGGGAGGTGCCGGGCGATTGGAGTGAGCAATTTCACTATCCGTCATCTCGAAGAGTTGACGGAGGAGAGCGATGTCATACCGTCCGTCAACCAAGTCGAATTCCACCCATTTCTCTACCAGAAAGAGCTACTAGATTATTGTCAAGGAAAACGTATCCAGGTCGAGGCCTACAGTCCGTTGGCCCGAGGAGAGAGGTTCAAGCAACCGAGGATATTGTCTCTCGCGAAAAAATACTCGAAGACCCCAGCTCAGCTGATGATACGCTGGGGCATACAGCACGGAGTCGTCGTGATACCGAAGTCGACGCGAGAGGAGCGAATTCGTGAGAACAGCCAAGTGTTCGACTTCGATATTTCAGACGATGACATGATGTCGCTAGATTCTCTTAATGAAGATCTGAGGCTTAACTGGGACCCAACGAGTGTACCCTGACACAAGACCGCTGGTGTGAGCTGAATCTTCGGACTGTCGAGTCTAGAATTTTGAGCCGCAGGCAGCGCAGAACTTTGAGCCCTGATTACTCATCTGTCCACACTTAGAGCATCTCAAGCCGACCGCAGCCGCCGGGACAATGGTCGGCATGGCAGTTGGTATGGCGCCCGTCGGGGCCATCGCGGCGTATCCAGTCGAGAATGGAGTCTGATATCGAGCGATGTTGGACCTGATAATCCCGTAAGCCTTCTCAGCATCAGAATTGGGAAGGTCATTCAAGCTCAGCGGGTCTCCGCCAAATCTCAACTGACATCTCACAGTTGAACGGAGCACGCCCTTGTCGAGAATCGCGTTAGACACGTCAGTGTAGGAGAAATCCGTAAAGTCCCTTTTCAATCGTAGATCGTGGGGGTGTCTCAGAATGATTCGCTCGTTTGTGAGAACGACAGAGTCGACATTGATCTTAGGATGGTAAATTTTCTGTTGAATGAAGAGTTGTACTTGTTCGCCGGGACCAAGAATTCGAGTTACGTCTTCTGGAACATTACCCATGAGACTACTCCTCGAAATCCGTCGATTGATTCTTGGAAATAAGGGTGTTTAGTACCCGGGATCAATGGGGCAGAGTTCAAACCCTGGCGATGGGCGCCCCTGGCTCCTCGTCTTTCACAACCTCTACTTTGCCGCCTTTCCATTTGTCTTCGAGCCATTGTCCCGCATAGTTTTCCTCGCGAGGAATCCATTCCAGCTTCACAGCGCTCATCTTCTTCATCAGACCCTTGACATTCTCACATAGCTGGCGCAGCTTCACATCTGTCACTTCATAGCTGCCTTTTACTTGGTTGACGATAAGCATAGAGTCAGAATGGATCTTGATCGGCTCCGCGCCTTTCCCCGATGCTTCTCCAGTCGCTCCCCACTTCGATTCGATTATCGAGAGAGCCTTCAACAATGCAACGTACTCGGCCTCGTTGTTCGTCCGATCTCCTATCTCCTCCCAGCGGATCTGGAAGGCTGAATTGGGCTTCTCCTTGTACGCCACCACGATCTTTGCCCGGCGCGGTAGAGTCTTCTGCTCATTTCCCATGCTCTGCCCATCGACATAGAAGACTGGCAAGTTACAACCACACTAGCCTAGAAAGTCCATCCGAACATACGCATGATTATCGGGGTTATGTCGGCCTCTATGAGCCCTGCTATCAAGAATAGAGGACCGAGCCCAACAACTACGTAAACCGTCTGCCGAAGCGTTCGCGATAAGTAATCATCAGAATTGGAGGAGGTTTCGACAGCAAGATTCCCGTCTTCTGTGGGCCCACGGAACAACCTCCTCACCGCCGCATAGCCCAGCTTGATTCCCATCGAACCGGCGAGGATGAAGGAAGGAATCTCGATAATTCCATGAGGCAGAATCGCCGCGAACAGCATAGTCAATGTTGAGAGTGGAACCAACACTCCTAGTATAAACCCGTTGAACATGATCGTGAGAAAGCTCGGCGCACCAAAACCAAGACCAGCGAGCGCAGTCGCGATCGATACAAGCCAGTTGTTCAGGAAAATATCCGCGCCCAGTGAAGGGCCGAATACCTGGTTGAGTAGCGGGTTGCCTCGTCCCGGAACATATCCGTTACCGACGAGATAACTCTTGACGCCGTTGAGGGAGACGTAGTCTCCTAGCAATACTCCAATCCCAAAGGCTAGGAGCGAGAGCAGATGAAACGGCAGGTTCTTTGGATTCGCCGCAAACCTTGCTGCCTCAGAGAGCCCGGCCCGGATTTTCAACCATGCGGCTCTGGGAAGGCGGGTCTTGATGTCGTACCATATGGGGTTCGACAGTTCGAAGGGCATCTCAGGAACGTCGGGCTTCGCATAGTAGTAGATCATGGTTTTCGTCGAGTGTAGAATTGGCGTAAGCAAGAGGCTCAGGATTGCCGCGGAGATAGAGGAGAGGGGGAGCCCAACATCGCTCGCCAAGAACACTACGAGTGTCAGCAGGAGCTGGAAGAGCACGCGGACGAGGGAGTAGCTCAACGTGGCTCCTAGGTTACGACCTGCGACTCCGAAACTCTTCCCTATTGCGCGGAAACCTGAGACATTGTCGACTACAACTGCAGGGTAAGAGTAGACCGTGAATATTGACAAGAAGAGGGAGGCTCCCAGTCCAAGGTAGATGATGTAAGAGGAGGCTGCGAGCGCAACGAATCCCACTAGGGTCGACGAGTTTAGAGCGGCGAAGAGGAAGAGGAGGAACGCGAGCGCAAGCGGACCCCAAGTTATCACGTTTGACAGAAAGAGTGTCCAGGCCATGGACCTCCACCGGCGAGCTCCATTCTCGACGATCGATCCGATCGGAACCCTGTCCTTATTCCATGCATCCAGATAGACGCCGTATTCCGCAGCGTAGACGAAACCCCCGCCGATGATTGTTGCCAGGAAGTACCCGATGACGGAGAAGGCGGCTATCGGTATCAGCACCGACGCGTATGTCGAGTTTTGGAACAGGCCCAAACCCAGCCCTGACTGGGTCAACTGCGAGAGGAATCCGGATAGTAGACCTCTCATCGCCAGGTTTGTCAGAAGAACTATGACGCCCAAGGTTATGATTGACTGTTCGATGACAGTGATGGCTGTCCCGAGCATACTCGGAACAATGATCATAGGATGCTTCCTCCATGTCCAGTAGGATCTCTCGAAGATCCTGTCAAAGAATACTTTCTTGAAGCCATGAAGAAGGTTCCACGACACTCTTAGAGCGCGCTCCCTAGGTTCGATCCAAAATCGAGGAGAGCCTGCAGGAGGCCTGGCTCAAAGCCAGCATGCTGCTCGAAATGAGCCTCTTGATCAATCGTTATCCGATGAAGCCAGAACAGTGACAACACGCCTAGTGTCACCAAGCTGACAAGGGCATATGCTAGGCTGTTTGTCCGACCGCTAGTCATGCTACTAGGCAGCGCCTGTCGATGGGTTCCACCTGCTAATACTCTGCTGATATCCTGCAGCAGCTGTTGTTCGGTTTGTTCGTGGAAGTTCAAGTCTTGAGACACCAGATACATTGAGATGATCAGGAAGACCCATCCGGCGTAGGGAATCAGGACCAGGAGTGCCCAGAGTACCGCGCTCCTATCATGGGTCTTCTGCACTAGCCTGTAGAAGTCCTGCTCGGCCGAACTCAGCGGCAAAAGAACGCTCATTCGATCTTGAGGAGTTCCGGACCTGGCCCGCTCCAAGCTCTCTCGGAACAGCTCCTCCTCTCTCGTCATATGCTTGTTCTGTCGATTGATCAGAGAATAGACCAAGAAAGAAAGCCCCGTCGAAGCCGTGAACGAGAGGAGGAGCAGCCATGTTGTGGCTGAGAAATGAAGGGTCCCGAACACAGAAAGTGGGATGTTGTAGCTGGGAACTTGCTGAAGCCATCCAAGCAGATAAATTATCGCGGTGGTCGTCCAAAGGACATAGCTGCCTATCGCCAGGAATAACCAGTTGCGCCCTATGCGAACATCAGTATGTCGACGCATCTCGGTGAGTGTCGAAAGTCTCGCCCTTCCTTCGACCGTTGCCAATGCCCAAGTGGCCTCGACTAGTTCCTAGGCAAGCGCTGGTAGGACTTGAGCGATAATCGTGTCCTCCACCATTGACTGATATCGGAAGTGGGCATTGGGGTCAGAGACCAGGGCGTAGATCCAGTAGATGGTGAAGATGCCGACGGTGAACAGGGAAGCGATGAAATAGACTGCAAAGCTTCGATCAGGAATGGGCGAGGTTCTCTGTGGCAGGCTAATCGGGACGCCTAGAGCGACTAACAAGTTTGCAATCCCTGCGAAGAACATGTCCTCTCTCCTTTCATGCTTGAAAAAGTCCTTCATCAGAAAGTAGTAGGAGTAGAATCCGACGAGAGGAGTAGTTGCGGACAGGATTGCGTAGAGAGCGGCGTTCTTTTCGCTGTCCTCGAATCTAGCCTCTCTCAAAATTCTCTCTAGATAGTTGACTGGGATAGAGACATCCATATTCTTCTTCCCCGCAAGCTGCTTGACCAGAGTGATCATGTCTTCGTACAGAAGTATTTGCCGGTTGAAATGCAAGCTCCGACGTCGGATGAACTTGTGGAACATTATCGCATAGATTGCAACAATAACGGGTATGAGAATGTAGACTAGGAGGTAAAAGAGGACGAGTGTGGCAAGAAGCCCCGACAGCGACCCGGGTTGGGGTGTTGGACCGCTGAGACCCGAGATCGCCGAGAAGAGCGCGATCGCGAACCCGACCGCGAGAAGTATGACTCCGATGATTGGTAGGAGTGGGACTATGATCCAGGCGGTCGACATATGTTGGTCGCTTTCGACTCGGGTCCGAAGATCCATTCTCACATTCTCGAGTGGAATGCTCAACCTCTATTCACGATCAGAACGAGCTTTCGAGGCGTTTCTATTTAAGACGATGGAAATCCTTCAAAACAAGCGGAGGAACCAGCGTAGCTTCTCAAGATTTTCTATTCGCTTGGCAGTTTTTAAATGA
>MNHO01000006.1 GCA_001919285.1 archaeon 13_1_40CM_2_52_13
CATGCCAGCTGGGATTGTGGAACAGTTGACAATGTCAAGAACCTGGAGATAGACAACCAGACCGGTGTCGTCTTCAAGAGTTCTACAGTGGACCCATTGAGCTGCACGCAATCACTCACATACGACTTCAACGCGGCAACCTCGTCCGGCTCTGGCGGAGGCTCCAATTCCATGTATGCTATGAGCTGGATGGGATATGACTGGGATGGTACGGGAGAGGAAACGATCGCACTCAACGGACAATTCGTCACATCCCTACCATCAGCGGCTAGTCCGCAAAACTCCGCGACCTACTCCTCGTTCTCTCTCGACATTAGCTCGCATGTCGTCCAAGGATCCAACACTCTGAGCATCACACACGCAAACTGGGATTGTGCAGTCTCCGATAATGTGAAAGGATTTCAGATCAGTAATCAGACCGGAGTGATATTCAGCAGTTCGACGGTCGATCAACTCGGCTGTACCCAGTCGTTGACATATCATTTCGACACGACGTCCAGCGGGTCCTCCGGCGGTGGCGGCGGGGGCGGTGGGAACTCAGGCTCTGTTCCGATACTCATAGGCTGGGGTGGAGTAAGACTGGATGAGGCCGCGGTCGGAGGGGGCGTTCATCAACCGAGTAGCCCGACGCCATCAGCGGTATTCGCGGGAGAGTCGGCGACGAACATGGAACTGCTCCTTTCAAAGCTGAAGCCGTTGGGATACAATATTGTCAAGGTCTCCTTCGACCCGTCTTGCACTGGCTCGCAGTTCATGAGCTCATACAGCGCCACCAATCTACAGCGAGCAATTCAGATCGCCCAGCATTTTGATTTCTGGATCGTCGTCGACTACCACGGATTTACAGAACCATTCACGCCGGCCACATCGAGCTGCTGGCTCAACTTCTGGTCAGGAGTAGTTAGCCAATTCAAGAATAGCTATTCCAAGATCATCTGGGAGCCCGAGGACGAGCCCAAGTACGGTTTCAGCGGCTCCGCATGCTCGGGGGCCTCAGCGTGTGTATCTTATCTTTCGAATCAGTATCAAAAGTGGATCAACCAGGCCCGGTCGCTAGGCGATAATCACTGGATCGTGGTCGAGAATATTTGCAGCTTCGGCTGCAGCCTCTGCCCGGGAGGGGACGGAGCCTGCCCCGCTGCAGCTAGTGGTTTTCCAATCGTGACGGACCCGCTGGGAACGCTCTCGCAGGGGGGCAGGATATTCATCAGCCTCCACACCTACATGGACTACGGCAGCTATTCGAGTTCGTGGAATGATGCAACTGCAGAGTCGGTTGCGCAGCAGTACTACCAGGCGATGCTCGGAGGCGCGAGCAAGACCGGATGGCCGATCTTGGACACTGAGTCTGGAGCGAGCCCGCTGTGCGGCAGTTGCGCGCCGGACACTGTGTTGACAGGGAATGCAGGCTACACCGTTGTGACCTTCCACTTTGTGCAGACGCTTACGAGCTTTCTAGACAGTAACACGGCTCAGAGGATTAACTGGGTCAACTGGCCTGCGGGGAGCTGGACTGATACGCCCAACGCGGGCATCTATGGAGCGATGCAGTGCAGCAGCTCACCTGAGGGCTGGGGTTGCGCGTTACAATTCAAGAGTACCTAATATCAGAGGAGGAAATTGGGATCAAGTCATTCCTGTGACTTCGGGGATATTGCATGGATCGAGTCGTCGGTGCTGGGATCGTTTCTTGGCTTCAGAAGGTCTGTAGCCACTCTCTCCCTCAACAGGATGATCTGGTCTTTTAGAGACTCGCCGAAGGTGAAACCGGCTCTCTGAGAATACTCCTTGTAGAGCTCTGTCACAGTCTTGAAGACTAGAACGCGAGCGCCCTCTCCGAAGGCACTCGTGAGGACATCGAGCACATCGTCGAACCTGCTGGAGATCTCAGAAGGTTGGATCCCGTTCCTGTTCAGCAACTGGAATATCTCTGCCCTAACCGTCCGGCCTAAAATGTCCTCGATGACGGTTGAGAAGCACTTGTTCATAGTCGACTGGAACGTTTCGACGATCACTGACCGCATCGCGGAGCCGCCTCGAACAGGATCGTTTCTTGTTCGGGGTTAAGAGTAGTGTAACATCGCTCCGTCAAAACGAAGACTATGGCCGTGCGAGTCAGTCGGCTAGAAGACCCAGGGAAAGTTTAGAACACTATCGAACACATAAGAGTGCAACTCGCAAATATCGCAATAGACCTACTCTCGATCTCTCTGGGTTACAAAAACGAGTTAAGCCCCAGCCAGCGCTTTCCAGCAGGGTCGTCGAAAATGTTAGTCGAGGTACGTCATGAGTGACCGGGACTCTGTCTAGTAGTCGTAGTCTTATCGTTCTCATTTTCGTACCTGCCCTGCTACTGTATGGACTGGCACCGGTCTCCGCAGCTTCGACCTACAAGCCCGGCGTCAAACCAGGTGACTCAGCTACGTACGGCTTGGTTAATGCAAGCTGGAAGTCCGACCTCGCACCGTTTTCCCCTGTCGAAGAATTTCTCGGCGTCAGCTCGATAACCGTCGCTGTCCTGAACGTCGTTGGGAGTAATGTGACGGCTCGACAGACATACAACTATCCCAACGGGACGACCAGAAGCGTTGTCTGGATTGAGGATGTTCAAAGCGGAGCCGGAAACATGTCCTCAGCGATCGCCTGGATTATCTCTGGCTCGCTGGTTGCTCCCGACCCGATCTACGATTCTTCCTCAGCATCAACGATAGGCCAGACTGTGCAAAGGGTCTACGCAGGGTCGGTTCGGACTGTCAACACCATCAATTCGACACAGCCCGAGCCGGGTGGCTTCTGCAAGTTCCTGAGGATCTGGGACCAGAACACAGGAGTTCTGCTCGGATTCGCCCTGAATTACACTGTCTCCAAAGCAAACTACCACGTCTCCGCGTCAGCTTCCACTCAAATGACCATAACCAACCTCTGGGGCCCACCTGAGCGAACCACTAGTCTTCTCCCCTCTCCGATTTTCGGGCTTGTAGCGTTCTTTACAGTGATCGGGTCAGCGAGCGCGTATGCTCTTCATGGAAGACGTCGTCTCATCGAAAGTCTCTGAAAGGAAATAGAAAGGGAAGATAGGTCAGGCGAACCTAGTCCCCGCTCTAACTGTAGCCCTCGAACTCGCAGGGCCACGGACAATTTCAATTTCGTTGACCGTTGACGTTTTCAAAAATTTCGGGGGATCCAACGTCTTGTTTGCATCTGTGTTCACTCGTGGACACAACCTATTTCCGCTTTTGAGTAGAGATAGTATCAGATTGCGATTCCCGTATCCACTTGACAACTGTGAATGCGGACACTACAGGATCAATCACAACGCGAGGACGAGCTCGAGCGAGACGAAGTGTAACACGTGTGCATGCTCTCGGTTCAGTCTGAAGCTGTCGGACGATGAACGAACCGAAGTGAAGAGCCAAGCATGGAAGGGAGAGCCGGAAGCAACGCTTTCGGCAAGAACGCCCAGTTCGAATGCCCAGAGTGCGAGCAGATCGAACAAGCCACCTACCTAGGCGGTACTTGGAACCAACTTGTTCAATGCGCGCGTGAGCCAGTTCGGGTGCTTCCTGTTAGGAAGTCAACCCTTGAGAAAAATCGCACACACGTCTCCGTCCTAGTCCTCCTATGTCGGACAATGGTGTTCTGGTCGTTCTCCCCATCACTTACAAATGGTCGAAGTTTTGTATCGCCTTGGATATGGCACCGAATCATGCGCTATGTATCGATCAGATTGGAAGAAAATAAGTGCTGTTCATTCACACAAGGAGGGGGACTGTAAAATGAGGACTAATGAAGAAATCATCAGACAAGCAGGGAGAAGTCGGTCAATGATGGACTTCTACATGATCCAAATGGAAATTCTTCTAGATATTCGCACTTTAGTGAGAGAGCTCATAGAAATCAGTTCAACTAATAGGCGAGCGGATGAAACCAAGCGTCGCGCGGGTACGTAATTAGTTGACTAGTGCTCACGGGCGGAGCACACTTGGCGGGGAACCGAGAAATCAGTGTGACGCAATACCCGCATCAGCGATAGGGCTGTATCGGTTCTGAGAATACGACGCTGCCAAACCGGCGAGACTCTAGTCTGAAACAGTAGGTACTCATCTTCCTCAACAGACGTCCAAGAATCCATGCGGCGATCACCGGGCATACGCAGCTATAAGCGCCATACGCGGATCGTACTCATTGACGGTTGATCAGCTAGCCATTGGTTGAAGGGTTTTGGACTATGCTCTTCTCTTTATCAAGACCAAGAATTTTGCATATCAGTTGATCCTCGGCCTCTTCTAGTTTCATTTCCAGACCGAGACGGTCGCACAATGCTTTGAGAGAGGCACCATAGTATGCGGAGGCGCTCGGTCCCATGCCGTGTCTTAGAATTATCGTACGGTTGTGGTCGTCGCCGGACTCAGAGTAGGCGTAGGCGTTGGAGTATTCTGCGCCGATTATGCGGAAGATCTTGAGAACAGAGTCTAGGTCGAACTTTCGGAACTAAGTGAGAATAAATTCGACGACTCTGCCGTTTCCATTCTGGAGCCCTATTTCTCTAGCCTCGTCCATAGTTAGGTGTGACCAGAACAGTTTCAACAGTCGGGGATCGATAGTAACCAGCTTGAAGCTATCAACGAATCTCCCCCATTCGACGTAACGTCTCAGGGCTTTGTTGACGAGCAAGTTAACCTCTAGGGGATGACCATCGACCAGATCGTCTATTTTCTCACCGACTTCTCGCTCTATCGCGAATGTTCGACGCGTTAGCCGTGCCAAGAGCCGTCTCCTCAAGGATGCCTAGGAGGATCGAGCGCATAGGGGTTGCCCAGCCCAGCGACTATCATGTGGACCTTAATGTCGGCCAAATCACCCGTTCGAGTTTAGTCAGATTTTCCGGTGTTAGATGACTTCGTCGTCGCGAGAACCAAAAGAACATCTGTCCAAATCCAGATGGGTTCGGCGAGACTCCGCACGCATTCAGCTTCGGCCGAGACAATTATCCGTTGATGAAGCCCCTCCGCTGCTGATCCTCCCGCCATCCCAGTGGTACTCGGAGGTGGTGGCGGACGCCCGGCCTTACTGGCATAATCGCCAATCGTGAACCCTGCGATCTAAAACCCACGATTGCCTCGGCTTCCAGTCCGAGCTTCCAGTTCTAGACTGATTCAGGGTCCACGACTAGACCTCGCACAGGCAGTCTACCAACCACATACTGGATCGAATGCTCTATCAAAGAGCCAAGAACTAGGAATGCAGGACCTATCGGTCCATAAAGCAACCAGAGTCGTGCCCCGATTCCTTCGCTGAGAGTCTCAAGAATTACACCCGCTGTGATCCCACCTCTTCCGTTTCTAAAGCGGAGATATGGCTGTTGTGTGATTACGTTCTCGGTAATCTGGTGTTCAATGTAGAACCCCACGAAGAAATAGAGCGAGGCAAGGAGCGAACTCATCGAGAGCAGAGACGAAGTATTCGAGAGGAGGATCAGCCAGACGCTCCAGTTGACCACTTCAAGCAGGCTAAACCCAAATATTTCGGCGAACACTTTGCCGGTAAAATTCGGATTCTCTGCGCGCTGCATGATCGAATGCTCGACGAGGAGCACGAGCAGGAGTACGACCGGTGCGATTGGGATACCCCGATAGAACATTGAGGTGCGGGCTAGCACCAGCCAGGCGATCAGCCCAGCATCCTCTATGATAGTGACTAGCAGAACAACGCCCGCCGCGCCAGCCTTCGAGTAAGAACTCATCGATTCCAAAGGCTACACATCGGAGCCAGCATATACCGTGCATGTACACATGTGCATCAAGACCCATCGCCCAGTTCGGTAGATGTCCGAGAATCTGCAGGGTTCAGAGGTGAATTGTTCGTCTCCTGTCACGAGGACCAATTTAGAGTGAGCCGCGCGACTTCCAAGGGCGTGAGCAGTCAACGAAGCAAAAGGTTGTTCAGCTTCCTGGGAACAATCCCTGACGCCCAAAAAAGAGTGTGCTACCCACTGCTACGGTCCTATCGGAGCATCGAGTGTTCTTGGAGGTATGATCTGCGTGATTAGGGTAGCTCCGTAAATTATTAGGGCGACCATAATCGCCAGGGTAGCAAATGTGACGCCTTCACCTGTCCATGTGATGATTGCGGAGGCAGCACTTGCCTGAGCGATAGACATCCCTTGATGAATCAGGGTGAAAACGTAGAAGGGGCCGCCGAGAGACCAGTAGAAAATTTCCCAGATTCCATCAACGACTGTTTTTATCAGAAAGCCCAGGGACATGAGATATAGTCCGCGCGATTGTCTTTGTCGTGACAGTCTGAATAGGATCCATCCTGATACTCCGAGCACGACCAGGAAGAGTATGGAAGGCACTACGGCGATAACAATCTGTCCAGGACTGACTTCTATTCCGCCAATGTTCACCAAGAGATCTCACTGCGGTAATTCGACGGGGTTACTTTCGTCTATCCGCTCCTTAGGCGTTGCTCAGCCAGGGTCCTTCCAATATGTTGACCCGCTTGAGACAGGAATGGTCGGTTCTGTAATAGTGCAGGCAAGCCATCCTGACGACTAGACAATCCAGCTCGCCATCAGAAGTGTGTTCGTTCTAGCCCCTTGATGATGCTATGTTCGGGATCTCACGGGTCCTTTTGACGACGAAGACTGCAGTGATTGTAGCGACGACCGCTACGGCAACTGCTAGGTAGACGATTATCATCGGGAAACCAGGGACCGGGAGTGAGGTCAGGATGAGATTTGGAACATAGTATCCAACGTATGTGGGATCATGTTTGATTCCTACGCCTCCCCATGTCGGATAGGAGATTCTGTAGATCAGCTTGGAAGTGGTATAGTTCAGATCTGAAGACGATGGTAGGCCGGCGATGCTGGGCAGGGCAGCTCGCACATAGTCTTGAACGCGGATTAGGTCCAATGCTCCCTGGCCTTGAAACGCGCTAGATGGGAGAGAGTTTGCAGCCGCCGCCTCGTAGACTGCTCGTAGGCTGACAGGAGGATTGGTTAGGAGTGTATAGTTGTCATTGAAGCGGAATTCGTAGGCGAGGGAATTGGGCACGATGACCTGTGCCACGTTTATTCCCGACGAGGTCTGGCTGGTCTGAGAGTCGAAGTCGGTTGAAGAACCGTTCAACCTAACAGCGTATCCCTCGGAGGAGACTGCGAACGTGAAGTGTAACAGTGAGAGGCTCAGACTCTTTAGCGTCACGTTTGGAGAGGTTGGTGGGACAAGGGTCACATTGCCGATCTCATAGCTAGTCTTCAGAAAAGTAGCATTCCCAACAACAGAATAGTCATAGGAGAATGTGAAATGGTCGATGTTTGCATAAGATGCTGGCAATCCTCCTCCATAAGGCGAGCCTACAATACCGGCCGAATACTTCACCAGAATCGCCTGGATCGAACCATACGTTACACCCCAGCGAAAGTGGGAGACGCCATTGACGCTGGCTTTGCTTACTGGGGTGGGTTGGAATGTCTGCGAAGCGTTCATGACGATAGTGTAAAGAAGCTCAGTCTGAGCCGTCGCATAGTTAGCGTCGAGAATACCATTCCCGTCAGTGTCGTTGTAGACCTCAATAGCCATGATCGCGTTCGCAACAAAGACCCGTGAGCCCGACGAGGTGTTGTAGGATTCGCCGACGAACGCAGAGACCGGCGAAGGATACTCGGTGGAGTGTAGCGCGAGGAATATTGTGTGGGTCCCGTTGATGTTGATCCATGTGTACCAGGCTTGACTGTAAGGCAGGACTTGGACGTCCCCGCTGGAATATTCCGTTGAAAAGTTAACTGACGACTGCGCCAACAGCGGGGCGTGCATAAGACCTGGTACTACTACGGTCAAGAGCATCACTGTGATTACGATTGCCGAGAGAGACTTCGACGCAGGCAAATCGACCTGAGTCGTCATCTAAGTATCTTCTCACAGGGTCTAGTCCACATCAATATACTGTTCACGTACATAAGTGAAACCGAATTATCTCTCCAGAGGTGGTCGGTACGCTTTGTCTGGTCCAAAGACGAACGCGCCCGTGATGGCCTCATAAGAGTAGTCACCGCCTAGGTGCTGGTCCGGCTGAGCTTTCTGGTTTCTACGTCATAGATAAGCCCGGAGACCGCTATGTCCTTCGGGACTGTGGGATTGCTTTTGACTTTCTGGACTTGGTCTTTGATGTTCTGTTCTAGGTTAGAGAAGGAGTAGAACTTCATGGCGCCTGCTTCTTTTCCGTACTTTTTCTCAAGTCTTCCCTGAAGTTCAGGGTCCGTGAACTTGAGCATGGCACAGTCGGTGTGGTTGATTATCAGAAATTCCTTTACGCCGAAGAATTCGTTCGACACCATGAGAGATCGAACGACATCATCTGTTACGATGCCGCCTGCGTTTCTGATGATGCTAGTTACTCTTTCGAACCCCGGTACGAAAATAGGGCCTACCCGAGGGTCCATGCAAGTAAGGATGGCTAAGCCTCCTCCTGCTGATGATTCTTGGATTGGGAATAGAGATGGAAAAAGGGTCTTTGGAAACAGTGCTGGAAACAACGGTCCTGACTTTGCCTGGTCTTCATTGGCCTTTATCAGTTTCTCCGTCTCACTCA
>MNHO01000068.1 GCA_001919285.1 archaeon 13_1_40CM_2_52_13
GGCCACCGTCAGCCATTCGTACCTGCTCCCCGGGACTTACACTGTAACCCTGACCGTCACGGATGCTAACGGTCAGACTACTACTGCTTCGATGACTGTAAACGTGAGTGTTCCAATACTCGGAGGTCCGCTTGGCCTCTAGTCAAATAGTGAAATACTGAAGTCGACTACACACTTTCTGCGAGCCCAAATAACGTCGCCAAGTTCGCCTCGGGCATATTCCCCTTAGGTAAGCGACAATTTCCTCACTGCTGTAACCGAGAAGCTACAATGGACATTTGGAGGGACCCTGCTTATGTATCGGAAAACCCGGCGCTGGACTGGGATGTTGGTCATCTAGCGATTCGCATTCGCTTATGTTGAAAGCTATACATCAATAGCCTTGGCAATCCGGGGAAGGCTCTCACCTGCTCACAATACGAAACCTTCATGAGCAAAATCGCAATGGGCATCGCCTTCGGAGGCAAGCCTATGGAGTTTCTAACAGTTCTAGTCCTGGCTTTAGCCTTCTCGAATTCTCTGGGCTCCACAACACCGGGATTGCATAATCAAGCGAATCACCCGTTCAACTATGTAGTGGTCATCGTCATGGAAAACCAGGGATTTGGGGACGTCATTAACAATCCCTCTGCTCATTTCATGAACCAGTTAGCTTCGTCATACGCCCTTGCCACCAACTATACCGCAGTCAATCATCCTAGTCTACCAAACTACCTGTCGCTTGTCTCGGGGCAGGATTTTGCATCCTGGAGCAAGGCCGACTGTAACCCAAGTCCCGGATGTGGGGCCGGAAACGCCTCCAACATTGTTGACAGCTTGGAGAACCGAGGATTATCCTGGAAGGCGTACATGGAAGACTATCCCTCCAACTGCGGGTCCTATTGCTCTCCTGGAAACTGCTTCCTAGGCGATACTGGAACTGGGCAGTACGCAGCTCGACATGATCCCTTCGTCTATTTCGACGACATAGTCAACAGCACGGCCCGATGCTCCAGAATCGTCCCCGCTAACTCTGGAGGAAGAGGCGGCCCGGACGACCTCTTTCTGTCAGACCTGGCCTCGCCCTCTACCTCATCAAACTTCATGTGGCTAACACCCAATCTCTGTAACGACATACACGATTGTCCTATTTCCACCGGGGACACCTATCTCTCCAAGGTTGTTCCAAACATCTTGAACAGCAGTCTCTTCACGCACCAAAAGGCAGCGTTGTTCATCACGTTCGACGAGGGCAACGGATACTGTCCTATCAATGGCAGCTCACTGGATTGCGTGTACTCAGTCTGGGCCGGGCCCGTTGTCAAGACCAACTTCCAATCGACCAACCAGTACAACCACTATTCATTTTTGAAGACTCTGGAGACTGTCTGGAAGCTGCCGCCACTGACCAGTAACGATAGTAACGCGACACCAATGACAGAATTCTTCGCGCACCCTTCCCATGGTGGACATGGGGAACACGAGCAGTTGGGTGACAGGCATGGCAAAGCGAACTTTGAAGATCATCGGGATCACGACTACCATGGAGTCTGCAACTTGTGCCAGCGCTTCTCCGACTAACGAATAAGTCGGAAATCTAGGAAACTCGTTCGGACCTACAACTAATTCAAATTCCTAGATACTCTCGGAAATCTTGTTTACAGGGGTTAGAGAAACAACAGAGGAGCAGAACATCTGCGAGCGATGATAATCTGAACTACACTCGACGGATTCTTACTTCAGCGAAATCACGCGTAAATAGTCTAGCAGATCGTATCCGGCTATCCTCTTTTGACTTCCTATTCACTTTGGACTCATCTTGAGTATGGCGTCGTGGGTCCATGACGACCAGGACCGGTTCGTCCCAGGCCCAACTTGTTGGAATCTTCGTCTTAGTTCTCATTGTATCGCTCGCTGAGTTCAGTGCTCTGATCCTTGACTACCAGAACAACCGGTACCTCCGCCAATACGTCTCAGACAATCTTGGCACAATAATTGTATTTGCGATCGGCCTTCTCATAGTCGCAGGTGGAGCAGGATACGTAGTCTCCAGGAGGCTTGGAGTCCCGAAGACCACAGCACCCTCTGTCCCAACGTTCGCAAGAATCGGCTCCTTCGTAGGAAGAAGATACAAGATCATAATCGTCTTTTGGATTCTGCTTTTTGCGGCAAGTTTTCCCTTATCTCAACAACTCTCCCAGGTCACTACTTCAAGCACTAGTGGCGGCCAGTCAAGCAGCTCTCAGTCTGCGCTAGCCCAGAATCTTATGGCTCAAGAGTTCCCCCATCCACGGGCCAATGCAAGTGCAATAATTCTTCTCCAAGGAAACAATGTTACCGATAACGAGACCAAAATATTCACTCTTCGCCTAGAACAACGCCTTCAGGCACCGGGAGTCCTCAACAGCCTTGAGAACGTCACCACAATCTACAGCATTGCTAGGATAGCGCTCATAGGAGCGTACTTGCAACAAGGCTACAACTTCACTGCGGCGCAGTCAAGTGCCAACCAAACTCTATGGGCCGATACGCTGCCCGAAATTCTCTCCCAATATCCAAAACTGATCCCGTCTGCGATTCTTCAGAATTTCATCAGTCCAGACAAGAAAGGAATGATCATTCTAGTAACCTTCTCCCAGTCTCCCGGCTCATTTGGATCAGCGGATTCCGACCCAATATTGAAGAACGTAGTGACGATGCGGAACATCATCTCCCAACTCAAAGCCAGAGATCCCGAACCCCTACAGACATACGTTACCGGTGACCTAGCAACCACCGCCGACTCTTCTTTGGGAAGCACAGCTGACCTCAGTCGCATCGAGCCCGTCACGATTGGCGCGATCCTGATTCTTGCCGGACTGTTTTTCTTTGCAGTGGTCACTCCTTTCATTCCTCTGGTCACTGTCGGAATGGCGTTGCTGATGGCTGAGGGGGGACTCTACCTCATTGGGAAATACATCATCCCAATCCAAGACACTACCACGACATTCCTGTTCACCATAATGCTTGGAGTCGGCACTGATTATGCCATCTTCCTAATGGCCCGTTACCGTGAAGAACGAGTCGAAGGCCACGACAAGGCCCAAGCGGTTCAGACCTCCATTACCTGGTCAGGAGAAAGCATAGCCACTAGCGCGACCACTGTCATAATCGCGTTCGGCGCAATGACGTTAACCAGCTTCACACTTCTCCGTTCTATTGGCGTGGGTCTCGGCTTCGGCGTTCTAATTGCTCTTCTAGTCAGTCTAACACTGATTCCATCGCTCATCCTAATCGCGGGGGACAGGATATTCTGGCCGACATCTGGCAAGAGGTTCGAGGCGTACGCCGCTAGAGCCCGGAAAAGAAGAGCGGAAAGGCCTGGATATTTCCGTCGAGCTGCAAGCTTCAGCGTCAGACGACCGATACTAGTCTTAGGATTGGCTCTGGTCATATCCATTCCCGCAATCTACATTTCACTGGCCGGGTCCACCTCCTACGATTTTGCAGCCGGCCTCCCACAGGCGGAGAGTGTCAAAGGCATCACAGCCTTGGAACAGAGCTTCGGCGCCGGGCAGATAGGTCCCACACAAGTCCTCGTACAATTCCCAGTGCCTATTCTCGTAAACGGGAACCTCACGGCAAGTGCACAGGCAAGCTTGGAGAAGCTGAGCCAGAACATTATCAAGTTGTCCAACGTGAAAGAGGTAACGGGGCCGACTCGCCCCAACGGGATCCCGGTTAACGCGACCAACACGTCCAGCGTTACCCCGGAAGAGAGGCAGACGATCCTGGGGAGTATAGGAAAGGACTACCGGACTGCGATGCTGACCGTCCTATTTGCTGACGAGCCATTCACGCAAAACTCTCTGAACACAGTCACGCAGATACGGAACCTCGTCACGAATCTTCAGAGTTCTGACCCCTCGTTAGCTCAAGACACGATACTGGTAGGAGGTGCGTCCGCCTCCACGTTGGATTTCGCCAATGAGACTGTCAACCAATTCAACACGATCAGAGTATTGACAGTCGCAGCGATATTCGTCGTTTTACTAGTAGTGCTCGGCTCCTATCCGTTAGCAATAACTGGGATACTGTCCATTGGTTTGAGCATAATTTGGGCCTATGCGGCTACTCTGCTCTTCTTCAACAACGTACTCCAATCAGGTGTCCTTTTCATCATCCCCCTCGTGCTCTTTCTGCTTCTCTATGGAATCGGGATGGACTACAACATCTTCATTCTAACCCGGATCAGAGAGGAAGCTCAGAAGGGCAAGGAGACCCGCCAGGCAGTAGTCGACGCTGTCGACAGAACAGGCGGGATCATAACAGCCCTAGCGCTAATTCTTGCGGGAGCACTAGGCTCATTGTTGCTTTCTTCTAATCGTCTTCTCG
Organism: archaeon 13_1_40CM_2_52_13; assembly: GCA_001919285.1. GTDB lineage: Archaea > Thermoproteota > Bathyarchaeia > 40CM-2-53-6 > 40CM-2-53-6 > 40CM-2-53-6. Next base: position 4,354 of record MNHO01000068.1, read on the forward strand.
AAGGCTTTGGCTTCGCGATTGCCCTGGCCGTGGTCCTAGATGCAATGGTTGTGCGGACCTATCTTGTGCCAGCAATCATGTCATTGCTCGGCCCTAGGGCCTGGTGGGGTCCTAATCGGTTGAGAAGAGTCAGATTCGATAAGAAGAGCGAACAGCAACCGTCAAACAATGCCTAGAGGTTGAGTCTGTTAGTTCTAGAAGACTCATAGTCGGGACAGGAAAGTCTTCTCAGATGGAGCCTTGACCTACAGGACAGAATACACTCTTGGCTTCCTGGCCCTTCTGCCTCTTCTCGCTACGGGCGTCGCCAAGGGCACAGGCTGGTTCGTCACAGTCGTAGTAGTGTACATAGGCGTCCCGCTTCTCATCTGGAGCCTGCTAGTAGATCGTCTGGCCTTTATGGTCTTGAGGATAATTTGCCGACTCCGTGAGTCCTCTGGACATCAGTACTATTTTGAAAGACAGGTGGGAAAGCCAGGGGTTTCACGTAGACTTCTGCGAGACATCCGTGTCTTAGTGTTCGTGTTCTTTCTGTCCGCGCTAATCGTCCCCCAAGTGACGCAGGTCAATCCGCAGAATCCGCAGAATCTCGTCATTGTTAGCAACGCGTTCATCTACGTAGCCATTTTCCTGCTCGCTATACCATCGTCGATACATGTCCTTCTCTGGGTCCTGGAGGATTCTGGACTACGATGCCATAACACGACTAGACTCACAGTCACCGTCCCGGCCGCGTGGGCCTCAAGATGGCTGTCATCTCTCGGAGGTATCGGCGCGTTCGTTTCTTTCGCGGTAGCGATGGGGGGAAGTCTCGACAGAGCCATTTCGCTCGGATTTACATTAATGATCTCCCTTCTACCATCCTGTATTCTGGCACCGACTCTCTTCTATCGCAGGTTGGAGCCAGGAATCATAGCAAAGATTCGTCACAGCAAAGCGGCAATGACGATGGGCCGTCTATTTCCGGAGAACTTCGGACCGTCTCTTCCCTCCTCATCGGCACCAACTCTACGCTCGGTCCGAATGAATGAAGAAACGAAGCAGACAGCTGAGCCTCGTTCCTAGTATCCAACAGTATTCGGTCGGCAAGTTACTATTCGCTTAAAGAGCACTGGAACAACCCTGACTCACTATGAGCCTGGCCGAAGCGGCGAAGCCGGCCCTTCCAAGTAGCACGCTACGCAGCTATGCCATGATTGGAATCGTGCTCTACGCCTTCGGGTTAGTGCTGGATGAGATCGGTAACGGTCTCGCACAGGTATGGCTGGTTCCATATGCAGATACGATAAGCGCGCTGGGATTCGTGATCGCACTTTACACCGCCTCTCTTGCAGGGCTTGGAACTCGTCTGACAGTCTTGATAGGACTCATCTATGGCATCGGGTTCTTCTACGTGAGCGAACCTGATGCCACCTATGCAGCCTCGGGTCTCAAAATATCATCCTACAACACTACCCACTTCATCGGGCTCGGCCTGATCGGCTTCACGATGATAGTATTGATCGCGCTCGCGTTCTATCTAACGCGTGCGAAATCAGCTCATCGAGCCCTCCCAAAGCAAGACCCGGGATCGACAAACTAGATCTCTCCTGCGACTGCCACTGAAATCTAAAGCGGGCCCGCGGGGATTCGAACCCCGGACCTCTAGCCGGAGACTCTTGCTAATCTCCTACAGCTGACTCCGATGTGAAACCCCACTTAGGGGGCTGCCGCTCTATCCAGGCTGAGCTACGGGCCCGAAACACACCCGGAGCGAAAGGATAGTTAATGATTCCTGACGAATCGCGAGCCAGCTATTCGAGATTAATTGTCTGATTCCCAAGGAACTCCTTAGGATCGACAATGTGAACCCTCTTTCCCTTTTTCATCAACTCCTCCGCGACCTGCTCGTTGGTTGTGAAGTAGCAACCATCGCCCGTGAAAAACCGGAGCAACCCGTGAGAAGAATCTCCACAAACTAGGAAGTTAGCCATAGTCTTGTCATCGTCAAGATCCTTGCCGCATAGTGGACACTTGAACTCCACCCACATAACCGAGACACTCTACACCTGTCCGATCGTTCTAGCCGCCTTTAACTGTTGACCTAACAAGAAAAAATCCGCTCTGTGAGCATTCCAAGAGAGATCACCTTAATGCTTGGAGGTCAGGTTGAAGATGAAAGTGAAATCTATATGAAAACAGATTCACCATGTGAATGTGAGACTTGGACGACAAGATCATAGTCAAGACGAAGCATGGAGAACTTACCCTAGAGCAACTCGCCGAAGTACAACCAGGCCTAGCCCGGTTAATGAAGGAGATCGGCGATCGATTTCACGTACTATACTATGCGGCTAAGAGTGGAAACTGGAAACTGGCCGAACACGAACAGAAGGTAACGATCAGCATCCTCAAAACAGGGGCGACCCTGAGACCAAAGTACCATCAAGACATCACGAGTTTCATTCAATCACATCTGCATCCGCTAGCTGAGAGCATCAAAGCCAGAGACTGGGATACATTCGAACGTTGCTACAAGAACGCGGTGGATGAAACGAACAAGCTCCATGAAAAATATGGATATGGATTCATCCACTACAAACTCTCCAAGAACCCGCCTGATTACTACGACCTGAGCCCTCGAGAATGAATCTCTGACTCTAAAGTTACCGAACGTCGTTAGTAGCCAGACATGGCCGGGTCTTTAGTGACCTTCAGCCAGCAGCCGCTGAAACATGAATGAGGCGTGTACGAAATTCTCTCTTGGTCCGCCTTCGTTTCAATGCCCTGGTTCTTGAGCGAAGGTCTATGGTTTCGTCACGATTGGGCCTCGTTTCAACCATCCAGCATTTCTCCCGCGTTCGCTAATACCGCCTGTTTTGTGGGTCCGTCTGATAAGTTTTCCTGAAAACTTAAGCAAACAAGACGAATCGAACCAAGCTCTTAACCTAAGCTAGTATCTCTGATATTTCATCCACGACTCGATTCTTCGAAACGTTTCTTTCCTCTCCAGTCTTCATGTCTCTTAACCGCACGTTGCCCTCCTTGAGTTCTCTAGGGCCGACAATCACGACGATTCGTACCTTGGCTGAGGCGGCATAGTCCATCTGTTTTTTCAATGGACGTTCTTTGAGGTCTCTGTCCGCGCGGAGTCCACTCTCTCGCAACGCTCGTAGCACCTTTATGGTCTCGTCCCGTACTTCTTCGCCTGCCATTGCCACGTAGACCTGTGGATTCTGTTCCAGATCGGGGAGGAGCCCTTTCTTCTCAAGAGAGATCATGAGCCTCTCGAAGCCCCCTGCTACGCCGGTTGCGGGTATGTCTCGTTTTCCATATATTCGACAGAGTCTGTCGAAACGGCCACCGCCGAATACAGCACCGACATCCTCGCCAGCTTGATCGTACGCTTCGAAAACTGTTCCGTCGTAATAGCTTATCCCTCTCACAATTCTCAAATCCACTTGGACCTTGGACCTTTTTCCCAGGGAGTCGACGTTGTCAATAGTTCCTCTGAGTTCCTGTAGTCCTTTGCTGATCAGGTCGTTCTTCGGGAGTTTCTTCTCCAGGTCGGGGAGAACTTTGTCGGCGTCGCCGCCGATGTCAGCAAATCCCATGACGCGTTTCACTTTGTCTTGGGAGAGTCCCGCTCGGCCCAGTTCTCCTTCGATCTGTTCGGGACTTTTTTTGCCCATTCCGTCGATGATTCGCAACAATCTCTCGAGATCCTCTTGTGAGCGGACGCCTACAGTCTGAAGGAACCCCTCTGCGAGTTTTCTGTTGCTGACTCGGACTTCGTGATCTTTCAGTCCGACCTTGTCTAAAATATCGGAACCTAGGCTGATGATCTCTGCGTCAGCAGAGGGTTCTGCTACTCCATAGATTTCAGCGTCCCACTGTGTGTGGTATCTGTATCTGGCGTATTGAGGCTCGTCGTATCGCCAGACTCCTCCGATGCATCCTATCTTGATTGGTTCAGGAAGGTCGAACCGGTTGGCGATCATCCGGGTCATGCCGACTGTTAGGTCGAATCGGAGACCCAGGTTTCGCCCTGCTTTGTCTTTGAACCAGTAGATTTCTTCCCGGATGCCAGGGCCTGATTTTGCTTCAAGAGTTTCAAGATTTTCCACTGGGCTGGGCTCTAACAATTGAAACCCGTAGCTCCAGAGCACTTGGCGGATCTTGTCGGCGAGCCAGATTCTCTTGATCATCTCTTCCGGTTCTATGTCCTTCATACCGCGAGGGAGTGTGAATTGAGTCTCAGACAAGACGAAGAACCTTCAAGGTTCGGATTATTGACTCTGGAAATTCTCAGGGTTTAACGTATAGTATACGATGTCAGTCCGCCTATCGATTACTGCGAGTACGAGGTCCTTCCCGTCCTTGTTTGCTTTCGCTGACAAGGTCGCGAGTTTTTCGAGAGTAGACTCTCCTCCTTCGAACACGATGGTGACGAGCCTTCTCACGGCTCCCTTACCGAAGGTTTCGAAATCGTAGCCCGCTTCTCCGTCCCGGACTAGGTATCCTCTGTCCCGAAGGTCTCGGTAGACAAGATACTTTGTCCATATGGTGGGCTTCCCCACTGACAGCTTCGTCACCAGTTGCTGAAGCGACTTGGACTGCTTGGTCTTCTCGTCCAAGACTTTGATCCTCTTCTTCTCAACAAGGTAGAAGGTTTCGTATGGATTGAGTGTGATTCTGTCTTCGACTAGAGTTCCAAACGCTTTCTCGCGTAGGTCCATCAGTTTCTCGGGTTCTCGGAGAAAGACTCCTCCCCTGGAAAGGTAGGCCTCAATTGCCTCTACGATGACCGGCACTTGCTCGCTCTTGGTTTCCAAGGGTTCCAGAAAGTCGAGCACGCGGACGGGCGGCTATAAAGCCATTCAAATAGAAAGACGACGATCCACTACTAGAAGTCAGATGACCGGCAAGAATCTGGAGCCCTTGAGATGGCGCAACGGCGCATTGGAAGTCATAGACCAGACTCTCCTACCCGCCAAGCTAGTATATGTCCGTTTGAGAAATGTTGAACAGGTCGGTGGTGCGATCAGAACGATGAGAGTTCGCGGAGCACCCTTGATTGGAGTGGTAGGAGCCTACGGTCTCGTGCTGTCTGTGAAGAAAATCAAGACAAGTGATCTCGCCGAGGCTCGAACTCAGCTCCGAAAATGGGCCGACATTCTGATTCAGACTCGGCCAACAGGCGTGAATCTTCGATGGGCAGTCGAACGAATCTTCAAGGCCTCCGCCAAAGCAGGAAACGTCTCGTCATTGAAGGAGGTACTGTTGAAAGAAGCAGATGCAATTTTCGATGGTGAGTTGGAGGCTGCTCGAAGGATCGGAAAATATGGGTCTGCCCGCTTGGAGGATGGTGATACGGTTCTTACTCATTGTAATGCTGGTGCCCTTGCAACTGTTGGCTATGGGACGTCTCTCGCCGTAGTTCGAGCGGCGATGGAGCAGGGGAAGCGAATCAATGTGATAGCAACAGAGACTCGTCCGTTGCTACAGGGATCAAGGCTGACCGCGTTCGAACTAGCGCATGACAAGATTCCCGTTAAAATCATCGTAGACAGTGCAGCCGCGCAAATGATGGCGCAGGGTGTGGTGGACAAGATTCTCGTTGGTGCAGATCGAATATTGAAAACAGGTCACGTGACAAACAAGATTGGCACTCTGCCCATTGCATTATCAGCGAAATTTTACGGCGTCCCGTTTTACGTGGCTGCGCCAGTCTCCACTCTCGACATGGCAACGGATCCGTCGATGGTTGTTATCGAGGAACGGAACCAGCGAGAAGTCCTCTACGTTGCTGGGAGGAGGGTTGCGCCGCGAAATGTAGAGGCTCTGAATCCGGCGTTTGACATTACGCCGCCTGACTTAGTGACGGGTATTGTCACGGATAGGGGTGTGGCCGGTCCGCCGTTTGTGGAGAGCCTACGCTCTTTGTCTGGGTGAGTCTGATGGTTCTTCGCTGGTGTTTCTACTTTTTCTACGCTGAAAGGTAGTCCTACGCCACCATCTTGACGAGCGATAGGCCGATCTCGACGGGAACATTCCCTACTGACTCTATCCGCGACTTCCATTCATTTCCGATTGCTACGAGTGCATAGATGCCTATGACTTCCGCTCTTGCCTTGAGAATGACCTTCATCATTGCCCGCTGGGTCTCTCCGCTGTCGATGATGTCGTCTACGATAAGTACGCCCTCGCCTTTCTTGAACGCGTCTTTGGAGACATAGAGACTCTTCATTATGGCGGTCTTAGGGGGGACGTAGAATTCCTCGATGAACTCTCGGACCCCAACCTCCCTCGCTTGTTTAGCGACGATGAGCCTCGTGCCCAGCCGGTGAGCTAGCAACGTTGCGAGCGGAACCCCGTCGACAGCCGCGGTCATGACTTTGTTCACTCGTTTGCCCGCAAACTTTCCGACAGCTTGTTGTACTGCTCTTTCTAGTAGCATTGTGTCGTTTATGATTCCTGTATTGTCAAAGTAGCCTAGGTCGTCGAATTTGATTCTCTCGTGCAGTTCTTTTTCTAGGCTCATGTATTTCTGGAGGGTCCTGTTGATTTCTTCTGCGCGCTCCGCGGTTGGCAGTACGTGGCCTTTCACATAGCGACTCAATACAGTCTCGGGCAAATGTAGAATGCCGGAGAGTTCTCTGTAGGTGTACTGCTCTTTTGCCAGGTTCAAGAGTTCGATCGTTTGGAGTTTGTACTTGAGATCTAGAATGCGCGAAGTGTCCTTCATTGCTTGTATTCGCGCTTTAGCCCTTTGTACCCTGTATAACGTTTTCCATTTTGCGAGACCTGATCATTTTTCTCCGGCGACTCTTCACAACTCCCCGACTGTTCTGATACTTTCCAAGGTATGCATGTGTCGCAGGCATCCCGAGTCTTAACAGAGAGAGCTGGATGAACCTCTCGCCTTTTCTAAGACTAACCAATCTATCTCCAGCATTATGGAGACTGACTGTGAGCTGTCCGCGGAAGCCGGGGTCGACTAGAGCGAGACTCGCGACGATCCCCTCCCTCGCCAGAGATGATCGAATGTGAAGTATTCCGAGAAACTTCTCAGAAAGTTCTAGGCGTTCAAGAGTAGCCACTAGTACTTGCTGGCCAGGTCTGAGTACCAGACTCCGATCGACTCGCAGGTCTATTCCAGCAGGATTTAGTTTCGGATTTCGGGGAACGATGTGAAACTGGCCGGTTTTTATTACACCGATGATTTCGTTGTCAGAGAGGGCCATTTCTGTTGAACGCGATAACAACGGTTTCAAAAAGGCTTCCAAGTAGAGGGAAGACATCGAGACGTAAGGAAAGATCCTCGGTCCAGAAAGGAATCTCTTCTCGTTCAGCGCATTATCTCAGCAAATCTGTAGGCTCTTTGGCCGACCGTAGAGTTTGGCAGGGGGGAGTTCGATATTTGAAGAGGAACGATCCGGTCCTCGCTCGCATGATCGGTAGAGTGGGTCCCGTTAAATTCGAATTGGATGATGATCATTACGAGGCGGTCGTGGGCTCCATCATCTTCCAACAGCTGGCCGGTTCAGCAGCGCAAGCCATTCTGAACAGGTTCAAACAGCTCTACGGGGGAAGAGTTCCGAGTCCGAGAGAATACCTGTCAACCGATGTCGAAAAGTTGCGTGGAAGCGGGTTGTCCCCACAGAAAATCTCCTACATCAAGGATCTCGCAGAACGACTTGAGAACGGGACTTTGGACCTAAAGAGGTTGGAGAACCTCCCTGATGAGGAGGCCATCAACGAACTAGACAACGTCAGAGGAATCGGCAGATGGACTGCAGAGATGTTTCTGATCTTCATGCTTGGCAGGACAGACGTGTTGCCCGTTGATGATCTCGGGCTCCGGAAGGCGGCTCAGAAAGCGTACAGGCTTCGAAAACTTCCGAAGAGAGACAGGCTTGAACAGCTAGCAGAGAAATGGCATCCCTACTCTTCGATATCGACCCTCTACCTCTGGAAGAGTGTGGAGAAGCCTGAAGCTCCCGCCAAATGGTAGCTCAAGACTCCGCCGTTTTTTCGGAGTTTCGAATAATGGATTGCTGTGAGCTAGCCGACCGTGTCTCATCTGCAGCGTCAAAGAGTTGAATCGGGACGAGAGAATCTAGAAGGTTGCGGTTGCATCCTAAAAACGCGGGATACCCGACGAATCCAAGCATCACCGGCGGCTCCGAGGTCGCCTCACCTTTAGGCCTCAGAGTCGTTACGTAATCCGATAGAAGCATTCAGACTTTAGACAATTGGATAAATTCGCACAATCAATCTAGCTGAGCAGGTGCTTCGATTTGCCAAAAACTATGCTTTTGCCTCATTTTCGGCCTATCCAGCACGCGTTCTTGCTCTCGTCATACCAAGGGTTAACGTATTCACCAGTTGCTATTTTATCGCAGACAAGACTCGCATCGCAGTAATCACAGATTTCCTCGTTGCCAATGACCCAACCTGTCCCGGGATCCATGTCTGTCTTCAGTTCGACCATTTCTTCCGATAGTCCCCGTGTTAGGGTGTCGAGGGGATCCTTCGTGCACTGGTTGCAGCCCTGAGTGCATGGGTAGGGTTCGACAGTGTAGAAGGGCCCGTTGACACCGTTGGCGGTGTCGTGGTAATCGCAGAAGCTGTTGCATGATAGATCGCTTGAGAGTGACGCTGTGGTTCCTGGCGGAAGGAAGATGTTGTAGGCTCTGTTAGTGCTGAGATCTGCGACTGTTCCGGCACTTATCCAGATTATGAGGGTCTTGGCGATCTGATCATTTGAGAGTTGGGAAGGCGGCTCTTGTTGAACGATGACTGGTCTGATTACCTTACCGATACCCACATTGTACTGTCGTGGACTACCTGAGTAGCTAGCGTCGGACTCTAGATGCGCCACAACTAGCTCTAGCTTATTCATCCATTGCGATGAAGATGGCTTAGTGTAATAGCTGCCCCAGTAAATGTTCTGCCAGGTGTAACCGTCCTGCCAGAGGGGCCCGCCGTTGTAATTCACGATGGATGATGTTGGTGCCAGATAGACTCGATGATTGCAAGGTTGGGAATAGTGCCCATACTCCAGAGGGCTGTTTGTCGTATGTGATGTTGTAATCGATGACGGGGATCCTAAGACGGTTTGCGGTTCCTCTCACGCCAACATGATGGAAGTAGTCAGAAGCGGAGCAGCAAATGGCGCACTCTGAAACATTCTTGCAGGAGTCACATCTGTTCATGACATGTGGTTATCATAGGACTACGTTTCTAAAACTTCTCTGGAAGAGACTGTTACTAGCGGACATGCGCCTGGGTTCAGACGCTGACAAATAGCGCGCAATTGCCTCTGTCGATTTTAGAGAAAAATGTCCAAATCTGCATCAACCAGCTTTGTCTTCGCAAACGCCAAGGGAGAACTCGGACACATTGTTAGCCAGCTCAAACGAGTCACCAACATAGAGTCCGTCACTCCGGTCACTGGACGCTTCGACCTTGTGATCCGACTGAAGACCAGCGAGCCCGTCAAAGCATTCAACACTGTCGAGAAGATCAGAAGCATCAGCGGCATCACATCCACCCAGACAGCATTCTCCATCGAGAACGTTACCAACGCCAAGAACAGGGAAGAGTCCTCTGAGCCCCCGCTCGCCTATGCGCTAGTCAAAGTCAAGGGCAAGTTCCGGAGCGTACTCCAGAAGCTGAAGTCCTTCCCGAACCTCGTCGAGGCTCACCTCATTCCTGGAGAGTTCGATGTTGTCGCCTCGTTCAACGGCTTCAGCCAGGATGAGCTCATGGAGAATTCCGTTGAGAAGATCAGCAGAATCAACGGAGTAACCGCCAGCGAGACACTCATCACGTGGACCCCTACCAACCGACCATAGAAAACCCCTGGCAAAGGAAGCCTTTCAGCTTCCTCCCATTTTTTCCGACGCGGAGTCCTAGGCTCAATCCATTTTCAACATAAACGAGTCCGATCCATCAGCCGTGGACGTATCGGTTTCGGGTCTATTCGTTGACTACTCGTTCCGGCTCTATCTTGACAAGTATCCTACCGACACCCGGTTGGCGATGCGGATTGCTACTAGTTCCAAGATACTTCACCGACAGCTTGTTGCTGTGCTCTTCCGCTCCTTTCTTCGTCATGTCCAACACGCGCCCCCTAATTACCACCTTCTCGTAAGGATTCTGCTGATTGAAAATGCTCAGGGCAACTCTGTGATTGGTCTTCAGATACTTCGCCTTCGCGCGGCCCTCCGCCGTGTTCACAAGAATCAGGTCTCCTTCACGATCGACCCAGACGGGACTCACGTGCGGCGACCCATCAGACATCACAAAGGCTAGATTGCCAAAATTCTTGCCATCGATCAGCTTGATTGCCTTTTCAGAAAGTCTTGCACGTGGCATGGTAGATAGCTTTCATCAACGGAGACTCTGTAATTAAAGCGATGCCATCGCGCGTGGTGTCAACATGCTCCGACATTCCACGCAGAACACAATCAAGTTGTTCTGGCCGACGGAGCAAGTGGCGGGCCCGGTGAGACGCAAGCTAATGGTTCAGAACTAACGATTTGAGCCTACCATGTAAACCTGTAGAATCTTTCGTACGAGTACCCAGCTTGCTTTCTCTTCTTTTGCTCGACCTACAATAAATACGATTTCCAATCCGAAAACTGAGGTGCGGGCCCGGATACTGTTTTCCTTGCCCCGCCTCTATTTGTCCCTCTTTGAGCTGAAATGTAGCAGTACACTTTCGCCGACCTGTTTCACAAAATATCGGTCGTTTTTCCCGTATCTAGGTATTACGATCTAGCTGGTTCGTCAAGTGACCTGAGGAACGTACGTATGACCTTAATGGCGAATACTACGATCATCTCTAGAAGAGGCACGTTTCTCGACCGCGGCTTCTTACCCGTTCGAAACGAAGTTCGCGTCAGGAAATACTTACCTTTTGAGTTCAGGATGAGGTTACGCTCTAGTGTCTTGGAGCTTACCAAGCTTTCGCTAAGTTATCGACAAATACAGGCCGCGCTCTTCGACTCCACTCACATATGGTTGTCGAAAGGTTCGATAAGCGAATGGGTCCATGGGATCCATGATCCATCGGGTGGAACGAACAAGTTCCACACAGACCCTTCTCCAGAATTAGCGTATGTGATCGGTGTGATCGCTGGCGACGGAAATCTTAACGTTCATGGATACAATTACGAGATGCTACTCAGCGTAACAGACCATTATTTCGCCAAAGAGTTTAGCAGATGCCTTGCGAAGATCCTAGGTAGGCCAAATCCCTACCGAGTTCGGTGGAGCGAGCAGCGGAAGAGGTGGATAGTTCAAGGTTCCAGCATTATTCTGCATGGGTTCTTACGCAGAGGATGGCAAACACTGAAAATGTACGTCGAACACTGTTACCGGTGCATAGCGTTTTTTCTTAGGGCGCTTTTCGATAGCGAGGGCACGATTAGTCGGAATAGGCTTTCGATTTACAATACAGACAGGCATCTCTTACTCTACATCAGAGAGCTTCTCTCCAAGTACGGAATTAAGACACAATATCCGTACGTTGGCAAACCGGCAGGTTCAATTCTCAAGGATCCTCGAACTGGTAAACTCTACGAAAGGCGAAAACCCTGTTACACCCTGGCCCTTAGAACGACTGATACTCCACAATTCGCGAAACACATCGGGTTTTCGATACGCAGGAAGAATAGGCTACTACCGTGGCCGACTCTCTAGGTTGTGTCCAGAAACAATTTACTCGGTTGGTCTAGTCAGAGATCTAAAGCGGGCCCGGTGAGATCGAAACTAACGATTCAATACTAACGATTTCTAAATCCTCATGACTTTAGCCCACATTTACCTCGTCATCGGGCGGAGGGTGCTTGATTAGTTTGGCGACCTATGGGAGAAGGATTAGCAGGAAAACTTGCTGACTGTTGCCGAGCCTGTATACCTGGAATTTGTAAGGTGTACCTCGGACAGGTCCGATGACGGAGGATAAAGTACCACTTGCCTGTTGTGCATTGAAAGTGAAGGAGATGCGGGTTCCTAGATTTGGAATCAGGGCTTGTTCTGAGCTTTTTTTCTGGGAAGCTGTAAAGACGCTCTATGGGATTGGAATGCTTCGCAGGAGCGTGTTGACGGCTACGGTTACGAAGAGGAATGTTCCTAGAAGGATTGCCAGTAGTATGAGTAGATACGCCATGTCATGATTCCACTTTTTCTTCTTCTCAAACGGTACGATTGGGGAGTCCATTGCCTACCACGACTCAAGCAATCATGATTGGGCAGTAATGCAGAATAGGATAATGTAACTAGGGTTGACCCGTAAGAAGGCGAACGGGCCCGGTGAGATCTAAACTCACGGTTCAACACTAACGATTCATGGCCAATTCGATTCGATCGGAGGACTTTTCTAACTTTACGACCAGAGCGTACGGATACAAGGATTCGGAGTGCGAGCCTCTTGAAGAGAAGGGTTAGGGACCTACTGGCCAAAATCTATGGTGGTCGCGCTGATGTTCATCTCGATCTCTATCGACTTTCGAACCAACATAGGAAGAAGCATGGGCGGGGTTGCGACATGTATCCGAGCAGCCCGTTGCAGGCGCCTCTATGGTCAGTGATCGCATCGTTGACACATGCGCGGCGAATGTTAGAGGTCGGCTGTGGCCACGGTTACACGTCTGCTGTGATGGCCTCAGCGGGTGGACCAGACTGCCTAGTGGAGACGGTTGAGGCGGACCGAGTTCATGCAGACTTAGCTCAGGAAGCCTTTCTGCATCGAGGTCTCGCCAAGCGTGTGCATGTCCTCCGCGGACGAGGACAAGCCATTCTGCCAAAGTTGAAAGGCAAATATGATGTTGTGTTTCTCGACAGTGATTGGCGCGAGTACCCCCGATATCTTCCTCAGCTTCGCCGTCTTACTCGTCCTGGAAGCATACTAGTAACTGCAAATCTTTCTCCACTCTTTGGGGGATGGGGCGGGAGGTTGCCTGGGAAACGAGCGATTCAATCATATCTGTCTCGCCTCGCCGGAGATCCGAACTTTCGCACTTACATCATTCCCAGTGATTGGCATGCGATTAGCGTGCGACTGTAGTCGCTTAGATGCACGAAGCGACGATCGAGAAATTTGCTCTTAGGAGCATCCCCGTTCAAGCGAGCGGCATCATGGCTAGGATTTGTTTAGACTGCCTTCCTTACCACTATGAATCGCTCCAGATTTCGGTGAACATGGAAGCCTGACCGAAGGAACATGTTCAGCGAACCTCTGAAACCTAAATTCAGTTTAGGAATATTGTAGGGGTTGTTGGTCGCCGCTTCTGGATTTCTCGGATAACCCTCTGCAATCGGAATCCTCCAACTCTTTATCAAGTCACACGCGGACTGAAGTAGCCTCGGAGCGACCCCCGACCCACGATGGCCAGCCGAGACCACGAAACACATTATTGACCCAACTCTCTCGCTCGAATCTTCTACGGCCTTCAAGTTCCTGAGGTTGATGTAGCTGCTTCTCGGTGCTACATTGCACCAACCTATGACCTTACCTTCTTGGTAGGCCATCAGACCTGACGCCTTGGCTTCCTCTATCATTTTCAGGCGTGCGGTCCTATTCGCAGACCTCTTGTCCTTGGATGAGTTGATTTCGTCTTCCTCACGGAGGTCGTCCCAAAAACTACAGTAGCATCCTCCCCACCAAGGATTGTCCTTAGAATTCAGCCAAGGATCATTGTCGTAGATGTCATCAAAGAAGTCCAAGTAGTCCGTAGCAAGGCCAGGCTTCAATTCTCTCACGACGATTCGGTCACTCGGCATTGCCGACGTACTGGAAACAATCCGCTTCCTTAATGAAGAGTTCGTAGATTTATCGGGGCCACGTGATTTTCTTGCGGGTTAGGTGTTTACTTCATTCCGATTCATTACACGCACTTGGCTTCGTAAAGCCGTAGTAGTGTGATTCGTGTGTCTTCAACGCTTTCACAAAACTGAACAGGATCAAAAGACAGGAAAGTTCGATGCACAGTGTGTTTCTTCGAAACGAGGCAATTACTTAGCTCGTTTCGCGAATTGGGTTTGCGGGCCCGGTGGGATTCGAACCCACGATTTTGGGCTATCTTCGCCCTCAAGCGGGTAGCTCCGAAGGCCCACGTCTTGGTCCTGGCTCGACTACGGGCCCCTTCATTTTTGGTTGGCTTTGGAGGTCTCTCTTATGGTTGTTTGTCTTACCCTCTTTTTGTCAGCGAATGCACAATGCATCCCTAGTATCAAGTGTGACCATCCGTAAGAGGGACCCGCAGGCGCAAAGTGAAAGACGTATCTTGCAGCTATGTTTCTAACAATAGCTCCGCCTTTTGGCGGGCGGGAGAAAAGTTCTCAGAATTGTGTCCTTGGCTACCCATACGAGGCCCCATTGTTTCTACACGGCGGGCCAGGTCAGCAGCCTGCTCATTAAGAATCTGAATTGTCTTGTCCTTGGTGCTCGATGAAGCGCGCAGACTCGCCAGTTCTTCCACCAACGCCCTGTGCTCCTCCTCCTGCACCTTAACCTGTTCTTCCAGCTTGACAATTCTCGAGCCGTTGGTCTCCTCGGTGATCGCAATGCGGTACATTGAAGCGTGATACTGGCTCCTGATCTCTTCAATGCTGAGATGATGTTTACCACTGTAATGGTCGGAAATCCTAGCGCTGTGACCTAGTATGACTTTGACGAGGACCGCGTTCACCCCACAAGAGTCCAGCGTCGAATGCAGACACTTCCTCATCGAGTGGGTTGTAGCCGGTCTCTCTACCCCTTCTTTGTATGGAATATGCGCCTTCTCTCTAAGCCTCCGCATAGCCGCTTCGAGAGTCGAGAAGTGGGTTGGAGCAGCCCGTATGGATTCAACGATCGCTTCTACAATTGTTGGTCTCCCATTAGGACCCAGCGGACGAGGAACTGTCACGCTGACTTTCGAGCTTGTTGGGTGAAACTCCGAGAAATGAGTAGCCGTTATGGCGTCATTGTCTAGCGTCCGGACGGTTGCAGGATACGTGGGCATCAGGGGGGGTCCTCGGTTCAATCGGTTCGCCCCTAGCCTTGCGATGTGCTAGATAATCGACCAGGAGCTCGGCCGCATCATGACAGATGAAGGTAATCCCTTCTTTCTTGTTACCGATGTAGAACCGTTGGGGAAGTTGAATTCTTACTGGAACTAGAGCCCCAGATAAGTCCTGAATGCTCTCGCACGGAACGCCCTCCACGGTACCGTCCTCAAACCTTACCAGGTGCCCCAGTTCGAGGACCTCCAGTGCTCGTACCCGGAGACCTGACTCGCTCCCGACCATCAGGAGGACCTTGTCACGGT
>MNHO01000071.1 GCA_001919285.1 archaeon 13_1_40CM_2_52_13
ACAAAACTTCTGTTTCGGCCCAAGCGACTGTTCGTTAACTTCTGAACAAAGAGAAGCCTCTTGAGAGGGAACGGCTAGTCTAACTCGCTTTCCATCGAATCAGTCTTCGATCGGAGACCAGATTGAAGTTCGAGCAGGTTCTTGAGGATGCGGATATCGCCCAGGTCTTCTTTGTCTGTTGAGCTCTGATCGTTCTCGTCTGATCGCATAAAGGCTCTCTTTTTGCAGCCAGTATAAGTGTTATCAATGCTCAGACGGTCTGCTTCGATGATCCAAATGGGTAAGCCTCGGCAGACTAAGAAACCTAAGAAAAAGAAAGAGACGCAGTGACTTCCGCTAGATGGTAGGCGGGGGTGGCGGTTTCCGCACCTTAATGGCTAGGAGTATGAGGAAGAATGCTAGTCCGAATATTGTGAGGAGAACAATCGCAGACGTAGTGGTACTGGCAGCTGTGCTGCCGACGTTGACCTGAACGGTGGCTGTTGGGCTGGTTACCGCGTTTTCCTGCAAGGGCCCGATTTGTTGGTTTTGATAAACTACGCTTAGCTGATAGGATCCTTGGGGAATTTCACCTATCTTGGCGTCGCCTTTGCTGTCGGTGATTATGCTTCTGCTTGTCTGATTTACGAGCGTGACTGTGACGTTGGCTCCGCTGATTGGATTGTTATTATTGTCGACCACGTGGACCGTTGCTGGGTACGCTTGAAGCGAGACTGTTTTTGTTGCCGGACCGCTGGTTAGGTCGAGCGTTCCTGTAGTTGTCGTTCCAACGGTCCATCCCTCCCAAGTCGCCCCCGTCACCGTGTAAAGGTCGTTGGACAGAAATCCTGAATACTGCGTAATCGTGGTTGTTGTCCCGCTATTTTGTGCGAAGAGACTAACCGAGGTGGGAGCTGGACTCAGAGGGCTACCTGAACCATCGTTGAATGACAACGTGTACTGGAATTGTTTGTCAAACACAGCTGTGAAGCCAGCCGTGCCAGTGTAGTTGTATATGATCCCGTTACTCGACGGAGGTGGGGGAATGACTAGCATCTGGTTAGTTGTCCAGATGCACTGGTTGCCTGGGCAAGCGGTTGTACCATAATAGTTGGCCCAATCTTTCCAGACATAGTGGCCTCCTGTCGATGCTCCTGTGAAACTCGAGTTGAGCACCCGGATTGTGACAGCTGTGTTATTGGCGAACGTGAGAGATGCTTGGGGAAGAGGGACGCGGCAGGTGTGTGATCCGCAGTAGAACCCGGTGTTGGCTGTGCTGGTGTTATTGTCAATCTCGATCCAGATGGTCCCATCGCCTGCTGAAACATTCGAGCTGACAGCTACTTGGCAGCCTGAAACGCAACCCGAGGTTGCATATGCGCTTCCGATGAAAATCGGAACCAGAAGTGAGGCGAGTAATGCAAAGAGTATGACTGGGGCTCTTGCCTTCACTGTAAGCTTGGCCTCGACGTTGGCCGAGAAACCGGAGTTGTAGGCTTAGAAGCTCTTGAACCATCAGCATCGCGAGTGGGGTAACATGGAGCTTAACACGGCTCACTTTCCCCGACGGTCTTGCCGGCACGGCCACAGTAGATCGCCCCGTCTCGAAGTACTCTTCTCATCGCGTTGTTTTATATCGTCCGTTAGAGAATAATCAGCGCATTATGACCGTTCAGCTTCAGAAGATGAAGATGCTCGTTGGGGGGGACTGGAAGGACAGCGCAAATGGTGCTCGATCGTCTATTCTTGATCCGTCCACTGGAGAAATTATTGCCGAGGTTCCTAGGGCGTCTAGGCAGGACGCCAAAGCTGCTGTTGATGCGGCTAGAGCTGCTTTCGGGTCTCCTGAATGGCGGGACATGGATTCTGCGAAGAGGGGGAGGATCCTCACGAAGCTTGCGGGTTTGGTTCGGGAGAATTCGGATGAGCTTGCGAGGCTGGAGACGTCGAATGAGGGTAAGACGCTCCGGGAGTCAAAGGGCGATGTTGCGTGGGCGGCTCGGGCATTCGAGTATTTCGCGGGACTCGCCGACAAGATTGAAGGAGAGACGATCCCGGTTCCACCTAGGCGGTTGAATTATACTTTGAAGGAGCCGTTAGGAGTAACAGTCCATATTGTTCCCTGGAATTATCCGATCGCGTTAGCCTCGAGAAGCCTAGCACCCGCGCTAGCAGCGGGCAACACTGTGGTGATGAAGCCCTCTGAGCTTACGCCTCTCACGGCGCTCAAGCTTGCGGAGCTGGCTGTAAAGGCTGGGACTCCGAAGGGCGTCGTTAACGTGGTGACGGGGTCAGGTGCCGAGGTAGGATCGGCTCTGGTTTCTGACAAGAATGTCGACGGAATCGTGTTTACAGGCTCTGGCGACACTGGTCGTCAAGTTATGGAGGCAGCGGCCCGGAACATTACACACGTGGTGATGGAGCTCGGGGGCAAGAATCCTCACATTGTCTTCGCCGACGCGGATCTTCCGAGGGCAGTCAAAGCAGTGAGAGATGGGATCTTTACCAACGCGGGACAGATGTGCTGGGCGGGCTCTCGCGCATTCGTGCACGAATCCATCTACGACGGTTTCGTCAAGGACTTGGTGGCCAAGACGTCCGCGATGAAGATTGGACCTGGAAGTGAGGAGACGACGGACATGGGTCCCCTGGTTTCAAAGTCGCGCCAAGAAACTGTTCTGGGCTATATCAAGGACGGAGTCGCGGAGGGCGCGAAACTGGTCTACGGAGGCAAGAAGCCTAGCGATCAACGGCTCGACAAAGGAGGCTTTCTCGAACCGACGATCTTCACTGAAGTGACGGGCAGGATGAAGATTGGTTGTGACGAGATCTTTGGTCCCGTCTTGTGTGTGACGAAGTTCAAGAATACCGACGAAGTCGTAGCGATGGCTAACGAGACGGACTACGGTTTGTATGGAGGTGTCTGGACGAACAACTTGAAGCTGGCTCACGATGTTGCGTCGAGGCTCGAGGTCGGTGGTGTCGCGATTAACGAATACTTGGTTACGTTTCCGCAGACGCCGTTTGGCGGCTACAAGGACAGCGGGATTGGACACGAGAACGGGGTTAGAGCGTTAGAATACTACACGCGAACGAAGAATGTATCTGTAAACCTCAGCTAGCATCTACTGAGAGTCTAGCTCGTAGAAGACTCCTTCCCCAGCCCGCCTAGACCTCAACACGAGTTCCAGACCAGGCTTCAGATCTTTCCGATCTATTTCGTTACTGATCGGCGCGAAAACCCTCATCCCGGCTTCAAGTTCTGCCAAGCCGAGCAGGTAAGGTGTCGAGTCTTGGAATGCTGGGGGGGCGAAATATACTTCGGTGAATGTAACGAGTTTTCCTTTACCCTCGATGGGAACCCATGCGATCTCGCTGCCTCGGCATTTTGGACAGTCGGCCCTGGGTGGAAAATAGAGCGTGCCGCACTCTTTGCACCTTGTTGCCATGATCTGGTTCTTCTCCAAATAGGATACCAACGGTGCGATCTTTGTCTGCGAGACGTACCCAAAGCGTCCGAATTTCTCGAAACCCAAGAAAACTACGCCCTCAGAACTGTGACTCCGACTCTTGGTCTCCCGTCAGTTCTTCCCTTCGAGTCCAACCCATTCTATTGTGCTGTGGCGACGGTCTTGGGTTCAGCTTTTGGTGGAAAATGTGTTCTTCCACATTTCTTACTCCTGGTTGCAGCAATCTGCCCCTTCTCCAGGTATGATATTAGGGAGCCGATCTTGGTCCGGGACATCTAACTGAATCTCCGAAACTTTTCGAAACCCAATTGCCCAGTCCACACTTTTCTTGAGAGTCCACTCACCCTTACGGTGTTCCCAGCGACGGGTCCACTCTTCTACTGCGCCCTGGCCGGATCCAAATCTTTCATGGACGGCGATGGCGGCGTCAAGCTTCTTTTGTTTCCGAGCCAATTCGAAACCGACAACCTGGGAAAATTTTTTCGCATCAGAAAAGCGCGATATCCTAAGGTCGAAGACCTTCTTTCTTGAATGGAACAACCTGTTCTTGTACACACTGGGTCGTGGCTTGCCTTTGTATACGAGTGTTGCTTTGAGTCCCAGGTATTTCCCGAGAATCGTCTGAGTATAACTCAGTAGGCGAATGCTTGTAGACGTTGCGACTACAACTTGAACAAAGAACCAGGGTTCGGCTCGTTTTTTTGTTGTTGTCACAGCCGGGCATCCGTCGCTATCTGCCAAGCCCCTCACAAAGCCAGACGGATGCTCTCGCACGTACCGATCTAGCTCAATGAGGCCTCGCGTGAGAAACTTGCAGAAAGACACGTTTGCAACGTTCGTCTCGTATCTATCTCGATCCTCGACATACCTCACAGAATATGGTTCCTTTCCGAGAATCTGAGCACAGGTGCAAGAAAACTTATCGGCGAATTCTCTGTCTTTGACACTTAGCCGCAGAAAAGAGCGATTTCTCCATCGGGAAATCGAACCATCTCCTATGTAGACCCCGATAGCATATGACAACTGATCAGAGGCTGTTGGTTTGAAGAGTTCGTAACGAGTCCAAGGTCTTCGTCCATTTAGAAGCCACTCTCGAATGGTCGCGTCGGGCATTCCCGTCTCACTCGAGATTTCAGTGATGGAGTGACCTTTTTGTGCAAAGTGTACAGCTCTGTCATACGCCCTAATCCTTCTGCCCAAACTATGGGTAGGAGTCAACTTTTGCACCTGGTCCGTCTGCAACTTAGGTTCGCGCTCGCCTTTTTTTTGGGGGTCATAGAGCGACGAGAACGTATTCATGATCGCAATACAGCAACAGAACAGTACATTCCTATTCCTCCAATGTTCTGGGCGAGTCCGATCTTTGCACCGTCGACCTGTACGTCTCCAGCTTCTTTCCTGAGTTGATGGACTAGACAGGTGAGTTGCGATGCTCCAGTCGCTCCCACTGGATGGCCTTTGGAGATTAGTCCGCCATCAATATTGACTGGGATTTTTCCTCCAAGCTCAGTCTCCTTGCTCTTGAGAAGCTTGGTTCCCTTTCCAGGCCGGGCAAATCCGAGGTCTTCGTAATTCAATATCTCGGTGATGGAGAATGAATCATGAACCTCAGCAACGTCAACATCAGTGGGGTTTAGACGAGCCATCTCGTAGGCCGACCTAGCTGCGTTCTTGGTGACTTCAAAGCTGGTGAGAGGACCCCGTCGCCCTGCGAGAGACATAGGACTTGAGGCGAGCCCCAGACCTGCAACCCAGACAGGCTTGTCTGTTATCTTCTTGGCCTTCTCAGAGCTAGCGACGATCAGACATGCAGCGCCGTCCGCGTTGGCGCAACAGTCGTAAAGTTTCAAGGGTTTAGCGACCGGGCGTGAGCTGAGTACCTCTTCCGCGGTGATGGGTTTCTGAAACATTGCCTGCGGATTCTTGGCGCCATATTTTCGGTTCTTCACGGTGACTAGGGCCATGTCCTCCTCGGTGGTTCCGTACTTTGCCATGTGGGCATTTGCGTACATTGCGTAGTAGGCTGGCATGCTCGTGCCGAAGGGTGATTCCCACATCACATCGCCAGCCCTCCCCATTAATTCCTGAATCTCTCCCGAGGAGAGCTCGGTCATCTTCTGAACTCCAACCACTGCGATTACGTCGTGGAGGCGGGACGATATTAGCGACCAGGCTATTCTCAGTCCTACGGCACTGGAGGCACACGCGGCTTCGACGTTGAAAGTGGGTTTAGGACTGAGACCAAGGTACTCAGATACAACACCGGCGGGGGATCTCTGCTTATCATAATGCGTAGCTGAGCAGACGACCGACCCGTCGATCGCCGGAGACTCTAGTTCGGCATCGTCTAGCGCACTGCTGTACGCTTCGAACGCGAGCTCTCGGAGGGACGCATCGCTTCTTTTTCCAAACTTTGAATGCCCTATCCCGACAATTGCTACTCGGCCCATAAACTGGATTCCGAGATTAACTCTGGCTCGTGCTGTAAAAGAAGGTTACTTGTCGTTAGCTTAGACTGCTTCTCTGGACTCGGCATAGAGGAACGTGATTCCGCCCGTAGCGATCTTCACGCCGTGTCGGCCTGAGTCTCTTCCCGCTTGAGAATCGAGGGCTTTTTTCATGCTATCCATGTTGTCGAACTCGAGCTCTACGACTTGGTAGTACTGAGGATCGCCTCGCGGTGCGCCAACAACCTTGTGAACTGTATACTTTTTGAGTCCCGGCATTTGCTTGGCTATGGGGACGTGGTCCTCCCAGTACTGTTTGTCGAATAGTTCCGGGTCTTTGGGTTTGCCGAACAGTACGATGATTTTCGCCAAGGGTTCTATAGCCTCTAGAAGCTGGTTGCTATGGCCTCGTTTTTCCTGATCTGTACATCGACGCCTTCAACTTCTATCTCGGGGATAGCGGGGACCTTGATGCCCATTTCTTCTATCTCGCCTCTCTTCTTCTCAATCGCCTGCCTCCAATACTTTACTTTCTCTTCCAGGGTCAAACATCCTAATCCTGAATCTCGCGCAATCTGTTCCAGTTCACGATCAACTCTGTCAAAATCGGATGGCAGCCGCCAGAATTCGGACTTGTGTTCGTAGAGGAGGGGAGACAGGAAGATGAAGCCCTGTTTCATCTGGCGAGTAACGGTAAGTTTCTGTTCCTCGGTAAACTCTTGGGACATGGCGCGCAAGAGGGCCATCGTCGCCACCAAGTGCCGAGTCTCGTCTCTGGTTATGTTCTGGAACGATTGTCGATAGACCTCGAGTTTGCTCGTCTGACGCATTGAGTTGAATATTGTCTCGGCTCCTATCTCTGCAAAGAAAAAGCCGGCAAACAATAGCTCGGGAGAAAGGTACTCCCAGGCACCCACGAATCCCTTCCAATACCTTCGTCCCTCGTCGTAAAGCGTCTGTATGTTCCTCAAGGCCTTCTGTTCGAAATCTGATTGAGGCTTGTATCCATAGGGCCAGTTGGGGCACAGTTTGTCGCAGGCTCTGCGGCACACTTCATCATGACGGCATTCGTCATAGGTAATCGATGCGAGCATCTTCTTCGTTGGATCCTCCAAGTTCAATTCCGCCGCTCTTACTATACCGAAACCAAAGGCTCCGATGCCAGACTTCTCAAAGAGAGCTAGCTTTGACATCCAGTAGGCCTGAGCTATTCGCTCTTTAGGGTCAAAGTTCTTCGCCTCGAGTTCATCCCAGGGAAGGGTCGAAGGGTTCCAGTTTTGAGCGAAGGACAGGTCGAAGGCCCGGAACATCATTTCGTTCTTGATGGTCCAGTTTCCGGGGAAAATGTTCAGGTCCGCTTTAGGCTTGTCCTTATGGGCCTTAGGCAAGTTATGCTCGCCTCGGCGATCTTCTCAACAGGTTACTTAAACGTGAAATCTTGAGGATCTCTTGTTGACTCATGTTCCTGAGAACTTGGGCTGACGTTTCTCGAGGAATGCTCTGACTGCTTCTAGATGGTCTTTGGTTTTTCCGGCTATGTCCTGGTTCTGGGCTTCATACTCAAGGGCGTCGGGCAGCTCGAGCCTGCTGACTTGGTTCACTACTCGTTTTGAGAGTCCGAGGGCCTTCGTGGGTCCCCTCGCAAGCTTCTCCGCGACACTGTTTATGACCTTGTCTAGCTCCGCGGCGGGGACCGCTTGGTTCACAAGCCCCAGATTCTCAGCTTCCTTGGCCCCGACAGTTCTCCCGGTCATGATTAGTTCAAGGGCCCTTCCAGGGCCTAGGATTCGGGTGAGGAAGTAGCTACTTCCAGAATCGGGTACTAGGCCGACTCCGATGAAGGCCTGTTTGAGCCCTGCCTCTTCCGAGGCTATTCGAATATCACAAGCTAAGGCAATGCTCGCGCCGCTTCCTGCTGCTATGCCGTTGATTCGTGCGATAACCGGTTTCTCCATGTTTCGAATCCTCAAAATGATCGGATGGTATTTTTTTCGTAAGTGATCTCCTAGAGAGAGATGAGTGTCACCACCATACCTCTGTTTCAGACCAGAGACATCTTCGCCGGCTGAGAATGCTCTACCTGCGCCGGTAACTATGAGACAGCGAGTGCCCTCGTCCTTTTCTGCCTCTTTCAGGGCTGCATAGAATTCTTCTCCCATCTTGTCGTTGAAGGAGTTGAGGGCTGCAGGACGGTTCAGGGTAATTCTTGTTATCTGATCCTTCTTCTCGACCAGTATGGTTTCGTAATTCATCTCATCGACCTTTGAACTGGGGCGGTCGCTTTTCACTGAAGGCCTTCATTCCTTCCTTCATGTCCTGTGTTGAGAAGAGTAGGTAGAAGTTTCTCCTTTCGAATTGCAGTCCTTCCTCCAAGGGGGTATCGAAGGCTTTCAGCACTGCCTCCTTGGCCAGTCTGGTCGCAACCGGGGCTTTCTGCGCAATCTGCATGGCGAGTTTCTTTGCTTCCTCAAAGTAGGCCTCTACTGGAACGATTTTGTTGACAAGTCCATGCTTCTCCGCTTCCCTAGCCGTAATGGGTTGGCCGGTGAGGATCATTTCCATCGCGCGGAACTTTCCGATGGTTCGTGTCAAGCGTTGGGTTCCACCGGCTCCGGGCATTATTCCAATGTTGATCTCGGGTTGCCCGAACTTCGCTGTTTCTGAGGCAATTATGATGTCGCAGTTCATTGCTAGCTCACATCCTCCGCCAAGGGCGTGGCCGCTGATGGCTCCTATGATTGGTTTGGCTGTTTTCTTCAGCCTGTCCCAGAGTGCGAACTGGTTGCGCTGGATGAGGTCGACGGGGGTTGCTTCGGACAGTTCTTTGATGTCCGCTCCGGCCGAGAACGCATCATCATTTCCTGTGAGAACGGTGGCTCTGATGCGATCATCCTTGTCGAATGCTTCGAGAGCTTCGACGAGCTCTCGGAGGAGTTCGAAGTTCAGTGCGTTGAGAACCTTGGGTCTGTTTAGACGAATGATTCCGACGGGGGGTTCTGTCTCGACCACTATCTGGCTGAACGGCAAGCGAGATCAGTCATGCGGGTCGGAGCTCGTGTATAAAGCGTTAGGAATTTTCAGGGGGTTGTCTTGAAGAATTCTTGGTAGCCGCCCTTGCTGTCTTTTCTTCGGGACGGATCGCCTAGGTAGCCCTGGTTCACCATCTCTCTGAGGGCCTTTGGCGGTATCCACTTTTCATCTCCTGTGGCTTGGAAGAGTGCTTCGAGGTTTCGGAGTCTTGTATCAAGCCCTACGAAGTCTGCGAGTTCGAAGGGACCCATCGGGTGATTGTAACCTAGCTTCATTGCTAAGTCGATGTCGCGAATCTTGGCGGTTCCTTCTTCGAGAAGCGCGGATGCTTCCATGTAGAGTGTGAGTCCTAAGCGGTTGGCGATGAAACCGGGTTCATCGTGCGCAATGATCGGCGTTTTTCCAATCGTTTCGACGATCTTAGCCGCTTTCTGAATTGCTCTTTCTGATGTCTGGCGGGTCTTGACGATCTCGACGAGTTTGGTGATTTGTGCAGGATTAAAGAAGTGCATTCCCAATAGTCGCTCTTTCTTAGAGAGCCTTGTTCCTATCTTGCTCACTGTGAGCGTTGAAGTGTTCGAGGCGAGCAAGGCGTTCTCTGGAGCTGCTGATTCGAGCTTTGCGAATACTTCCTGCTTTAGGGGTAGATGCTCGTAAATGGCTTCAATGACAAGGTCTGCAGCTTTGCACGCGTCGTTTAGATCAGCGGCAGAGCGGATTTGTTCAAGAGTCTTGGTCCCTTCCTCCCGGGTTATCTTGGCCTTTGCAACCGCCGATTCGACGCCGTAGGGTCCGTGCACGATCTCTTCAAGCCCTGACTTGACCGCGATAGGATTCTCGTCGGTCACGGAGACTTCATGGCCATGTTGTGCGAAGACCTGCGCTATCTGGCGTCCCATCATTCCAAAGCCGATTACTGCCACTCTCATTTGGGCGATTTCTCTGCGCCCCTTTCCTTCTTTACTAAGGCTACCATTCTCAAGCGGTCGTCTCGCCTTCTCTTCGCATCTTTCCATCGACGCTTCTCCTCAGGTGTTTCTGGAACGACATCGGGGATTTCGGTGGGCTTTCCGTTTTCATCCATTGCCACATAAGTGAGATACGAGGACCCGGTGTGAGTGACCTTTCCGGTCTTGAGGTTTTCTGCTTCAATTCTTACGCCCACTTCCATTGACGTGTGGCCTGCGTAGTTCAGAGACGCTTTGAGTGTGAGTAGGTTTCCTACGTAGACTGGGTTGTAGAAATCCATCCGGTCGAGGCTAGCTGTGACGACGGTCTTTCTAGTATGGCGTAGAGCTGTGACGCCTGCAGCTTCGTCGACGAGTTTGAGTATTGTTCCTCCGTGGACGAACCCCATTGGGTTAGCGTCGCTCGGCAGCATCTGGGATGACAGGATAGATTTGGAGTCGCTGACGGGTTTTGAGGGTCTCATATTCTAGCTCGTCTCCCGGTAGTCGGAATTTAGGCTTGTCACAAAAGGGCTTGTGGCCCAGCCTCGATTGTAGATTTCGCTACTTGCGGTTGTTGGTTTCTGCTTTCGAATCTTCGTGATTATTTGGTTCTTATCCGGAGAAGGATTCCTAGGAGGATGAACTCTACTGCCTTGTCGACGTAGGCTAACACTATGTTGGTATTGGGCGCGTTAACGGCTGCAGATGCGGCCCATAGGGCGATGATTATTATGACCCAATAGATGCCTATTTTGAGCCAGCGATCTCGTCGGTTGTTTGCGGCTATGAGTACGATGCCGCCTATGTAGACTAAAGCTATCAGAATCAATGGGACGCCTAGTGGTATTCCGTAGACGAGTATTCCGATGTACAGGTGGAGGATGGCTGTCACTGCTGCCAGTAACAGGGCAATGTTGAGAAGCCTCTTCGGATAATGCATCGATGAGCCTGCCGTACTGACGTTGGATTTCTCGCTCGCCAATGCAGGTTCTAGATTCATTGTCAACGGTACTTGAGGTATTAAGATTAGGGGATGCTAGCCTTAGGGTCCTCGTCGGGGTAGGGATGCGTTCAGATTATTCGACTCAAGACAAGCACATTCTGTCTACAATCTCGGGTGGCGTTCATGCGAGAAATAGAATGGTGGGGCCGGTGGGATTTGAACCCACGACATCCGCCGAGTCTTTCGTCTACGGGTATCTTCACGCGCTCCTGAATTTCGTCATCCCGCCAACTGGAGGTCTGCCTACCCGTCGTAGTATATTCTGGAGCCCGTCCTAATGCTGAGGAGCTAGACGCGTCCCCAGCGTCATCCCTGGCTAGACTACGGCCCCTCGAAACATTTCGAAGGCTCTAGGCCCCACCGAGAAGCCGGGGCAAATTCTCACTATAAAACTTAGCAGCATCACGGACCCCACCTTATGATTTCACGGAATTGATAGTCTGATTCGCTTTAGTCGTTCGAGGTGTTTGGGGTTACTTGGCTTTACAAGTCTGAAGAAAGTTTCCACTTCTTTCTGCCTGCAAAGTAGAAACCTATGTTTTGTTTCATCCGGCCGAATACGGGTGGGATGAAGGCCCAACTTTGTCAATTTGTCTCTTATGAATGACATCAGATTCTTGGAAACCGTCTTGAACTGGATCTGAGCATAAGGTCCATATTTCCGGTAGACAGAGCCATCAGTATCGAACACGCCTCTGATGAACGACCTCCCCTCCACCGCAAGTTTTAGGATAAGGTTCTCCAGCTTCTTCAAGCCAATGGGCATTCCCCAGGATTGGAGAGTGAGTGCGACTTCCTTGGAGTATCGGTAGAGATCCATCGTGTTCTCGCCACGCCTATATCGACTTGTCAACTCAAGGCCGAAGACGCCATGAAAAAGCGGTCGAACGTGCCTGAGGAGGTAAATCTCATCGTCGAATTTGTTTCCAGTTATGGCTATCTGAACAGAACGCTCTGTCCTCGACAGAGATCCATCGCCGAACACTATGCCGAGAATCTCGGATTCTTCTTCTGTTAGCATCGCTCTCTAGCGGTGAAATTATTGGTCGGTTTAAGGCAGACCTAGGTCAAAGCGAATGTCAGAGAATGCGGTTCAGTCTGTTTAGTGGAAGGGCGACGAAACTACGGAATTGGATGGCGGTGGAAGGATCTATGGCTGCTCTTTTTGAGCGATGTATGTCCTGGTTTCAGGGACATACCATCGGGTTGTTTCGCGGAACCTGTGCCAGAAATCGTGGAAGGCGGATAAATCACGAGATTCCACAGTGATCATTCCGTTGTACGTGGTGCCCCATATGTGGGCGTATTCAGCAACGATCTCGACATCCTTGGAGAGGTTCTTCTTGAACTGTTCCCAACCGGCGGTCGCTTTCTTCTTGTCAGCCTCAGTTAGGGGTCTTACCCGGTAGAAGATCAGGAATGCGAATATCACAGCACCACACCTTGATTCGCGCTTATCGAACTCTTGGCTTAATCTTGTTTTCCCCTGCGGGAGCTAGACCCGGAAAGAGGTGAAGTTGGGTTACATGCCTCTTTTGTGACGGGATTCGCCACTAGCCCTCAGTGATGATGGGCTCAGGAGTCTAGGGGATACTATTGCGGAAAGCGGCTGTCATCGTATTCCTATCCCTAAGCCTTCTCGTATTCTTGCCAAGTGACGCTTCAACGAATCACAGCAATCCTCTCGGTTTTCTCAACGCAGGCCCCGTCGGGACCACAGACTATCCTTGGACGATGTTTCATTATGATGCCGGGCGTAACGGGGCCACTCCTGCTTCTGGTCCTACTTCTGCGAGTCTGATGTGGAGCTATACTACAGGGGGCATCGTTTACGCCTCGCCAATTGTGTCTGACGGATTTGTATTCATTCCATCTTACGATGGTAAGCTGTACGCGCTTGACGAGTACACGGGATCCCTCATCTGGTCCTTTACCACGGGATCAAACATAGTTGCAACTCCCGCGGTGGGAAACGGGATGGTCTATCTGTCCTCCAAGGACTTTACTGTCTACGCTCTTGACGAGAATACGGGTTCAATGATCTGGCGAATATCCAACGTCGCGCCAGTCGTATCATCCCCGGTCCTGGCAGATGGCAAGCTGTTCTACGGAACTTTGTATTCTCCATCAGCTGGCAGGGCTGAGTTTCTAGCACTCAATCCTCAAGATGGAACGGTCTTCTGGAGAACGACTATTTCCGACTACATCGAGGGTTCGGCCGCGGTAAGCAATGGGCGTGTATTCTTTGGTATAGGCGCTCTCAGTAACGCTGCCGTTGTCGCCTTAAACGAGACGACAGGCACGTCGACTTGGACCTACAATACGGCGTTACCGACTACGATAACCACCTCCCCCGCTACTGCTTACGGCAACGTCTACGTGGGCCTTGACAGTAATAGGTTTCTCGCGCTGAACCAGGCCACGGGCAGCCTAGTATGGTCGTTCAACACCCCAAACGGTTCCAACGCGACTACACCTGCTGTCTATGGTGGCATAGTGTATTTTGGAACTGGTAGAGGCATTGTCTACGCTCGCAATGCGACCACGGGTGTTCAGATCTGGTCCTATACAACGCCTACGGGTGGCGCGGTGACGTCTTCTCCCGCATTGGCTCTTGGATCGAAGACGTTGTTTTTCGGTTCTAATGATCGCTACTTGTACGCGCTCAACATGATGACAGGCACTTTGTTGTGGAGGTACCTGACCGGCGGACAGGTTTCCTCTTCACCTGCGGTGGCAAATAGTCGCGTCTTCTTCGGCGCTAAGGACACGAAGGTTTACGCACTAGGCATCGTCATTCCACCGCTGAGCGCAACGCTAAACGCCAATCCGGTCATTCTGAGATCAGCAATGGTGTCGAATCTCACAGTCACCGTCAGAAATAGCACCGGCCCGATTTCTGGAGCTAATCTCACCTTCACCTCTTCAGCTGGCGGAACATTCAGCCAACCGGTGATGACTATTCCTGGAACCTATGTTGCAAACTATACCGCGCCAATAGTAACGTCGAGCATTAGTGATATGATCCAGGTTGTTGCGATCGCGTCTGGCTACCTCAACGCGGCAGCAAGCAAGAATATTATGGTTAATCCATATCCTCCGCTGACTGTCGCGGTGTCCGCGAAGCCCGGGACAACTACCCCGGGGAGCGAGGTCCTCCTCATGATCAGAGTGACTAATGGAACTGACTTGATCAGTGGTGCTAATCTCACGCCAACCTCGACAACGGGCGGGAGCTTTTCAGGATTGACCGATAATGGGAACGGAAACTATACTCTAATCTACACTGCTCCCCTCCAGAGCTCCACATACGTCGTAACAGTCGCAGCCAACAAGACGCAGTTCACTCAGGGACAGGGTCAAGCGGTTGTGACAGTGACTGGGATTCCTGATCTTACCACTGTGAAGGTGGCGGGTCTACCGCTATTCTTGTTCGCTGCAGTCGCAGTTCTCATTTTCTTCATCCTCATCGCGGTCGCGGTTACGCGTCGCGACAAGTCTCGTTCCCACAGCGGGTCCCAACCCCCACAACCCTCCTTTACCTATGCGTTGAAAGGGCTGTCTCTTTCCGGGAAGACTTATCTAAGCGATTTCTGACCCGGGATTCTAATGGGGTTGGCGGCCATAGCTGGGAGCTAGGACCCGTACCCATTCCGAAAGAACGAGGAAAGCACCATGAATACAGGCAGGAACGAAATGCTGCAATGGACCCTTCCTGAGCAAGAGCGCTATATCCGAGGGTTCGTTGACGGCGAGGGATGGCCTGCCTACTCTAGGACTAGGAGCAGACATGGACACCACAGACCTGGCTATATCAGTAGTCGAGCCGTATTCGTCTCTAACACAAACAGGATGCTCTTGGAGAGCATCAGAGCTATGCTAAACAACTTGGGCATTGAGTCCAGAATGTACTTGGATGCAAAAGCTGGAGTCCGAAAGAGCACGGTCACAAGCTGGAAATTAACCATACTCGGCCGGGACAATCTGCTCCGTTTCCGGGATAAGATCGGATTCAGCGATCTCGGAAAGGCAACTACGCTCAAGGCGGTGCTCGACTCGTACCGGAAGCACGGAAGTGAATCTCCCAGGCGATCTCTGTGGTAGTGTGGTGAGAGATCCCACGCGAAGCTTAGACCGCTGCCAACCTCATTTGAAAATTCTAGGAAGTTCTAGAAATTTGCTTCATCGAATTTTTCTATCTTCAAAGTTATGATTGGGAAATCATGCGTAATCAATCTTTATAACGCGCAGGGGACAATTAACCTTCAGCGCTCGGGGGACATCGGCTGTTATCTGTTGCAATGCTTGATATTTTCGGCCCACTGGGCGGTATTTTCAACAATCTAGGCACTGTCACTCAGCTAATCTTCACACTCCTGTTCGTCCTTCTCTTCTTCGGATTCGGCCAGAAGCTCCAGATGCGTCAGTACATGTGGGACATTGATCGAGGACTACGACGTCTGGATGTCATCCGGACTCAGGCGAAGGACCTGGCGTTGAAGACAATCAAGGAGATCGGCAAGCCGACAGTCGATCCGTTGCCCCAGTTGAATGTGCTGATGGAATCGTTCCTGATTACTCCAGTAGACATGGACCCTTCGGGAATCGTGAGCAAGTTCGACCACCTCTTGGATGTTCGTGACGTCAAGTTCAAGGAGGATGTTCAGAAGATGGCTCCCAGTGCCGACTCAGCGCAGGTCAATAATCTCGAGAACCTAGTCGAGGCTTCCTGGGCCCTGAATACTATCTTCCGCATCATACGCCACTTCTATCTCTTGGGGAAGAAGACAAACAGCATATTCATCATAATACAACTTCAAGCTCTGCTTCCCATGATAATGCAGGAGGCTGAAGCCTACCTGGGTGCCGGGCGCGCGTTTGCTGAGGGACAGCCGATTGGTGACGGACTTGGGGCGCTTGTTGCGTCGAAACTGATGAAGGACAAAGCCCAGCGCAAGGTCGAGAAGGATGTGATTGTCGCTGAGACCACTCTGGAGGATCGTAGGATTATCGCACTCAAAGCCGAGGGTCCGGGGGGGAATGTTGGAAAACCGGGGGACGCCATACAATCACTCCTCCAAGAGAACAATGGGAAGGTCTCAATGATCGTGATGGTGGATGCTGCTCTGAAGTTCGAGGGCGAGACCACAGGTGAGATCAGCGAGGGCATTGGTGCCGCGATTGGTGGAATTGGGACGGAGCGGTTCAAGATTGAACAGGAAGCTACAAAGCAGCACATACCGGTCTACGCGGTCATCGTCAAGGAGAGTATTCTCGAAGCGATTACTCCTATGAAGAAGGAGATACTTGAGGCGGGGGACAAGGTTATCGAGAGGATTAAGAACCTCATCGTGGAACGGAGCAAACCCGGCGACACGGTTATAATCGCCGGAATAGGCAACACGATAGGCATAGGACAGTAGACTGATAAAGTGTCTCAGCCGAGACCGCGGAGCGGTCCCTCAATAGGAGTAATGCTAATCTCCATAGTTCTAATCATAATCGCCTTCTACACGCTCAACCTCGCCCTCTCTACGTTCAGCACTGATTTCACTCTCGCAACGTTGTACTTTACGGTCGCTGTCTTGTCGTTCGGGTTTGTCGTCCTCTCAGTCTTCAGGGTCAGAAAGGGCTACGCCTTGGCCAACCCTGCCCCGCTCAAGGTCATGTCGATAGTGAAATGTCCACAGTGTAGCTTCAAGCAGATCAAGAACTTCTCGGTTGGCGATTTTGTCTTCAAGAAGCTGGGCATGTGTACCCAGTGTGGGGTCGCGAGCCTCTCAATAACCGGCATCTACTACGACGGACCCACACGGCGCTAGCCTTCCTAGCGCAGGATAAGGTCTCGGGTTCATAGCGGGGTTATTCCCCCCTTTAGTGGTAGTCCTGTTCTGAAAGTGTGAAGGACTTTTTTTGTTTTGACATACCCCCGGGGGTCGAGAAATAGTTAGTAGAAAAGGAAAAGATAAGAAAGATGGAGACTCTCTTGGACGCTTCAAGAGTCATCGGATCTCAGTCGCAAGGTTCGGTCGTTTTCAAAAATATTCTAGATTTCTGAGCCTGATGATATTTTGACTCGAAAATGTTAGGGTGGTCGGTGGGCTAGTTGTCGACTATTTTGTGAGACTAGCGTGAGGATGGATGGGTTTCCGGTTCTAAGGCGATTCCTAGGCGGTTTGCAGGGGACGACCCCGGCCTCTTGTTGGCTGTTGATCACTGTCCGGTGAGTATGGTGCAGCTGTCATGGTTTACTAGGACGGTGTGCTCTGATTGTGCTACTGGGTTGTTGCTTGCCTCTATCAGAACTGGGTAGGCGCTTATGCACTTGTTCCGGATCAGGTCTTGAAGCGCCCTCTTGCCGACTTCTCTTGGGAATCCTTTCTCCAGCCATCTCGACGCGAAGGGCAGGGTTGAGAAATTGGTCTGGATGAAGGCGAGCACTTTCTTGGAGTCTTCTGAGGTTGCGCCTTTGGGTCTGACGAAGCGGTAGATGTAGGCGCTCGACCCGTTAGTGACCGCTCCCTGGGCCTTGGCCAGGGTCACGAAGGGTTCGATGGCGAAAACTTCGCCCTCTTCGATCTTTGTCCCGTTCATTCCCACAGCTGAGACACTGGGGACAGACTTGCCTGCGTGTATGTTGTATCGTTCGATCTTGTGGCCGGTCAGATTGCTTATGGGGCGTAGGCCGAACCGGGTTATAGTGGTCTGGACTACTCGTCCTATTTCGGAGAGTTTGACGCCGGGTTTGAACGCACGTATCGCATTCTGGAGGGCCTCGTCTGCAGCCTGGGCTAACGGCTCGAAACGTGGGTCCAAGCAGATAGTGACTGAAGTATCCGTGACATAACCGTCGACATGGACCCCAAAGTCGACTTTCACCAGCGAAGCGGCTGGTATTGTCAGGGTGTCACCGGGAGGCGAGGTGTAGTGAGCGGCAACATCGTTTATCCCTACATTGACTGGAAACGCGGGCTTTCCGCCAAAGTCCCTGATTCTCTGTTCTAGTCCTTCACAGATTTGGAGGGCAGGCTTGCCGTACTTGACAATACCTGGAACTTCCTTTCGTAGCCTAGCTACGATGTCACCGGATTTCTTGAACGAGTCGAGAGCTTGGGAATCGAACAAGCTTACTTAGCTCTCTTTGAGTTTTCTGATCGTTTCTGCGCTGACCCGTCCGAGTTCTATCCACGTCGGCCTCTCAAAGTCATACTGAGCGAAATCAGGGTCCATTTCCGTGGCCCCAGCGATCACCCATCGATTTCCATCGACGAATTTGTATTGGACAATGGGTCTCGTCCCAGGCAAGTTTCTGCTCTCCGCGAGGTAGCGAATCTCGAATAGTACTAGCCCCAACCCATCGATGGATTCCTCGATGATTTTCGGATCGCTCGCCTTAGTGAGAAGCCAAATCTCAGTCCCATCATAGACGAATTTGAACTCTATTCTCGAATCCTCTTTCAATGCGTGCTTGGAGATTATTTCACTAGCGTCCCTCTTGAAGCGCTTCCAAAGCTCTGACCCGATTTTTGCCAGGAGTAAGGTAAAAGCGGTGTCAGTCATTTTTTCCCAGACGAAGGAAATTATCGGGTGAAGATCAAGAGCTTCTTCAGCTATTGTAGCTGTATCAACCTCGATTTCGAGCATCCTCGCCAAAGAATCAGCAAGCCTTCTCTTTTCATTCTCGGAGAATGCCTTGTTCGCGAGAACATGAACGTCGGCCAATTTGAGAGTCACTGCTTGGGTTTCAATTTCTGTCATACGAACACCTCACATGAAGCGTTGCTAACTTAAAATGGTTCGAAGCATATCATAGCAGAATAGGTCCCTCAATGCCTTTGTCTAGTTGAATCGTTCCTAGGACCCTTAGGCTGCTAGGTGCAGATTTCTTCCCGCAAACGTATCGCCACAGCACTTCTAAGCCTTTCAAAACAGGAAATCCCAGACTTCGAAGGCAAACTACGATTTGCTAAAGTCCCGTTTCCACATCTCTCGTGCTAGGGCACCATCTTTCTTGAAAAGATGCACCTGAGCCTTTGCCTTCTCTCGTCGCTCTCGATGTTCCCCGAGGAACTTGGTCACTTTCTCGACCAAGAGGTCCTTCAGGTCCCCTGTTAGCATTTGTCCGCTCTTGTATTCCGAACGGATCTCTTCTATCCGTTTGTCGTTGGGTTCGAAGAACATGTAGAGCCACTGGAAAGGAACGTCAATGTCGGGATTCCCGCCCAGTTTGCGGTGCTCTTCTACTGATGCTTGTCCCCCTGAGAAGGCGTGTCGGTAGATCTTGTTCCGTACAGTCTTGTCGTCATCGTTCAGATAGATGGCGGTTTCGGGTTTGGACGAGCTCATCTTGTCCTGGATTCCTGTCAATGGTGGTAGGAATTTGCTGTGGATGGCGGCTGCTTTGTGGTAGCCTAGGGGTTCTGCGATGTCTCGTTGTATTCTCCAGTAGGGGTCTTGGTCGATGCCTGATGGTATGAGGCAGCGTTTCTTCTCGAAGAGGCTGGGAATGATTTGGATTGCGGGGTAGAAGCTCATGCCGATGTTGGTCTCGCCGGTGAAGCCGAAGACTGACTTGGCTGTGCTGTAGTTGACTCTCCGAGCAATCTTTAGGATCAAAGGGTAGGCGTGGCCGACGAGCTCGGTGTCTTGAAAGATGAAGGTCTTGTCAGGGTCGAAGCCGACGGCTGCAACTTCGAGGATATTATCCTGGGCCCATTTCTGTGTCTCTTCGTAGGTGAGGCTCCGCTTCTCCTCGAGGAATTTCTCATCATCAGTCATCTGAATGTAAACATTGGCGTGGAACTTGTCCTGGAGCCACTTGGTGAAGTAGAAGCTGAGAATATGGCCGATGTGCATCGGACCGCTGGGTCCTCGACCGGTGTAGAGGAAGAATCCCTTCCCCTTGTTGTAGTCCTCAAAAACAAGATTCAGATCTCTATGCGAGAAGAATACCTGACGGCGCACAATGTATGCAGAGTCGCCTAGGATTTCTTCGAGTCGCTTTGCGAGGGGCCCCGCTATCGGCTGGGTTCCAAAGTCGCGGATCAGCCGTTCATAGTCGACTTCCCCAGTGACCTCCCATGGAGTTACGACGAATTTCTTGTCAACCATTACTCACACGCCTCTGAGACTGGGCTATGCCAAAGATAGGGCGGACATTTCGACTTCGAACGCTGCGGCAGGAAGATTCAGCCCCCAGGCTTTGATGACTCGTGGATTTACCTCCCCGATGACTCCAACTTCTGTTCCGTCTGATATTATCGCTCCGCACCTTCCTGATAGGAAGCTGGGATGCTCCGTCTCTTTGATCTGGAATGATCGACCTTTGTTTTCTGCGAGCGCATCAAAGGAAGAGCGAATTTCGGTGAATCCGGCGTTGGCGTGGATTGTCACTGCGGCTAGTTTCCGGGTTTCTCGGATTGGATGGATCCGGTTTTCTCCGCGACCGATACAGGGTCCGATTTCGAAGATTCTCTGAGGATAATCAACATGCGTGTTATGAGAGAGAGTCTCAAAAAGGCTCGGCAGGAGCCAATTTCTCAGCACGGTATGGGTAGTTATTCTTGGATTCAAGAGCTCGACAAGCCCCCGCTCACTCGACTGCGTGTTATCTGAAGCGACTATGGGCGATGTCAACGCGTAGGTCAGAACTTCCTGGAAACCTAATCCGATCATGATCTCAGCCACACCCTCTGTCTCGTCTGTCTCTTTCGCAAGGTTGCCCACGGTCCAGATCATGGGCCACTCAGGCTTCAACTTGTTAATGTCCATGGCAATCGCAATGTCTTCCATCATGTCCACAGAGTGCATAATGTCAGTTCGATAGCAGGGAATCTCCAGTTGAATAGAATCGCCCGCTGCTCTTCGAACTCTGTATCCGGCTCTTTCAGCGAATCTCGACGCTTCCCTCAAGCCAATTGAAGTTCCTAGAAGCTTGTTAATGTGCGACAAACGGAGGCTTGCGGCTGTAGGGCTCAGGTCGGGACTTACGAGTCTGCGAGGACTACCGTAAGGGTAGGTTTCTAGGCAGCTGTAGATTCTTCCTCCCCTCTCTGCAAGACTCGAAACCACAATCTTCAGAGTATTGTGAACGGTCTCAGCATTCGTCCCCGTGACTTCGACGAGAATGTTTCTCGTCCCGGTGGTAATCCTGCCCAGTCCATTGGAATTAATCACGGGAGGTAGAGAAAGGACGTTGTCAGTTGCATCAACCAGCACGGGCCATGATTCAAACTGGGAGATTATTTCTCCATATTCTGAGCCCTTCGGATGCGTCGAAACTATCTCTCGGAGGCTCTGTTTCTCCTCGGACCCTAATGGGGCGAAGGTGATTATGTCTGGATTGGCGACTGTGTATGAGAGCGGT
>MNHO01000059.1 GCA_001919285.1 archaeon 13_1_40CM_2_52_13
AGGATTGCAAATTCAGCTTCGGTACATTCTACGGGGAGTTGTCGTGTCAATCATCGGGCTATCCCCTCTTTGGCTAAGATTCTTGGCGACTGAGAGTATTCTCTCAACCAACCTGGTCTTGCTCCTCGGCTCCGCAATTGTCGGAGGATTAGCCTACGCTGCCCCCGCTCTCAAACGAACCCGCTCGTTAGCGTTCGTTGAACAATACAAGGGTTGACCACATGAAACCTCTCTTGGAATGCAGATCAATCACTGTCGCATACCCAATCGCAGACGGAGTTCTGAGACTCTACGGCGAAGGAGTATCCTTCACCCTCGAAGAAGGAGGATTCCTCTCAGTCGTCGGAGGGTCCGGCTGGGGCAAATCGACCCTCGTCAACATAGTACTTGGCCTAGAGAAACCAACTCGCGGAATCGTCGAGCTAGATGGAGAAAACATGACCGAGCAATCATTCGTAAAACGATCCGCACGAGTCAAAACGGCCGCCGTCTTCCAGCGACCGACTGCGCTCCCGCAACTAACAGTTCTGCAGAACCTTCACCTCGCACTCTCAATGATGGGGATTCCGAAACGTGATAGGGATGAGAGGATCAAAGAGGCAATGACATTCTTTGGACTCGAGAAGCTCTCACACTCCTACCCAGACTCGCTAAGCGCGGGACAGAAGAGGCGGATCGACCTCGCACGAGCACTTGCAGCGAAACCCCGCTTCCTCGTTTTGGACGAGCCAACGGGAGATCTCGACTCCTCAGTAGCGAACTTGGTAATGCCCTTGCTGAGGGGACTGAACAAGGATCTCCGCATGACAATACTGATGACCACAGCGCTCGCTCGGCATGCGTCCACGGCAAAGCACATGATCCACCTCAGGCCCCCAATATTCCAGACGGAGCAACCGATAGCTAGGTGAGAATCATGTTTCGAGACAATCCTTCAATCACGGACAGGCTTCGTGAGGCAATCAAGCCGACGCCTGTCAAGCGGAGAATTCAGATGGCAGCTTACAAACTGCGCACCCAGACCAACAGACTCGAAAAGACGATTGGTCAGATGGAGTCCAGAGACAAAATACTGCACGACAAATGTGTCAAAGCCCTCGAAGTCAGAGATACTCAGAGCGCGACCCTGTTCGCTAACGAATGCGTCCAGATTCGCAAGCTGATCAAAACATCGCTCAGCAGCCAGATCTCCTTGGAACAGGTACTCCTCCGTTTGGAGACTGTTGAACAATTCGGAGATATGGTCCATAGCATGGGAAGCGTACGAGGCATTCTGACCAACGTCAAGAACGAGCTGGAAGGGAAGCTTCCCGAGATTTCGACTGGCATACACGACATCGAGGACTCCTTGGAGAACCTCACAACCGAAATTGGCGAGGTAGTAGACTCTGATGGAACCTACGTGCTTCCCAGCGACGACTCTGCCAGGATTCTCAAAGAGGCGGATCTCATGGCAGAGCAGAAGATGAAAGAAAAGTTCCCCGAGATTCCGCAGATTCCCATCGACGCCCACAGGGTGAGGTAATCTAAAACTATGCTCTCTCCAGAGCTTGAGACTAGAGCATTTCTTGGGCGTCCTGTAGTGGATATCTACGGCAGAAGCCTCGGGCGAGTAATCGGAATCGAGAGAAATGCCTTCGGTGAACTCGAAGGGGTTCAAGTTGAAGCTGCGGGAGGGCTTATTGTTAGCGCGAAGGCTAGGCAGCTGGGGCTCACGCCGAAGATCATCACGCTGACACCTGACTGGAAACTGGAGGCGGTCGACATTATTTCCGAGCTTTCTCTGTTGCGCAAGCGAATCAGCGCTCTGGAGTCGTTGAAGGACACGAAGGAGATAGAGGGAGAGATCTACAGGGAACTTTTGGACTCACAAAAAGCAGGCTATTACGACAAAGTGAAAACAGCCGAAGCCCTGTCAGCATCGATGAAGCATCGCTTGTCAGAGGTAGGCGGTCAGATTTCTAGCTTGACACGGTATCTTGTGAACGCTAAATTGGATCACAAGAGTGGGGAGCTTGATGAAGAATCTTTGAAACTGGCTCAAGGATCGATAGAGCCGACCCTGCATCCTCTGATCGCCGAGAGGAACGATTTGGCTGGATCGTTGAAGACCCTCGAAGAGGTCTTGCCCTCAAGAGTCACGGTTAGTCAGACACGGTAGTTACCATTCCTTTGGGATCGGCATTCGGTCTTCTTCTGATTTTCATAGCATCTTTTCTCTTGGTTCTTGGAGCCCAAAATATTCTGCAATGCTCGAGCCTTTTCCCAGACAGGAATTGCTGGGACGCGTTTCACGAGCCGTATCAGTCTGGCTACGATTTTCGAACATTCGTCACCGGGTTCTATGCGGGAGCCGTTCTAACCATGATAGGCGCAGTCCTGTTTCAGGGAGAAGACGTTGTTAGACTAGTGAGAAAGTTGAAAGGTGGTGGCGTTTGACCCCTGAGAGCGCGTCAGAAACCAGCCGAGCTACAAGTCGTAACTGTTATTCATCGCAGTACTGCCAATGCTTCAGCTCCTCTACGGGCTTGTATCTTGGGTATGTTCCCATAACCGCCCTGATCTCCCTCCTTTTCGTTTTCTTCGACCGTTCGTAGGACTGAAGCGTCGGAAGCACCTCGCTCAACGGTAATATAGCCTTCCCGGCAACTAGCGAGAAGCGGGTCATCATCCTGATTGCCGATATCGACCGGGAGATGGAGAAGAAGAAAGTCGAGTCCATTCTGGTATTCGGCGACGCGACGGTAGGAAACCCTGATCTTCGCTATGTTGTTGGAGCATCCCTGGCGAGGGGAGGAATCTATCTCAAACGCAAGTCGCACGATCCCACACTCATTGTTAGCAACATTGACGTTGGGAGCGCCCGCCTAGGTCGGGTCCGGAGCATCAGAACATATTCTGATTACGGACTTGAACGTCTCTCGGGACGATACGATCGGGACGAGGCTAGAGCCAGGTTCTACGAGAGAATAATCAGAGACACAGGTGCGAGCGGGCCGATAGTTCTAGCCGGACGAAACGAGACGTCAAATTCGCTCTTGCTCATCGACTCTTTGCGCAAAAAGGGAATCAAGGTCGTAGGCGAGAAGACACCGACGATCTTGGAAGTTGCCAGAGAGACAAAAGAGACGGGTGAAATCGAGAAACTGCGGGAAATGGGCAAGAAGACGAGCAAAGTCGTCGAGAGGACGATTCGTTTTCTATCCAAGGCCACACCCCGAGGAACGAAGGTCACTTTCAAGTCGAAGCCATTGACTGTTCATACAGTCAAGAGGGTCATCAACGGTCTTCTGGCTGAAGAAGGCATCATCGCCCCCGAAGACACTATCTTCGCGCCAGGAAGAAAATCGAGCGACCCCCATTATGATGGCAAAGCCGCCGACACCATCCGCACCGGAGAACCCATAGTGTTCGACATATTCCCATCCGAACCTGACGGGTATTGGCACGATTGCACCAGAACCTATGCGTTCTCATCACCCCAGAAGAAAGTGAAGGAGATGTACGACGCAGTGCTTGAGGCACAGACCTCGGCCCTAGATATGGTACGAGAACAAGTACCTTGTAGTGAGATGATGATCCGGGTCTGCAAGCTCTTCGAAAAGAAAGGATACCCGACAGCTCGACTCTTGGCTAAAGGGAACAAGGAGGCGCGGGTAAGGGGATTCATGCATGGTCTCGGCCACGGAGTGGGCCTGACAATCGGCGAAAGGCCCTACCTCAGTCTTTACGGCAAGGAGAGGTTGAGGAAGAATTCGGTCGTCACCATCGAACCTGGACTCTACGATCCGAAGGTCGGAGGAGTGAGAATCGAGGACATCGTCGTAGTCGGCTCACCCTCAGAGAATCTAACACACTTACCAAAAGAACTGCAGATATGATCAAGGAAGGAACATCATAGATGGCAGACTGGACGGGGATGCAACCCAGACCCAGAATCAAGGTCATCTCATCAGGAGGAGTAGTCTACCGGGTCGAGAACGGCATCCCTCTCTTTCTTCTGCTGACAAGTAACAAGCGAGGAGTCTGGTGTTTGCCCAAGGGACTAATCGAGGAGGACGAGGACGAGGTTACTACAGCTATGAGAGAGGTTAGAGAGGAGACTGGAGTAAGTCGAGTGAAGCTTCGTGGAAAGGTCGGGCAGATCAAGTACCAGTTCGGATTCCGTGCAAAAACATTCGATAAGACAGTCCACTTCTTCCTCTTCGAGACAGACCAGGCTGATGCGAAAGTGGGAACAGAACACGACGCTATGGAATGGATGCCTTACGAGAAGGCGTTGCCGACGCTCTCATATCCGAACGAGAAGGATATGTTGACCAAAGCTTGGAACATGATACAGGCGAAGGCAAACCAGCCCAAGACCCCGCCCCCCGCGTAACGAGAATAACCAAGAGCCTTCCCTAGGACCCTGAACATGTCCCAAACAAAGCAGTCGCGACTGAAAGTCTACAATACGCTAACGCGCCACCTAGATGAATTCGACCCCATCCATCCGGGAAGGGTGAACATGTTCGTCTGCGGCCCAACAGTCTACGACGTATCACACATTGGACACGGCAAGAGCTACGTCGCCTACGACATCATCGCCCGATATCTCCGAAAGAGAGGATACAGCGTATTCTTCGTCCTAAACATCACAGATATCGACGACAAGATCATCAACAGAGCAAAGGAGACCAAGGAAGACCCTCTCAAACTATCCGAGAGATACTCCCAAGCTTTCTACAAGGACATGAAAGACCTGCACGTCGACAGCGTAAACCTCTACGCGAAAGCCTCAGACTATATTCCCGAGATCATCAACCAGATCAAAGGACTAGTCGACAAGGGAATCGCGTACAAGATAACAGGAGGAGTCTACTTCGACATTTCCAAGTTTCCAGAGTACGGCAAATTATCAAGGCAGAACTTAGAACAGTTAACAGTTCACCGAGTGGATCCAGATCCCGAAAAACAGAACCCTGGCGACTTTGTTCTCTGGAAGAGCCAGAAGCCGGGAGAGATTGCCTGGGACAGTCCATGGGGCAAGGGACGACCAGGCTGGCACATCGAAGACACCGCGATAACACTGACGCATTTTGGTCCAACCTATGATCTCCACGGCGGAGGAACCGAGCTGATCTTTCCGCATCATGAAGCAGAGATTGCACAGGCTGAGGGACTGACCGGAAAGAAGCCATTGGCAAAATATTGGGCGCACACAGGGCTGCTGAGCATAAAAGGTCAGGAGATGCACAAGTCACTTGGCAACTTTGTTCCAATACAAGACGCGATCCAGAAGGTAGGGGTCGAAGCGCTCCGTGTTCTCTACGCATCAACCCATTACCGCAGCCCTTTAGACTACACAGAAGACACGCTTGTCCAAGCAGCAAGTCTCGCCCGCCGATTCCGACGAGCCTACGACCAGTTGCAAAGGATGACAGGGGTCAAAGCTGAAAGTAAAGCCTCGAAGGAATTGCTGAAGCAGAAGGTCGATGAAGCTCGAATAGAGTTCTTCTCGACCATGGATGACGATTTCAACACGCCCGGTGCTCTCGCAGCCTACATCAAGATCGTTGGAATCGCCGAGGAACACGGAAAATCAGTAAGCACCGAATCCGCTTCAATGCTTCTCAATGTCATGAAAGATCTTGCTTCCGTACTCGGACTGTTGGAGACTGAGTCAATCCCGAGACAGGAGTTTCTCCAGCTTGTGAATCTGCTTACTTCGCTTAGGAATGATCTTCGCGCGAAGCATGAATACGCGTTGTCTGATCGCATTCGAGAGCAAATGCAGAAAGCAGGTGTGACGGTTGAAGACGAGGCGCAGTGATAGGCAAGTCAGTAGATGGCAGGTTGTTTCTTTCTACCCTTTTCGGGCTTGAGAATATCCTTTGCCTCGTCTAATTGTTTGAATGAGCCGATATCGTAGTGTCGCTCTTTCGTCAGGAATCCGTAGACTTTCTCACCCTTCGCGATAACTTGGGGTAGGACATCCGCAGCTAGGTCCGGACCGGCTGACAAGTACGTCAAGAATCCCGGCTCACAAACGTAGATGCCGATTGAGACCGGGTATTCGGGAAGGATCGGCTTCTCCGCAAAATACTGTATTCGACCCTCCCGATCAACTCTACCGACACCATAGTCGATCTTGACACCCGTGCTCAATGCCAAGGTGCATACCGCGCCCTTCGACTTGTGGTATCGTATCATCTCGCTCAGATCCAGCTCTGTGAAAACATCCCCATAATAGACGACGAAAGTGCCATCAACGTGTGCCGACGCTTCCTTCAACGCGGCAGCCGTCCCCATACGAGGCGTAATGCTATACCCGATATTCACGCCGAACTTCGAACCATCATCCAGGTGGTTCCTGAAGACCTCGGAATGGGCATCCGACAAGAGCATCAGGATGTTCTTGATGCCATGCTTCGAAAGATAGCTCACAACGTAGTCGATGAACGGCTTTCCACCGATCGGTATCATCCCCTTGGGAACATAGCTGGTCAGGGGAGAGAGGCGGGTTCCCGCTCCGCCTGCAAGCACGAAAGCCTTCATCCGACTAAGCCTTTGTCGGGGACGCGACACGCCATTCTATAAGGGCTTCAGGGATCGATCGCAAAAGCGATCGAAATCGTTCAGAACGAGCCCAGATCACAAATTCAAGCGCGCCGATTCTGCGACCCCGACTTTTCACGCTTGACCCTAGGGTAGAAACCCGACATCGAAGATCACCATCCGAGCCTATTTCTGCGTTCTAAACCAGAATCCTCGCCGAGAAACGTTCCAGCTGGCGAGAGCCCTCCAGAAAAAAGGGGGGCAGGAATTTTTTTCTCGTGACACGAGAGTGCTTTTCGCGCGCCGAGGATTCTTTAGGCCTACCGCTTTCGACGCTCGGGCCGAACTGTTGCGACAGCGTGAACCGTGCCGCGAGCCGGACCCGCCAATCGCCGATGCCGTCTCCTATCCTCAGTCCTACGAATCTCTTCCTGGGACTTGCGCATCCAGTCAGGAATCACAAGAACACGAATCAACTCCTGGACAGTAACACCGCGGCTCTTCGCCAGAGCTTTCAGTTTCAGGAATATTCCGCGATCAAGAACCTGCATAAATTTCACTGACTCTTTACCGTCGCGCACCTGCGATCAACGCCCGAAACCATCCCAACACGCTCCCGCTATACATGGCTCACCTACTCTTCCTATAGAATAACGTACAATCCCGGCAATCCATTAAATCACCAACCAACAATCGCCACAACCATGCTAGCATGCTTCCTAGAAGCCCCAAAGAAAGTCGTAGTCAAAGACGTCCCTATCCCGAAACTAGGAGCAGGCGATATTCTCGTCCGGATGGAAGCCAGCGGCATCTGCGGAACCGATCTCGAGAAGATCGAGGGTCAGCTCGGCCCAGGAGGCATTCTAGGACACGAAGTCAGCGGCACAATCGAAAAAGTCGCAGACGACATAACTGACCAAAAGCCCGGCGATCGAGTAGTAGCACACCACCATGTCCCGTGCTACGAGTGTTCCGATTGTTCGGCGGGCAACTTCACACTCTGCAATGAATTCAAGAAGACCAACATCGACCCATGCGGCTTCGCAGAATACTTCAGAGTCCCACAATACAACGTGACGAGAGGAGGAGTGATCCCTTTGCCGCCAGAACTCTCGTTCGAAGAAGGCGCGATGATCGAACCCACAGCATGTTGCATCCGAGCAATACGACGAGCCAATGTCAAGAAATCAGACAACGTCCTCGTCGTCGGGCTCGGACCAACAGGACTAACCCAGATCCAACTACTACGCAACACAACGACCGGAAAAATAATCGGCAGTGACATAATCGAAGCAAGGCTAGAACTCGGCAAGAGGCTCGGCACCGATGAGACAGTCAACGCCCTTACGGAAGACGTACCTGCCCACGTTAGGAAAATCACTATGGACGGAGTCGACCTCGCAATCGTCTCCACCGGCAACGAGAAAGCGCTCAGCCAAGCTTTCAGCTCAGTAAAGAAGGGAGGCAGAATACTCCTGTTCGGAGCACCCTCTCAGGGAGCCTCGTACCAGCTGAACGTAAGCGAGCTCTTCTCGCGCCAAATCACACTGCTCTCCAGCTATTCCTGCGTCGAGGCTGAGATGGAGGAAGCCATAAGACTCGTCTCAGAGAAGAGACTAGACTTGAAGAGTCTCACCTCCGACCGGTTCAAGCTCAAAGACGCCGAGAAAGCCATGGAGTCAGCCAGAACATCGAAAACCGCAATCAAGACAATCATCCTTCCCTGACCCACTCTCGTCTTCACCAAAAGGCTCTAAAAGTTCCAATCAAGAGGATGTACTCCTCCCTTGTGCGGCTCCCA
Organism: archaeon 13_1_40CM_2_52_13; assembly: GCA_001919285.1. Lineage (GTDB taxonomy): Archaea > Thermoproteota > Bathyarchaeia > 40CM-2-53-6 > 40CM-2-53-6 > 40CM-2-53-6. The sequence goes on from MNHO01000059.1 coordinate 8,342, forward strand.
CGTGAGGCAACTCGCGACTCTCAAACCACGAGCACGCACAATCACTACTGGTCGAAGGGAAGCCTAGCGTGCAGCATAACTTTGGCGAGAGAATTGACCTTCTTCTTCAAAAGTCGGTGAGGGCCGCTTCGAGGCTGGTGAATGAGCGTCAGAAAGAGGCACGAGAGAAGGGAATGCATCAAGAGCCTCCGAGCTTCGAAGAGTTCTCGGCCCTCGTGAATGAGCTAATGGAGAATGGGAAGAGAGCCGATCTGGACCGTCTACGGAACCTGAGCTTGAAAGAACTCTTCGAACAGACCTGGTCTCAGAAGCTCCGCAACTATGCAATTCAGAGACAAATCAAAGATGCATACGACGCTCTCGTCCGTCGTTCAAAGAGAGATTCCTGAAGAGCCTCTCGACCCGGACCTGCCCTCGTGAAGAACAGTCGTCGAATAGAGACCCTTTTTGTCGACAACCATTTCACTCAGATTATGAGTAATATTGAGCATAGGACTGTGGAATCACCCGTATTCGCAATGATGTCCGCATTTCACACTCAAATCACATCTATGAGCCCGGAACGCCAGCCTTTTGAGCATCCTCCCTCGTGGCGTCATCGCCTTTCTGCGTGAGTGTTTTATACCTCTACCACGCTCAGCCACGCTCAGTTGAGAACGAAATGCCACAAGCATACTGCGTAAAATGTAAGACAAGCATTGAGATCAAGGACCCACAGAACGTGACGCTCAAGAACGGCAAACCAGCCGTCAAGGGCGTCTGCCCCAACTGCGGAACCTCAGTCTTCCGCATAGGGAAAGCCTAGCCTAGACCCCGAGCCCTACTCCTCTCACACCCCCAATTTAGCCTCTCTTGGCAACAGAACCTTTTAACTTCGAACCCGACTTTTTTCCAAATAGATTGGCCCCGCAACAGTCAATCATTGTCATACTACTCGTCCTGCTTTTCACAATCGCCGCTTCACTGCCAAAAGAGGCCCAGGCCACTGCACTCACTCCAACAGTAAACAGATCTTTCTACTTCTCCGGCACATCGCGTCCCAACTCCACACTCCCTGGGACTCTCAGCAACACTCCCCTCACCGGACCCACAATCAGCGATAATCTCTCTCGCGCTCCTACATTCTTCATCCTCCCATCATTCCTGCTCTCCTCACTCAGCGTGTCAGGTCTACCGACCTTCACAATATGGCTATCTGGAAACTCTTCAACTCCCACATCAGTCCAGGTTCAAGGCGTCTTCAGTTGGAGGCCCCTAAACGGCCCATGGTCCAATTCCACCACTCTCCCAGTCCCGTGCCCCATCGGTCGTTCACCAGCTGGGTGCACACTAAACTACGTCCAGCCGTTCGCACTCTCCCTCACGTTCGGCACTCAGATTCGCGTTGGTATTAACGCCACAATTCCGGCAAAGATGTTCGTAACGATGTACTGGGGCGAACCTTCGACTCCTTCGTTCCTGCTGCTTCCATTGTCAGGTTATTCTTCGATAGGCCAGGTCCAGATTCTAGATTGGGCGGGCAACGCTGCGGCGAGTTTCAATCTCAACGCAACCAAAGGACAAAATATTGTCCTGGTGGAAGCACCGGTGACATCAGCGTTCGGCAAAGAGGACGTTCGTAGCGTAAATCTCACGATTGTAGATTCTTCCGGACGACCCGTTTCCAACGCAGCCAATATTCCATTTTCGCAGATCCCTCCCATCTCTCAACCGCAACAGACCTATCCCTTCGTTGCGGAGTGGACATATCCCTCAAACCTATCAGAAGGAAACTACCAAGTTTGGATCGACATTGTCGATATACAGGGCAACGTGGCCTACAATCTCCACGGACCCTTCGGCTTCGGGCTATTCAAACCCGGCCTTCATGCCATCGATCTGATACCTTACGTTGTAGGTGCAGCTGGTGGAATCACCGCGGGTGCGTTCTACGTAAAGAGACGCAGAAGGAAAGAGTATCTGGCGCCGTTCGACCACTTCTACACTTTGACGGCAGGCACCTTCCCTCAAGGCACCATGGTTACGGTGGAAGGTAACACAGGGGCTGGCAAGACTCTGTTAACAGAACAGCTCATGTACGACGACCTGAAGGCTGGACGACCCTGCGTTTTCGTCTCAACCGCCGACTTTCCCGAAAAGATTCGAAGCGGAATGCGGTCTCTGGGATTAGAGACAGAGTCCTATGAGAGTAAGGAGACCCTTAGGTTTGTTGATTCCTACTCTGTGGAAGCCGGTCAACCATCCCAAGAAAAATTCTACGTCTCTTCTAGTGGAGACCTTACGTCTCTTGGCGTCAAGATCTCGTCTGCAATATCCAGTCCCGGGGAAAGTGTAAGCGTGTACTTCGACTCTCTCACTCCTCTTGCTCCACGATCCAAGTCCGAAAGCATCGTTTCTTTTGCTCAGACCATAGGAGCGAAAGCTAGGGGAAGCGGAGGCAAGATCTTCTTTACGGTTGGATCGAGCCTCGACGAGCTAATTTTGCGACAGCTCGAGGAAGCCTCGGACTGCATAATTCAGATGGAAGCCTTTGAAGAAGGTGGTCTGAGAAAGCGGAGGATGCGCATTGTCAAGTTCAGGAATAGACGTTTTCACGAGGGCTGGGTCACGTTTACTGTGGAAGACAATAAGGGAATAATTTTCTACTCTAGGAAATCCAGATCCTGAAGCGCTAGAACACCTTGTCTCGCGGGAAGACTTCTATCCCCGTGACCCCAAACTGGTATGGCCGTATCTGTGTATCGTGAGATATTCCTCGCATCTTCTCAATCTGGACCGCCCTCACCACATTGCCCTCATGGAAAAGAGTATGAAGGAGGACGACTCCATGGGACAAGAATTCCTCCAACTGGAATCGTCTATCCATCAATGACGTCTTCAACTCGCTCGTTATCAGTGAGGTGCAGCCGGAATCTGCTAGGGCGTCAAAAAACGCGACCGTCGCTCTCCTCTTCTTCAACTCCTCTACGTAGCGAAGCATTAGAGAGGTAACCGGGTCCAATGCAATCCGGCGAACGTTCTCTCCCTCTACAACCTTGTTGATAGTCTTCAGGAGCTCTGTAAAGTCTGAAACGTCAGTCGCGGACCCGCCGTACGGCGATAAACGGTTGCTTTCGCCTCCGGTTCTTCTCAAGCCGCTTGCATCAATAAACAACAGCTTTCCCTTCTTCTCCATCCCATCGATGTCCCAATCGTAAGACTGAAGGTTTCTCTTCACATGATCAGGATGTTCATCAAGTGTAACGTAGAGCCCCGTTTCGCCAAGCATTGCTCCGTGGTACAGATATTGGAGAGCAAAGGTAGTCTTTCCGGAACCAGGGCTCCCGACGATTAGAATGCATCTTCCGTCGGGGAATCCTCCTCCTAGCAACTCGTCTAAGCCCTTGATGCCGGTGGGAACTCTGTCCAAGAAGAATGCCGAGAGCATTCCATCCCTTGAATGTATAAAAACAGTATCTCGGAAGACTGTCTAAACTTCTCTAAACTGCCCTTGAGGAGTTTGAAGCCATATCTTAGAGGAGATCAGGTTGGACGAGATCTTCTCCAGCAATACGTTCCTAACAATCTGCCTGTTCGCCGGATCAGAAGCCAAGCTGGAGCCCATTGCGAAGCACCAACAGACCCCCATAAACAGCAAAACCCAGTGCATCAGGAGAGTGATGACAGGCTGCGTCTCTATAGAATAGAGCAGTGTGAAACCCCCTGACGCCCCCACCACAAATGTGAGAACCGTTGTATGGAAGGGTCCAACATCTATCGTTCGCAATCTCAGGCCGCCGAGGTAGGGTAGGGCAAGAGCAACCACAGGAACCATTAGTGACCCCACCATCGTTAGCGTCATGTAGTCTCCGATCAAGGAGAACAGGTCGGATGTTTTCGTCAATGATGAAACAACTGGGAGGTGATGTTTGGACAAATAGATCGCAAAAGAGATGACGACGGCAAGTATGATCAGGAAGTAGGTCAACTGCCGGTGGAGAGTCAGCCTGGCTCCTCTTCCATCTCTCATCGCTTCTAACTCCGACACCTTCGACACTACAATGTGTCTTCCTCGAGTGATCAAGAGATAGAGCTTGATAGCCTTGGTTGAGACAAATCCTCCAAAGAAATACATGTAGGCGAAGCCGAGGGGGATCGCAACAAGCGAAGTCACGATCGTACTGGTTAGGCCAAGTTCTAGAGCGGTGATACCTAATTGCGTATTTCCCGGACGGACCGGATAAGTCACTAGGTACGATAGAAAGTGTACTGAGCCAATAAAGAATAGTAGGAATGATGCCACGAAGCAGATGAGAAGATTTCTGCGATTGTGGGAGTCAGAAGGTTTCGATCCCAATTCGCTCTAAGCAAGGTCCGGTTCAATCTACCATATTTAGGAGAACCGGTCCCACATCAGTGGAGTACCAGTTAGGAGGTGACGAGCCTTTCCTGAAGAGACAGACCAGATTCTGGAGCTTGTCCGAACCTGCAGACCTAATGGTCGTATTTCGATAAGAAGAATCGGAAGCTTCGTTAACGATGTCTTTCTCGTAAACGTTGACAGTGAAAAACTCGTCGCCAAACGGTACACGAATTGGATTTCACTAAAATGGGTGACTCTCAACCTCTACGGTCTTGGCAGCGTACGGTTCTCAATCTCGGGCCGTCGGCGAATGGAGGCAGAGTACGCCTTCAACTATCTTCTGTCGCGACGGGGACTAAGGGTCCCAGAGATTCTCGGCGCGGACACGAAGTCAAGATCGATTCTGTTCTCATACATTCCAGGCGACGGACTATCGACTCTTCTGATAAAACTGGCTCAGTCAAGTCAGACCGGCCAGCGAGAGAAGGAAGCAGCTCGAACAGCAGGATTGCTGATGGCCAGCGCCCACGAGCTAGAAGCTGCCCTGGGGGATACCAAGCCTGAGAACTTCATAGTCGATCGCGATGGCAAGGTCACTCTCGTCGACTTGGAACAGGCGCGGTACAAGGGCGATTATGGTTGGGACGTCGCTGAATTCTTGTTCTACTCAGGCCACTATTGGTTGCCTTTCAACAATGCACTGTTAGGGTATGTTGAAGCATTTATTGGCGGGTACTTGGAAAAGGGGTCTTCAAAAGTTCTAAGAAAAGCTGCTTCTCCAAGATACGTCCGAGTTTTCTCGGTGTGGACTCCGCCCAACATTCTACATAACATTCGAAAGAGGCTACTTGAGGCCTAGCGAACTCAGAAGCCGAGCCTTAACGTCAGGCGTGACGTGTCGAGTGGTTTAGTACTCGTCGTCCCCGCCAGGCATCGGCGAATCCTTTCCACCACCCGGGCCGCCCTTATCGACTCCCTTGGACGCGATTACATCATCTATTCTCAGAATCATAGACGCGGCTTCGGACGCCGACTTTACGACTTGTTGCTTGACTCTTAGGGGTTCGAGGACGTTCAGCTTCTTCATGTCCTTAATTTCACCCGAATAGACATCGACGCCGAACCACGGGTTAACTGCGCGTTCGTGCTTTGATCTTAGTTCAACCAGTATATCGATCGGGTCTAGTCCCGCGTTTTCAGCAAGAGTTGTCGGGACTGCCTCCATAGCCTCGGCAAACGCCTCAATTGCGAGCTGCTCGCGTCCTCCAACCTTTACTGCGTATTCCCTTAGGCGCTTAGCGAGTTCGGCTTCTGGAGCGCCTCCACCCGCAAGGATCTTGCCATCCTCGAGTGCATTTCGTACAACGGATAGCGCGTCGTGGAGAGACCTGTCAGCTTCATCGACGACGTGTTCAGTGCCTCCTCGTATTACGATTGTGACTGCTTTAGGATTCTTGGAGTCGCGTACGTAGACAAGTTTGTCATCTCCAATCTTGACCTCTTCGATCAGCTTTGCCTCTCCAAGAGCGTCTTTGGTGAGTTCTTTGACGCTAGCAACTATTCTTCCTCCGGTAGCCTTGGACAGTTTCTCAAGGTCTCCACTGCTTACATTTTTGATGGCTGCGATTCCGCTCTTCGATAGGAAGTGTAGGGCGACATCGTCTATTCCCTTCTCTGAGAATATGACGTTCGCGCCTGTCTTTTCGATCTGTGAGACCATATCCTTCAGCATCTTTTCCTCCTCTTCGATGAAGAGGTGCATCTGGTCAGGGTTGTTGATGTTGATCTTTGCGTCGAATTCTGTTTTTTCGTTTTCTAGTTTAGCGTTGAGCAGAGCTATCTTTGCAGCCTCTATTCTCTTCGGCATCTGAGCGTGAGAGATCTCCTTATCGATGACGATGCCTCTTACGAGTTCTGTCTCTTCGAGACCCTTGCCATGTTTCTTTACGATCTTGACCAGATCAATGTCAGCCTTTATTTTTCCGTCGACTTTCTCTGAAACCTGTTTGACAGCCTTTACCGCGATGTCAGCGAAATGCTCTTTCGCTACGACTATTCCTTTGCTGTACATTGACGTCATGGCGACGTGACGGAGCGTAGCATCATCTTTCTCTGCAACAGGCATTGAGAGTTTGTCGAGAATCTCTATTGCCTTCTCGGCCGCTTTCTTGTAACCATCAACGATAACGGTAGGATGGACGTCCTTGTCGAGGAGCTTCTCAGCTCGTTCCAGCAACTCCCCTGACAATAAGACGGCCGTAGTTGTTCCGTCTCCAACCTCATTGTCTTGGGTTTTGGAGACTTCAACCAGCATCTTTGCCGCTGGGTGCTGAACGTCTAGTTCTTTCATTATCGTTGCGCCATCGTTCGTGATCGTCACATCGCCTATGGTGCTAACGAGCATCTTGTCCATCCCTCTGGGACCAAGAGTCGTCCTGACTGTTTCGGCGATGATTTTAGCGGCAGTAATATTGTTTCTCTGGGCTTCCTTCCCAGTAGATCGTCCCGTTCCTTCTTTGAGGATTAGTACGGGAACTCCCCCGGTTGTTTGTGCTGACATTTCATTCAAACCTCTTTGATGAATTTGGAATCCACGATCAGAGGGGAAAAAGGCTTTTCTTAAGGTTTACTCGGGTCGGCAGTGTCAACTCTTCGGTTGCTTTGTGGTGGTAGCTTCGGCCACCTCTAACTGTGATGTTCAAGGACTGACTGATTATCACATAGGAAGCCATGGTATGAGCCTGTCACCATGGAATGAGGAGGGTGACTCCGACCACGCGGCAGGTATGAACCGGGATAACAGATTGGTTGGCCACCGTAAAATCCCTGCTTGGCAACAGGCCAAGCTACCACGCTACATGCGTGAGTGGGCGGTTGAGGTTCGACCGTTCACTGCCAAGAAGAAGCTAAGGGCCTATGAGGCGCCAGGGCTCTCAGTTGAAGCAGTGAAGGGGAACCCGACGACTAGGGTAATCCCCGGAGTCGATAAGAGCAAGTCTAGTCCTCGAACAAACCGAAGACTTGACAGAACCCTGCAACATGCCCACGATTAGCGTTAGAATTTCAGACAAGGGGAAAAAGGCACTAGACGAATACGGACCCCTCTCTGATACAGTAAGGGAAGGAGTGAGGCTCTATCTGCAAGCTAAGAAGGCTGAAGAGGCCCTGGCCAAGCTTAGAGCCCTTCAGTCGAAGGATCGAGCCAAAACAACAACTCTTGAGGAATTGAAGCTAATCAGGGAAGATAGGAATCGCTGATCGTTGCTCAAGCGGTGGTTCGAAGGACCCGAGTGGGACCCGAAATCGACCCGCCGCTACAATTTAACTGAATTCTGGATTCCAGAGCGAACCTAATCTGTAGTCCTAGAGGTCGCTGTCAGCTCTGGAGTGAGCCTGAAAACGCCGTTCCCCTCGCACACTACATGGGGCTGTATGACTTCTAGAGTAATGCTCGTTACCTTCCCACTTGTCACTTGCGCGCTCGTCTGAGCATCCAGATGACCGCTAGAAACAGTTACCGTCGCTGAACTCGTGCCTGAACTTGTGCCGATGCCAGCAGTCGCTGTGGGACCCACTGTTATTCTCACGAGATTTATCACACCATCTGGCGCACTAGTTGAACCAAGCAATTGAGTGAAACTCTTGAGATCTAGCAGATCAAGTGTCTTCGGGGCGCCTGGAATGGGGATCCAGTCGCCGGTGAGATTCAACGCGCCCGTCCTATGGGCGTCAACTGAGGAAATGTTCACCACCAGACTTGTGAGATCTTGAACTCGACTTCCATGACTGCCGGGGCATGTCACACTTAGCGGATCGCTGGTCAGCGGATCGCCCGTTATCCAGACTTGGAGCGTCCCCGTTGACGGGAGGAGGCTCTGCGGCCTAACTTGCAACCCGGCTATGAGGGCTACTGCAATGACTAGCCCAACAATGGCGTAGCCGACGAGCCTTTTTGTAACCGGATTGGTCGTTATTCTTCGCCTACATATGGAAGGGCTATCCGACTCATAGACCTACAATTTTGATCGGCCTGTTCAACCGTTGTACGCTCACGGTTGCTGTTTCCAAGCCTTCCAAGTCTCAAACCAGAAGATAGCTGACCCTAGGCCTCCGAAGATTATGCCGAAAAAGGTGAATAAGTTCAGGTCAGGGATGATTAGGACATAATAGACGAACAGCACCGTAAAGAAGGCAGCGTACAAGGCGAATCTGGGTACGAAAACTCTCCCTAAACGTAGAAACTGTTTGAGAACGTCGACCTTTACCTCCTTGATGAGACGATATTCTCCGGTATCCTTTGAGACAAGCCCGAGATCCTTCAGCTTGTCAAGATGGTATAGGGCGAGAGTGGGACTGGAAAAATTGAGGGCTCTCTGAACCTCCCGAACACCTACTGTCTGCTCTTTCGCATTCATCACATACCAGTACACTCTGAGTGTGTTCCCTTTGAGCTCGCTTGCAACCTTCTCTGATTCCATCTGTTCTTGCGAGTTCAAAGAAACCGGTTCCTCTAGAATGAAGGTCCGTTGCGAGTCCGTTCTAAATAAGTGTAGGCAGCCCACGTGGAACCTAGTGTGGAGCTTAAACCAAACCTTGCTCGCGAAGAGCTCTGATCGAAATTGAAGGCTGTCTTGTTTCGCGAGTTCGGCGGCCCAGAGAAACTCAGCTATGAAGACGTTGCCGAGCCGAAGATCAGTGAGTCTGAAGCTCTGATCCGTGTAAGAGCTTGCGCGTTAAACCATCTTGACATATGGGCGAGGCAAGGAACGCGAGGAGAGAGGATTCCTATGCCTCACATTTCAGGATGCGACATTTCAGGTGAAATAGCTCGAGTCGGAAGTCTAGTCAAGAATCACAAGCCTGGCGACAAGGCTTTGATTGCGCCGGGAATAAGTGATGGAACTTGCGAATACTGCGCAACAGGCTGGGATAGTCTCTGCGAATCCTACAAGATCATCGGCTACGAAACACAAGGAGGATATGCAGAGTATGCTACTGTCCCTTCGCAGAACGTTCTACCGATTCCTGATCATCTCAGCTTCGAGGAGGCTGCCTCCGTCCCCCTAGTCTTTCTGACAGCCTGGCACATGTTAACCACTAGGGCCCATCTCATTGCTGGGGAGACGGTTCTGGTTTGGGCAGCGGGAAGTGGAGTCGGAAGCGCCGCGATCCAGGTCGCGAAGGTCCTGGGTGCGAAGGTCATAGCCACCGCGGGAAATGACGAGAAGCTCGACAGGGCTAAGCAAATTGGAGCTGATTGGGTCGTAAACCATCATACTCAAGACGTCCCAACTGAAGTGAAACGAGTCACGAATGGCCGAAAGGCGAACGTAGTCTTCGACCACATCGGTCAAGCTACGTGGGAGAAGAGTATGCGCTCGATGGCCCCGGCCGGTCGGTTAGTAAATTGTGGAGTCACCAGCGGTGGAAAGGCAGAGATCGATATCCGCTACATTTTCGTCAGACAGTTTTCTCT
>MNHO01000043.1 GCA_001919285.1 archaeon 13_1_40CM_2_52_13
CAAGGATCCCACAGGACTCGTCAATCAAATCTTCCAAACCTCCTACTCGGCTGGCTATCACCGGAATTCCCGAAGCGAGAGATTCGAGGGCGGCTAGGGAAGTCGCTTCCCACAGCGACGGAATCACGGTTACTTCGGCCAAGCGATAGATCCGCGGCATCTCGCCGTACGGGAGCCCTGGGTGACAAATGACGCGAGAATCCAACCCCATGCCTCGGATCAGGGAGACGATGCGTCCTGTGTATCCTGCATCCGAAGTTCCCATGCCGACCCCAAGGAGAATCATCTTCGCGTCGGGGACTTGTTGAGAGACCCTTGCAAATGCTCTTACGGCGAATTCGATGCCATTCTTCGGATCGACCCGCCTGGGGACGAGAATGACGCGGTCCGATGCCGAGAGGCCCAATTCTCTCAGCAAGGACAGATCCTTGTTCGCAGGATGAAACGTATTGTTGTCTACCCCGTTTGGAATGTAATCTACTTTGGAGGTGGCAACACCGAAACGCTCCGTTAGGTCTCGACAGATTGCTTTGTCCACGCCGATGAAAAGAGAGCCGACCTTGACATGCTTCCGATCCCTGTCGTATTCGTCGTTTCGGTAGTGCGCCCAGAGTCCATGGAAGGTTACGATCACCGGACATCCCAACAGACCCAGCGCTTGCAGGATCTGAACTGGCATCCAAGAGGCAAACCGGACGGGCAGTCCAAGAATTGGTGAGAATGGTCCGTGAACGTGTATGAGGTCAGGCTCATATGCTCGGATGACTTTGAACCAGCGGCCCAACCGATAGACATCCCTTACGGAAACTGGTTTATTTTGCATGAGGCCGAAGAGCCCCTCGCGGGTTACGCGTACGCCATCAACCACATCGTATTGCAATTCATCTGGGCTCCAACGAGGAGTCAAGACGAGCGGGTCCACACCCTGTCGTACGAGCTTACCTAAGATGGACTGGACATGGTGTTCTACACCTCCGATCCGTGGAAAATAGCTGTGCACAATGTGAAGCACGCGCATGATTCTGGATTGCAAAGACTTGGATGGCTGAATAAGCTTGTGGGCGTGGTATTCATTGCGTAAACTTTCTCCTGAACAGCCAGAAGAGCCGGAACCAATTTTCTATTCAGCCACACCGGACGCCCAGTCACAGAGTCGCTCGCATTCTCACGCTGGAGACTCGCGCAGAAAAGCCTTTACGGGAATAATCCACTGAAAAGTTAGTACATGGCTTCTGCGCTAACGGCGATCGTGTGCAGCTACCGGCGACCCCGCAACCTGGCGGGCTGCCTTCAGTCCCTAACAGAACAGTCTCTTTCAGACTTAGGTATCCTCGTTGTCGGAGTTCGAGGCGACACCCAAACTGTCCAGACCGCATCAGACCTTGGGATCGACGTGATCCTCCAGGATCAACCCAACGGAGTCGCTGCGGCGAGAAATCTTGGGATTGACCATACAGAAGCACCACTTATCGCGTTTCTGGACGACGATGCACGAGCACGACAAGGGTGGGCCGTAGCTCTTGCAACTGTTCTTGAAGACCCGCAAATCGGGGCTGTGGGAGGCCGAGTATTTGACACCCGAACGGGTGAACAAGTCGTACACCCCTGGGGAGTGGACCCATTTGGAGTAACACATCTTCTCTCGAACGCGGACCGGCCGAAGACACTTGTTCCGACAGTCAACGGATGTAACATGGCTTTTTCGCGTCCTGCGCTCCGCTCGGTCGGTGGATTCGATCCGTACTATAGTTACTACTACGATGAAACAGACATGTGCGTCAGGCTCGCTCGGGCTGGATATCGAATCGAATTCACTGGTGCGGCGACAGTAGACCACGACTTTGCCGACGGGCCAACCCGAGAGCGATTCATCTACTCCTCCTGCCGCATGAGAACCTACTTTTCGACCAAGAATTACATGAAAAGCGTCGGAAAGTCCCGGCTAATCCTAGAGCAATTCCGCCTTCTGAGACAGGACTACCAGGCGTTCCGTGCCGGACATAAAGAGTACGCGGGAATAGTCGGGACCTGGACTGCTTTGGCAGAGCTTGTTAGCGGCCGTCTCACCGGGTTTCTCGATGGGGCCAAGCGGGCAATTCAGTACGGCGACAACGCACGAGGTGGTTCTGCATGCTAGATGGAGAAGTCACGGTCTACTGTGCATTGCTGAATGAGCGTGCCTCTATTGACGAACTCGTGCAGTCTCTCCTTCGTCAGACTCGCCTACCTGATGAGATTTTGTTTGTCGACGGCGGTTCCAAAGACGGTACACTTGAAAGGCTGTCCCAATATGAATCGAGACACGACATCATCCGCGTCATCCAGGCTCCGGGAAGTAACATTGCTCAGGCTCGCAACATTGCATTTCGAAACGCCCGCGGTGATGTCATCGCGTCGATTGATGGGGGTTGCGTTGCAAGACCAGATTGGCTGGAACGTTTGCTCAGGACCCTTGGCAACGACATTGACATCGTCGCCGGCGTGTACGTCGCCGATGCTCGAACGGACTGGGATTCAGTTATCGAAGAATTCTTCTACCCTCCTCCAGAGTCGCTACCAGACGAATGGAAGGAGCCCTCTCACCGATCCGTCCTCCTGAGGAAGCGAGTCTGGGAAGAATTGGGTCCATTTCCAGAGTATCTGTATCGGTCGGAGGACAGCTGGTTCAACCAACGCGCTGAGGAACGTGGTATGCGATTCCGAACCGCACGAGACGCCGTCGTCTCCTGGAAACCAAGGGCGAATCTGAAAGAGGTATTCAGGAACAGTTACTCATGGGTAAAATCAGACATCATGAACGGTGTCCGGATGCCCTTCGAACGAAATCGAGCAATCCGAATCACACTACGACTGCTTCGACGTGTTGTTCTTTTCGATCTCTGGATCTTGGCAACCTTGCAAGAGCCCGTGGCGGGACTCCTCACCCTGCCGATGTTGGTGCTCGTCTTGTCAAAATATCCCATCCGGACCCGTTCCGCCAAGAGAGTGTGGCTCTACAATCTGGTGGACTATGCTGTCATGATGGCGTCAGCATCGGGCCTATTCGTGGGACAACTCATGAGACTTCTGAAACGAAAGGCGGTCTACTCATGACGGGTCAGAAAATAGGCGTCTTGAATCGCAACTTCCAAAGTCGTTTTCCAATCGAGAGTCGACGCCATTCGGCGACCTTGGTCACCAATTGATTGCCTCAATCCAGGATCGGACAGTAGTTCGATCGCGTGATGAGCCAGGCCTTCCACCGATTCTGCGCATCTTCCTGCACCGCAACGTTCGATCAACTTCCACGTTTCGCCGCCAGAAGGCCCTCGATGAAGGATTGGAAGACCCGCCGCCATGTATTCAGCAACTTTCAGTCCAACGGTGGTCGCATAGACCGGGTTCAGGGCGTAGGTATGGACTCCAAGCGCGGCTCGGCTCATGAAGACCGGAACGAGATCCGGAGGAGCGGGGGGGAGGAATTGGATTGCTTCCTGAACCTTTAGCTCCTCGCAAAGTCGCATTACGTTTCTGGTGTAAGAATCATCTCGAATGCCCAGGAATACGAGTGTCGCGTCCGGAACTTGGGCCAGCACAATCCGGAACGCTTTGACAAGAGTCGCGGAGTCGTAGTATGCACGAGGTCCTCCCAAATGTAAAATGGTATGCGGTCCGCGCGTCTGATTTTGAACGCGTGCGAATCGGCTGGAGTCAACTCCATTAGCGACGACGGTGAATTTTCGATTCGGAATGTCATATTCTTCGGTGAGCATCAAAGCCATTCTTTGAGTCGGAACCCAGATTCGGCTAGCTCGCTGCATTGCGCTGCTCTCGAGAGCCCGTTTGAAACCTTTACCCATCTCCTTCGACTGCTCTGCGGCAAGGACCAACCTCGAGTCGTGAGCATCGATGACGAATGGTGTCGCGAAAATTGTGGCTATGATCGATGTTTCCATACAGAATATTGGGTCATGCGCAGAAACTACAAGTAGCTCGGGTCTATGCTTCAACACCGTGATAAGGACCTCGAAAAAAATCAAAACGCGTTGTATGGCATTCGCAGCCAAGTTCCTTCTCAGGAAGAACGAAGCGGTCTTCGGCATCGGTTCGAATACATACGATGATGAAGAGAATGGAGGGCCGTCGTTCGGCGATCGGCGGAGCACGAGGACGCGTATATCGAAACCTGCCATACCAAGACCCTCTGCAGTGGCGCGAGTCCTCTCGCCAAAAGCAGCGTATTCTGTGTCAGGGGAAAAGAACTCTGCGACGAACACCAATAGAAGTCGACGATTCAACGAACCTTCACCCCGTACTCCTCGGCGACGTCAGCAACACTTGAAGCCTCAAACAGGCCGGAGGCTTCTTCCAAGAGCCCCCTGAACTCGCCGGAATTCTGCCTGGAGATATTCAGAACCCAATTAGGTAGGGGAGGGCTGATGTCGGAGAAATCAACGCACTCCCAAGGATGAATTAGGAACGTCACTGGATCTCCACGCGATTGTTTCAAGGCCGCTATTGTCTGACTGATACCTCTCCAGTTTAGGAAGCCGGTTCCAATGGGACCTCCCGGATTGAACGGGTTCGATGTGACCGGGATCTCCAGGAGCCGACACATCCCAGGGACACGGTGATCCTGGAGCCCAGGATGGTACGGCATGGAGGGTGCACCGCGATGGTCGACCACGACCCTGAGTTGCTTCTTCTTGATCAGACGGTTCGGCAAGACAGAGCAGTCCACTTCAAATCCTTGGCGCTCCATAGAAACGAGAAGGGAACTGTTCACCGCGAAGTTAGCTTCCCTGAAGACCACAGGGGGACTACCAATGATTTCACCGACTTCTCGCCTTGAGGTCCGAAGTCTGTCCTCGAATTCTCCCGCTTCGAGTTCAGTTGCAAATGCGGGATCGGTATGTGTACCGTGACAACAAACGAAGGATCCGATGTTGCGAGCTTTTCGAATCATGTCAGCGTACTGTCTAGCGACGGGAGCCTCGACGAAGAGATCTGTCCTGAAGCCTGCGTTGCCAATTACTTCTAGAAGGACCGGAAGAGCTGCCTCGACCCCACGGAAACTGTTCGTGAGGTGGCGGACAATATCTCGTTCGGCGTCGATGCTGATTAGGAGCCTCCGCCTCAGCGTTCCACCCCATAGGAGGAAAGGAAACGACCTGCGATGCCGTTCCAGTCGAACTCGGTGCACGCTCGATCCCGAGCATGCTTTGCAAGCGTGCTTGCCAGAGTCTGATCAGAGAGAAGAAGATTGATTCCATCTGCGAGGGCGGCCGGCGTTGGTTCCACAAGCAGCGCGTGCGTTCGGTCCTGAAGTGCCTCCTGAACAAAGGGCAATTTGAGCGAAACGATTGGAGCGCCGGCCCGCATCGCCTCGAGGAGGGCAAGACTTAATCCCTCCTGAAACGAAGAGTGACAGTAAACATGGCACGCCGTATACAACGCGCGAGGATCCGCTACGTCTCCAAGGAATCGAATCCGCCTTTCAAGACCGAGACGAAGCACCTCCTCCTGTACGGCTGGCAGAAGCGAACCACCGCCTGCAACAACCACGCCGACTTCGCTCAACCGCGGATCTCTGAGGGCCTGGAGGAGGAGACGGAATCCCCTGACCTTCTCGGGCCACTCAAACTTAGATACGACGCCAATAGTCCTGGACCACCCGGCTTCGATTGAGATTTCTCGCAAGGTATTCACCGCTTCCGGAGAGACGACCTGCTCTTCAGTTCCCGGGGGGACCACATCGACCAGATCTCTTGGAAGCCCCATCTTCATCTCGTCCTTCAAAAATCGACTCGGGAACGTAACCCGATCGCATTGAAGGAGCATTCGCCGCAGGGAACGTCTAGCGACCCGATTCGACGTCTGCCAAGATGTGTGAAACGTGAACACGACCCGTCGGGTCGACCGGCTCCTCGACTTCAACGCTGCTCTGAGGGCATACCAGTGCGCGTGAGCGTGGATGAAATCCGGACGAATTTTCGCCACTACAGCTGCTGCAGCTCCAACAAAGTGCCGAGGACTGCCTCCTAAGACCTCGACCTCCTCTGACGTAGAGCCTTCGCGGGCAACTATGTGAACATCTAGACCGAGCCGACGTAGTCCCCTTCCTAGCCCCGCGACGAAGCTCGTGATGCCCCCTCGAATCGGCGCGACATATGGCGTAATCATGACGACCGACAGTGGACGCAAGAGTCACCCGAGAAAGTAAATCGTGGATAGGGAGTCTTGATAGACGGCATACCGTTCTACGCTCGCAGTTTGGAGGAGAATGGCTGGATACAGGTTGCCGTAAGCTGTGAATTCTCCTGGGTACGCTCTGACCTCGAGGAGATACCTTACCTGGTAGTTTGCATAGCTGGCGGGAATGGCACCAACCGGGGCCTGCAAAAGACCCACCCAATCTGCCTCGGCCTGAACATCAAGAAGTTCGAACGGCGAGTCGGCATCTACGCTCAGATGGTTCAACGGGATGGAGACAATCTGGCCGGCTACGCGCGATCTATCCACGAAACCGAACATTAGAAGTTCAGGGCTTTGGAACGCTGTTGTGGCACCTCCAACGGGGAGGTAGGGAATACCCGAAATCGCATGAACGCGACTGCCTGTCAGACCTTCATTCGTAATAACCGTGCCGGCTGTGTCGTAACGCAGGTACTGGGCCACGTTGTAGGATCCGTTCGCCATATGGGAGACTAGAGCCAAGTCATAGCTCGAAATGGAGACGGAACTCACGAGGACGAAAGCAGCTGTAGCAGCAATCGCAAAGGCCCGGCGCTTTGATGACCGAATTCGTTTCAGAAGAACAAAAAGGCCGAAAACAATGAACAACGATGTGAAGGGGATTGTGTAATAGCCGGTGTACTGTCGGAGGAACAGCATGGGTAAGAACGCGAGCAGGGCCACGACTACGAACGGGTCTGCATAGCTTTTGTTCCGCCTGAGGACGACCCCTGCGATTCCTAAAACGGCAAGAGGCAGGAGAATCCCGGAATTCCTCGCGAGACTTATCCCGAGGTTCGCGAACTGGATTGCGAGAGAGTTCCCAGAGATCAGGGCGCCGGATGAGTATTCGCCTAACACATCGGTCGACGCCAGAGTCCCGAATGAAACCCCGACAACTGCGATAACAGACACGAGCGGCGCCCAACGGATGAATCGACGTCGCAGAAAAATCTGGGGGCTGCGGACCCTGAGAGTCCGGAGAGCGGTCAATAGAATGCCTGTAACCACGTAAGCAAATCCAATCAAGGAAACGAAGATAGTCAGTCGGTGGAAGGACATCATCACAAAAAACGTGGCTCCGAGGACGATTGCAATATTCTTACTCGGACGATGTGCCAAACGGATTAGACCCCAGAGCAAGAGTGGTAGAAGGACCGTGAAAAGGACTCGAGTCGGTACCTGCCACGTCAGGGCCGTAATGAGTTCTGGAGTCAGGGACAAGACCAAAGACGTCGTCAAAGCAAAGGAGTCGGAATGGGTGAACTCCCGACCGAGGATGAAACCTGCAAGCATCGAGATCAGGGCCACTACCATGTCCAAATACACAACGGCCCCTTCGATAGACCCATTCGAAAGCAGGGAGAATGCGGCTAGGAGGAAGGGGCTGCCGCTCGGGTGGCTCAAAGGGTACAGCCCGAAGTAAGAAAGAGGGTTGAGGACCCACAGGGCAACGCCGTGTTGCTTCAGCGAGGTGGCCATCCCGTGCCAAACGAAGCTGTCGACACCGAGTTCATGTGATGTGCTCGGATACCGCAATAGAAAATTCAGGCATGCGAGCGCAGCAAGCAGCATCAGCGGCACTCGCTTAGGCAGCATGTCGATAAACCCCCGCGATACGATCTGCGATAGCGTCCCATCCGAACGCCTGCGCCGCTTCGACACACGATTGGCGCATGGAATGAAGAGAATCCCATCGCCGCAGGATGAGATTCCGGAGCCCCACAGATGTTCCATCAAAGAAAAAGCCGGTCCGACCTTCTATCAGGACACGAGGAAGGTCTCCGACGGCGGTTGCAAAGACCGGAGTGCCGCATGCGAATGACTCCAATACAACGGTCGGAAGTCCTTCGAAAGAAGACGATAGGACGAGTACATCTGCGGCCGAAAGAAGGGTCGGCATTTGATGATGTGGCACAGTGCCTAGAAAACGAACGGGCGCGTTTTCAGGGATTGAAAGTCCGTCTCCCTTGCGCGGTTCGCCGCCGGCGATCAGCAAAAGGGGACTTCCTTCCAATCCCCGCAATGCCTCAATCGGAACAGCGATCCTCTTCTCCGGAGCGATTCGACCTGCAAACAACATGATGGGAACGTTCGGAAGCCCAAGCTCGCTTCTGGCGACTCGGCGTTCCACGGGCCGAAAAGCAAACAGGTCCACACCAATTGGAATGACCGCGGACTTCCGGCTCAGTTGTGGAAAGCGGTGAAGGTAGAATTCGAGCGTGGCAGCACTTACAGAAACAATCCAGTGCGCGGTGTGCAAAGAACGACGTTCAGCATACCAATATAGGAGACGCCCCAGAGACCGCCTCTGAGCGATCGCGCGTGCGGGCGTTCCATGGAGCGTACATACCAATCGGCAACGTTCGGCGAACGCAAGATATGGGTACATGTCATCGGGCCGCATCGTATTTACAATGGACCCTGTCAGCGGTGGATTGCGTCGAACCCACTTCCAAAGACGACGGATGAAGACATAGTTTGAGATGGGATATTCCGGCGTCACCGAAAGAAACTCTGCGAACTCTACGGAAGTCGGAGGGCCTGCTCCGACGATTGCGACATGAATGCCGCGGAGCGACAGGGCTTTGGCCAAACCGAGTACGTAGGAGCGAGTGCCTCCAGCGGCCTCTATGGTGGGATGGATCCCCGCTACGAGGTAAACGTGGAAGATCCCATCCTCCTCTCTTGGATTAAACTTTCGTAGAGGTGGATAAGTTCGGCCTCGTAGTGCGCCCATGTATGGCGCTCGTACACAGCTGTGGCCGATCTCACCAGACGCATCGCCAAGTCCCTTTCGCTTACTATCCGTTCCATTTTGCGAGCGAGGTCGAGCTCGTCACCCGGCTCGTAGAAAAGCGCCGAGCTCTCCCATAGGCCGCGGAGAGTCGAAAGATTTGCAACCACCATCGGTTTTCCCGCTGCCGCGTACTCAAAGACTTTGTTCGGCATTGCGATTTCCGTTAGCGGATTTCGCCGGTAGGGTACAAGCCCCACATCAGTTAGGCTGACGAGTTCAACAGCCTTGGCCGGAGGAATCCAATCCCCAATTCGCGCATCCAGCATCGGAGGCGCGTTCCGGATCATTCCCCGAAGCTCTTCGCGGTACGATTCCGGGCCCTTGCCGAAGATCAGAAGCGAGACGGGGCGTGACTTGCTGAGAATTGCCGCGGCACGAACAACGGTCTCGAGATCTCGCTCTGGATCAACTCCACCAGCATAGACTATCACGGTTCGACCCGCGAGAGCCATCCGATCAAGCAGGTCGTCTGGCGAAGCCGAAACGGAAGGGGGACGATCGGTGCTGTTCATTACGACGAGGAGTTTTCGACCGTCAATCCCCCTGGCTTCGAGCAGCCTTGCGATTGTGCTATTAACCGTGAGAACTCGATCGGCAATGAGGCCACTCAAAGCCTCGAGGGCGCAAGCCACTTTTGCAAGCGGGTGATTCATTGATAACTCAAATCGTGCGGCGAGAATTTCCGGCATTGCCTCGTGCATGTCGAGTATGAGCGATGCGCCGAAGGCCTTAGAAGGCAGGGCGCAGAATATCTGGAAATCAGGGAGTGAGTGAACATGAACCACATTGAAACGGCGCTGCAACTGGAGCCGTAAGAGCAGCAACGACGCCAGAAGAAAGAACGTAGCATATTGGTAGGCGTAGCGGAACATGCCGCCGCGGATTGCTCGAAGCGGCACCCTATGAATCCGAACGTGCTCCAAGTCTTCCACGCTTGGCTGGCCAAGGTCACGGAGGCACACGATGTCCACTTCATGCCCCCGCAATCGCAACGATGAAACTTCTTTCTGCACTCGTGGATCAAAAGGCACATAGGAATATACGACGTGGCAAACCCTCATCTGGCCACCACTGCGGCAAAAATGACGGCTGCGCAAACCGCTAATTCAATCGCCCATAAGACGAGTACGATCTCCCACTCACGAAGCCGTTTCCAGCGCATGACGGCATGTGCCAGGGACTCAATCGGACCATCCCACCCTAAACGGCCATCCGGGCCAATCTCGCCGTAGTTCTCCGCTTGAAAGTGTCCGCGAAATTTCAATGCGAACTCGATAATCATCGGGGTGAAGAGGATTGCGCCAACCGCCTTGAGGGACGGCGACGAGATGATCGCAGCACACGCGATCGTGGCCCCCGTAAAGAGCGTCATCGAGTCGCCCGGGAACACCCGAGCCGGATAACGATTGAAGCAAAGGAAGGCGGAGAGAGCGCCCAGCAGCGGGAACAAAAGGAACAGGCCTCCCTGCGCTCCGGTGAGGAGGGATAGCACGATGAGCGACGCGGTCATGATGACGCCGAGACCGGCTCCGAGTCCGTTGAACCCCTCCAGCATGTTCGCGGCGTTACAGGCACTTGTCACCCCGAGTGGAACCGCCAGCGCTATCAGAACCCCGATGTCCAACCCCAGGAGTACCGTGTTCTTGGCTGAGTATACGACGGCACCGAGGGGGAGGGCGAGTACGAACGGGAGGATCGCCTTGGATCGTTTACGCAGACGGAACATGTCGTCCATCAGCCCCACGACACCTGCGCCAAGGCAGGCGCTAAGCGCTGCGAAGAAGAGAGCCGATGAATCTGCCGGCACTACCAGTGCCGCCAATATCCCGACCCCGACGTAGAAGCCGAGGATGACCCCGATCCCCCCCATCTCGGGAACGAGGGGGCCATGGAGCTTGTTCAAATCTTTCCCGACGAGAGTGGTGCCCCGAAGAGATCGAATCAACCAGGGGAGGAAGAGATACGCCGCGATGAACGAAACTATGGCTGACGCTACTAGGATCGGCAAATCCATTGGAACGACTCGTCCGTTTCTCGCTCACGGTCGAATCCGATATATGGGCGTTCTCTCGACATTCTGGAAGGTGAGAACAGGCAATTGGAGGTAGACCTATCATCCGCGATAAGTGGCGGGAAATCTTCTTAAGGGCCTCAGGCAACCTTCCGAGCGATGCACGCGGAGAAGATTCGGACGGTGGATCTACCTAGTTTCCGCCTCGAGCCACGCGACGCAGTCATCGTCGTTTCCCTGATCGGGATTGCCGCGTACGTCATCGGTTTCATCGTCGGCCTTGCCGTCTGAGGTCCGAATCTCAGAGTGGATGAATCAAGCTCGTCTCGCGCCGCACACCGGAAACGTACTTGAACCGGCAGCTGGGTTGGGGTTCGCCGTGGCCCCTCAGATTCATCCCACTGCAGAGGTATCCGTGAAGGCCACCATCGGCGAAGGAAGCCGTATCTGGCATTGGGCGCAGGTTCGAGAAGGAGCGCGGGTCGGCGAAAATTGCATCATCGGCAAGGATGTCTACATCGACTCCGACGTCCTAATCGGGAACGATTGCAAAGTGGAGAATTTCGCGACAATCTACAAGGGAGTCACCCTCGGCAACCGTGTTTTCGTCGGACCTCACGTTTGCTTCACGAATGACCCGTACCCGCGAGCTGTCAGCCCAGACTGGCGCCGGGTGGACACGAAGGTTCAGGACGGGGCTTCGTTGGGCGCAAATGCGACAATCCTCTGCGGTATCACGATCGGTCGGAACGCGATGATTGCGGCCGGCGCCGTCGTCACGAAGGACGTGCTGCCGCATGCATTGGTCGCAGGTGTGCCGGCGAAACTCATCGGTTGGGTGTGCGAATGCGGTCGCCCGCTCGACCGAAACATGGAATGCGCCCATGAT
>MNHO01000052.1:0-14333 GCA_001919285.1 archaeon 13_1_40CM_2_52_13
CTGGATTACCAGTGCCAGTGGTTGTGTCGCCAAAGTTCCAGCTGAAGGTGAACGGACCAACACCACCGGTTGTGGTTGCAGTAAACGAAACGGCAAGTCCTGCTTCAGGTGTGGCAGGGGTGAACGTGAATGCGGCCGCAGACAATCTTGCTGCGACAACGACATTCTGGGCTGGAGATGTGACCGAGACTCCGTTCGCATCAGTCGCAGTTACACTCACGCTGAAAGTACCTGCAGCAGCATAGGAGTGACTGACCGGACTACCGGTACCGGTCGTAGTGTCACCAAAGCTCCAGCTAAACGTGAAGGGACCAACACCACCAGTCGTACTGGCCGTGAACTGAACAGGCGATCCTGCCTCAGGAGTTGAGGGTGTAAATGTAAAGGCGGCTGCGGATAATCTAGGGGCGACGATCACGTTGCCCGCGGGTGAAGTGACGGAGACCCCGTTAGCGTCGGTGGCAGTAACTGTTACGCTGAATGTGCCAGCAGCAGTATAGCTGTGGCTTACAGGATTCCCGGTGCCAGTGGCGGTGTCACCAAAGTTCCAGGAGAAGGTGAACGGACCGACACCGCCGGTCGTTGTTGCTGTGAACTGAACGTTGACTCCTGCTTCTGGCGACGATGGAGTAAATGTGAACGCAGCGGCGGATAATCGTGCGGCGACAACAACATTCTGGGCGGGAGAAGTTACTGCGACACCGTTAGCATCGGTCGCGGTAACGGTCACACTGAAAGTCCCAGCGGCAGTGTAAGAGTGGCTCACAGGGCTACCGGTGCCAGTTGTTGTATCTCCAAAGTTCCAGCTGAAAGTGAACGGACCGACACCACCAGTTGTAGTAGCGGTGAACTGCACAGGGACACCTACCTCGGGGGTTGTTGGGGTGAAAGTGAATGCGGCGGCTGTGAGGCGGGCGGCAACAACAACATTCTGGGCAGGGGATGTAGCGGAAACACTGTTAGCATCGGTGGCAGTGACGGTTACACTGAAGGTTCCGGCTGCAGAGTACGAGTGACTTACGGGACTACCGGTGCCTGTTGTAGCGTCACCGAAACTCCAGCTGAAAGTGAACGGAGCAACACCACCTGTCGTGGTAGCAGTAAATTGAACGGGTGAGCCAGCTTCCGGCGAAGCTGGGGTAAAAGTGAAGGCGGCGGCCGTGAGCCTAGCTGCTACTACCACATTGTGGGCCGGTGAGGTCGCGACGTGGCTCAATGAGTCTGTGACCTGAACTGTTGCGCTAAATGTTGATGCGGTAGTGTAGGAGTGTGTTGCTATATTGGTTGTCGTTGTTGCAGTAGTCCCATCACCGAAGGTCCAGAGATAGCTGAAGGGTGAAGATCCTCCAACTGTGGTTGCGGTGAAAGTTACAGTGCTTCCTACCTCAGGTGTCGCAGGGCTAGAGGCGAAGTCGACAGTTAGGGCTCCCGCCGGTATCACGACGGGTATGATCAAATTGCGCGTTGTGACGCTGCAACCCGATGTCGGACAGACTCCGGTTACTGTCACGTTGTAATTACCGCCGGGAGTGGCCGCAACAGTGGATACGGTCAATAGTGAAGTGAACGAGGTAACCCTGTTACTAAGAGTCCCGCTAAGGGTTCCCAAAGTTGCAGTTGGTCCATTTGTCTTGACTGGAGTAACGGCGCTCGACAGAGTAACCGTTCCAATTCCACTGAGGACGCTACTGACCGTGACAGTGGACGTCTTCGAAGAGCCGGCTGTAATTGTGAGGTTCCCAGAAGTTGCAGACAACGCGAAAGACGCGAGGTTGATAGCTATTCCAGTCTGAGCCGTCTCCACGTTGGGTTGCGACCCACCATTAGTTATTGTTACACAAACGCCGGGAACGCTGGAACCCTGAGGGCAGGTCCCGGAAGTTGTCGAGGAAGTTAGGAAATTGATCGGCGTACCATTAGTCGCCGTCACAACTTGATAGACGATCTCGAACAAATTACCGGTAGTTGGCGGGGATGTAAGGCCCGTGAGACTGACGACGCCCACGTCGACCACGCCTGGGCCGTCGCCCGCGGAGAGACTGCAACCCGTTCCCGCGCCGTTGATACAATTGGCCAGAATCAGGAGGGGTGCCGCGAGAATGGTATTATTGGTGTCAGCCTTAACTGGATTAATAATCGTGTTATCTGTTTTGACGAAGATACGGAATCCGTTCAAGGCATCAGAGCCTTGAATGTTGATGGCGACAACAAACTTAGTGCCAGCAGCGCCACCTGCAACATTTGCTGGGGTTGAAGGGCATCCAGAGGTGGTGGTAACGGGTGGGGCCGCAATGCAAACAACCCCGACGAGTTGACCATGAACTGGGGTCGTCGCGCCGAGGCTTATCGCGAAAAGTGCTACTATTACTAACAGCGAAGGCAGAACTATCTTTCTGAACATAATTGCACCGATTCTGATGGGGCTACCAGCTAACTGCTCTTAAGACTTTTCTTCTGGCGCAACCAACAGCTACCACTGGATAGCATCCGGCTATCATAGCTATCGCCAATCATACCCAACCAACACTCAGGTCCATTTCGAACATGGAGAAGAAGAGAATCTCGTTGACCGTCGCGCTATCTGAGACCAAATCGTGCGTGAGTCATGTGCCAGCCATCTCTACAGGAAGTCTGTAGCGCCGAAGTATCGGGCAGCTATACTGGCGTCGATGATGTCGATTACTCCGTTGGCGTCAAAGTCTGCCCGTGGATCATAGGTGGACGTGCCGACCGTTGAGTTGAAGACCGCTGCCATGATGCTCACATCGACAATGTCCACGCTGCCGTTGCCGTTTATGTCAAGCTGTCTTGTCAGCAGCACGGAGGCCGTGGCAACGTTCTGGACAAGCTTGATCGTGATGTCGGAGGAGAGAGAGTAGGGCGATATTGGAATGTTGAGTAGGAAGGAGACTTGGAAGGAGGTCGTTTGGTTCTGGAGTTTCAGGTTCTGAATCGAGTATGTTTTTGTGAAGATTGTTGTTTGAGTTGTCGAGTTCTTCGCGACGACTGAGACATTGCCTGATACCGTTAGCGCGGACATATTGATAGTTAGGAGAGAGGATGTAGTAACTATGACTCCTTGCAGGCTATTGGTGTTTGTAGCAACAAGAGATAAGGATCCTAGGAAGGTCACTGTTGCATTAGCGTCGGGAGTGCCGAGGCCTGTTGGATAATCCCAGCCAGGTAATGCGGAGAAGAATCCATCTGATCCTGTCGTGACATCGTGATATGATGATAAATTGTACAGTTGAGAATTCACGGCTCCATACTTTATCGAGTTGGCTTGGCTTGCTAGTGCGAGCAGGGCCGCCCACTGTGGTGCACCTGCACTTGTTCCGCCCACTTCGAAAGAGCTTCCAAGTGCCAGGACCATTACTCCGGTGTTCGGATCGGCGTCGTAGGAAACGTCAACATCGTCCCGCATAGAATCGCCCAGTCCTAATTGCCAGGATGGCTTCGGATAGATGATGCTCGACCCGGCCGAACTTCCTGTCCACGCCGACTCGTGCGAGTAGGACGCGTCAGAGTTCAGGGAGAGGCTCGTACCACCAACTGCTAGGACCAGAGGATCGGATGCTGGATATTGTATGTTGCAGCAACTAGAAGCGCCAGAGTCGCCGGAGCTGGCAACTGCGACGGTCCCATGTGATGTTATTGTTACAAATAATTGGTGGAAGCTGGCAATAGTGGCAGAGCCTGTTGTAGGATAGAGGGATTCTGATAGTCCAAAGCTCATCGAGAGCACTGCATCGCCTGGCAGTGAATTTGCAACATAGAGGATTGCGTTGTAGATACTTCCGAGGCTGGCGTCCACACCCACCACCAGATCAATTGACGCTCCAGGCGCCATGGAGTGCGCCCATTCAACATCCAGGGCAGTCTCCACCGCCCAGTTAGAATTCGTCCGGCGAGGAACCCCGTTGGGATAGTAGAAGTTCACCGTCGCAGAGGGAAGACCCGTAAAACCATCGAACCCGGCTAAATCCGAGGATAGGGTTGGATCTCCATACGCGTCAACGATTGCGATCCTAGTCGTTCTACCATCAACGTTTCGATTGTACAAGGGCAAAAAGTTGTAGGCTTTCCGAAGATCCGCGGGAATGAACGGAGGCAATCCAGGGGTCGATAGACTGGCAGGATGATAAATCGAGTCCGGCTGCATCTCCCGCCTATCGCTTGAGCCGACGTTTGATCCCAAGTTAGCAGGTAGAATGTTGGCTACCGTTAAAGTTAGGAGAGCGACGATAAAGACCCCTCCAACAAGTCTCAATGTTGCGCCAGGTCCCTGTCTCGGTCGGTGTAACTTACCCTAAAGCGTTTGGGAAGAGCCTTTGCTCAACTACCCCAAGTCGGAGAGAACGGGTCGAATTCTTTCTCCCAGAAATAGGAAGGAGAAAACAAAAGGGGGAGTTTCGGGTTTAGATAGACCTGGATTTCTTAGCTCACACTCAGCGTACCGGTGAACATTGCGCCAGTACTATCCATGAGGGCCCAGGACCAGCCATATGGGGCTTGGCCGACCATCTTGACATCGAAACCCCCGAGGGAGTTGCCGGTCGTCACAGGCGAGCAGCCGGAGTTTGGCATGCAGGTTCCCCACGCGGTCGAGACAGCTTTACCGTTCTTGAAGACGATTCCGCTGTTCACCCAGTTGGTCGGGGTCGCGACGATCTGTCTGATCTGATTCTGGTTGTTATCAGTCTCGGTGACCCCTATTCCAACAATGGCGTTGGGGTCGTTGCTGTTGGTAATGGTGAAGATGACGTCGCCGTCCCCTCCACCAGTGCCTCCAGTATGGACAGCCGTCACAGTGGGATCGTAGGGGCTCGGAGGACCACGTGCGTGGACATTCGCAACAGGAGCAGCAAGCACGGCTAGAGCAGCAATAGCCAGTATCAACAGTTTCGTATGGTTTGCTATCACCTTTTGTTCAGTCTTTTTTTTTGCTAACCCGTTGCGTATTTAGCGTTTTAAACAGACCCTGTAATCTCGGAGTGTTCTCCCTCTTCTCCCGTATATCCCAAGCCGCTGTCCTATATCCACAGAGACCGCTGAGCATTACGAGACTTTCCTCGCGGTCTTTGTCTAGGTTCTAGTGGAGTATCTGGGCGTTGAAATAGAACGCGAACACCCCCAGCTCTACGATGTCGATTGTTCCGTGTGCGAGAAAGTCTGCCTGAGGGTTATACTTTGGATTCCCTACGCTCGCCCCGAAGGCGAGTGCAGCTATTCCCGCGTCGATAATGTCGACTGATCCGTTCCCGTTAATGTCCAACTCCCGCGTTAGTAATGTGGAGCTCGTGACTGTAATTCCTTGTAGGATTACCTTGACTTCAACGCTGAGGGCGTAGGGTAGGACTTGGACATTCAGGCCGAACAGAACTTGTCTTGACGAGGGGGATATGGACGTGAGACCCATTGTGGGGATCGTGTAAGTCCTGGAGAATAGCACGGCTCCTGTGGTGCTGTTTGTTGCTGTGACCGTGAGGCTCCCGGTGAGTGTGAGACTTCGCATATCGACCGTCAGTGTTCCGACGGTTGCGACAGAGCTTGAGTCCAGGGTTGATGCGGAGTTGATTGAAGAGTTGATGGTGGCAGGGATGACTTGGAATGCTCCGAACATCGATCCCGGGTGAACTCCACATCTGTAGGTGAAGTTTCCGCCTGCAGGAATGTTGGTTCCTATCTTCGGGGTGAAGGTGTAGTTGACGAAGGCCGAGGAGGTTGCTTCGATGGGGAACGAGTTAGGCTCGTTAGTGTCGGCGATTCCGTTGTTGTTCACGTCCAAGTACCATGTGTGAATCAGACCGTCTCCGCTGCTGAACAGGATCGAGACGAGGTCTCCGTCGAATACCGTCATCAACGGTCCAGGGCTCGTAGAGTTCCAGTTCTGCGCCGCGAAGCCGATAAGGTGAAACGTTCTATGGGCCGGTCCGGATGCGCTCACCTGTCTTAAGGGCGCGATGGGAATGGAGAGTACTCCTATGAGCAGAATCAAAGCGACCGGGACTAGTATCCTGCGTTGCCTAGGCATGCTTAGACACTATCAGAGTAGGAGCTAAATATCGTTTTCCATGCTAACACGCAGATAATCATCCTTCGTCTCCTCGAGCATTTGAGCGTCGCAACAAGTCCCTGCTACACATTCAATCAAACTTTATACTACGAAGGTCCAACGGCCAGGCAAGCACTCACCGGTCGGTCAAGTTGACTCGCAGAACGTCATACGCTGTCTTAGCATTGTTGCTGATCGGAATCTTCTCAGGAGGACTCGTGCACGCTCAGGCAACCTCAGCCCCGATAAGCGTGGTCGTGAACCAGAACACAGTTACTCTCGACCTCCGCCTTCAGATGCAAGAAAACTTCACATCTCTACCTCTCTTCAAAGTAACCCTGGACGAGTCGAACTCGTCCCTCATAGTTGGTCCTATAGAAAAGGCGATGCGACAACTCGTCAGTCCGGCACATGTCGTCAGCTTGACCCTGCACGCCGGGACCAGCCTCATCAACCCCTCCAGCCAGACATGGCTGATCAGCGAGAACTATACTATTGTCGTTGGAGGAGTCAACTCCAACTTCGGAGGATCAGTAAGGTCGAACCTTGCCATTCTAAAGATGGGACTCTCGACATCTATCGCACCCGGAGGAAACGAGATTAACAGCGTGGGGGCCAAGTACCTTCTCGGCCCTCTCAAGTCTCTAACGACCACGTCGACAACAACCTACTTTCTCGATGGTGCACCATACCTCAACTCCAACGTGCCCGGAAACACGACCGCCACCTTCAACATTCTCGACTTCTCATGGGTCTCACCAGTGTCTCAGTGGAACAACCAATATGATCCGTTGGGCTCATCATCTGTCTGGTCTTTCACGCCCACCCTCAACCCGTACAATCTTACGGTCGGGATAAGACACATTGAAGATTTCTACTTCCCCGTATACTCTGCGATCTACGTGCCTACCCTTGAGCTGACCGCTCCGGCGAGGGCCTGGGCGGACGGCACCGCAGTTGTCTTTGATCTGCAGACGCCAGCAGACCCAGTTATGGCGCTTATCATTCTGACGAGTATTGTCGTGCTCGTGGCGAGCGTGGTTCTCGACAGGAGACTCCGTCCAAAGATTGCTAGAAGGAAGAAGCGTTGAAACGTCCGTTTCGCGACTGGGATCAGTTTCTTCTTACTAGGATTATCAGTGCGCCTATTCCGAGACCTAGAGTGATCGGGACCAGCCAGAGCCTGGCGTTGAAGAGGCCGAGATAGAATCCTACCACGATAGCGAACGCGACGAGGAGGGCTAGGAGCTGCTTTCCTAGTCTGGGATTCCACGCTTCGAAGTTCTTCGCGTAACCGGTCTTCCACAAGAAGAGGCCGAGAAGAGCAAAGGATCCGGTGAGAGATGCCCAGTAGAGAATTCCGCCGTAGAGTATGCCGATGAATACTACGATAAGAGGATAGGAGAAGAAGAGGCTAATCAGAACTGGCTTGGCAAGGGACTGCAACGGATCCTTGAGGGAGCTGGCCCTCGAACGTGCCGGGCCACGAGTGTACATTGCAGGGTCAACTTTCCAGAATCTATGCTTCCTCTCTTCCTTAGATCCCGGCATCAGTCCTGAATCCTCGGGAGGAGACTATTCAATTTATCGTACTAGGCTGGGATGACGGAGAGTACTGAACTGGAGAGGGGTGCGTCTGGTCTGAGAATCATGTATAGAGGTGGCAGGCAACGTAGTGATCCTTCTCCACTTCGACAAGGGCCGGTTCCTCCTTGGTACACCTTGTATGCGCATATGGACATCTGGTGTGGAACCGACAGCCTGACGGCGGGAATACCGGGCTGGGAATCTCGCCACTTATCACGTTCTGCGTCCTCTTAGACTCAGGGTCAGGGACAGGGACCGCCGCGATCAAGGCTTGAGTGTACGGGTGCAAGGGAAGGTCGACTATGGTCTGCGATCCGCCCATTTCCATCATCTTCCCCAGATACATCACGCCGATCCGGTCGCTGATATGTTTGGCCAGGGCGATGTCGTGGGTGATGTAGATGATGGAGGCCGAACTCTTCTTCACTAGGTCCACCATGAGGTTTAGAATCTCGGCTCTGATGGAAACGTCGAGCATGGAGACCGGCTCGTCCGCGACGATGAAGCTGGGTCCAAGAACAAAGGCGCGGGCCACTGCAACTCGTTGTCGCTGACCACCGCTCAGCTCATGGGGAAACCGGTAGAGAAACTCTTCCGGGGGAACGACCTCAACATCTGAGAGAGCCTTCTTCACCATCTCCTCCAGCTCAGCCTCGTTAGCCGAGGCGTGCTGCACCCGGATCGGCTCAGCAACGATCTCTTTTATCGTCATCCGAGGATTCAGCGACTCGAAAGGATCCTGGAAGACTATCTGCATCTCTCGACGGAGAGGCTTCAACTCCTTCTCCGACAGTTTAGTAATATCCTTCCCCTGGAAGAAGATGCTTCCGCTAGTAGGCTTCACCAATCGGAGCAGGACCTTTCCAGTCGTCGTCTTACCGCTACCGCTCTCACCCGCTAGGGCGAGGACCTCGCCCTTACGGACAGTGAAGCTGATACCGTCTACGGCCTTGACATTCAGCTCATCTCGAGATAGGAGGGTCTCGAAGAATCCGCGACGGAGAGGGTACCATTTCCTCAGGTCTTCGATTTTTAGAACCTCTTCAGAGTCTACGTGCCCTGGCAAGGTCGACTCAGACGGATCTTGTCCCACCAGGACTCACCTCAGTAAAGATGGCAGGCGGCCAAATGATTCTTCTCGCCATGCTCTACCAGTTGGGGATCTATTTTCTTGCAAATGTCCATTACGTATGGGCAGCGGGGGTTGAACCTGCAAGCTGGCGGTGGATGGATCAGGTCTGGAGGAGTGCCAGGTATGGAGGTGAGACGGACTCTCTCGCCTTTGATGCTGGGAAAGGCTTTGATCAGTCCTTGAGTGTAGGGATGCATTGGATTCTTGAATATTGATACTGCATCGCCGTACTCGACGATTCTACCCGCGTACATGATTGCTACTTTTTCACATGTCTCGGCGATTATTGAAAGGTCGTGGCTGATCATTATCATGGATAATCCCAACCGGTCCTTGAGGTCGCGCAGCAGCTTCAAGGTCTGAGCTTGAACTATCACGTCAAGCGCGGTCCCAGGCTCGTCGGCAATCAGCATCTTCGGATTCGCTGCTAGCGCCATCGCGATGAGAGCTCTCTGCCTCATCCCTCCACTGAACTCGTGCGGGTAATTGTCAGCGCGGGACGGCTCGATGCCCACGGTCTCAAGGAGCTTTGCAATCCTCTCCTCGACATCAGCCTTGCTTACACCACTCTCGTGGGTCTTGATCGCCTCCGCAATCTGGTCCCCTACCTTGTAGACTGGGTTGAATGCGCTCATTGCTCCCTGGAAAACTATCGATATTCCTTTCCAACGTCTCTTCCGCATCTCATTCTCTGAGAGCGGGACGAGATCTTCACCGTCGAAGATGATCTTTCCTTTTCGAATCCTACCGCCGCGGGGCAGGATCTTGAGAAGAGACATAGCAACTGTCGTCTTTCCACAGCCGGACTCGCCGGCGAGACCCATTGCCTGGCCCATCTCGACATCAAACGTCACGCTCTCGGCTGCCCTGACCCAGCCGTTGAGGGTATAGTAGTATGCCGACAGGTCCTGGACTGATAGAACTGTCGAGTTGGCTGTCAAGTCTGATTCATACCGTTTGATCCAGTGACAACTAGATTCTCGAAATAAGCTTTGAGGCCTTGGTGCCGGCGAGATCTGATACTCGATGAGAGTTGTCCGGATGATGATTGCAATTACATGGCAGCCTGCGCGAGTATGCTCAAAGTGGTTTTGTCCCGCTCGAATCTGTCTTGTGTATTGGCTAGCGTCTCACTCGGAGTCTTGGATTGAAAATCTCATCAAGAGCGTATCCGATGAGCACGAAGGAGAGTGAGACGAGGGCTATCGCTATCCCGGGGGGCAGGACCCACCACCATATTGAGAGAGAACCAGAGATCTCGGCGTGCTGGAACATGTTCCCCCAGGACACGACTGAGGGATCTCCGAGACCGAGAAACTCTAGAGCGGACTCAGTAAGAATAGCTGCAGGAACTGTGAGCGCCAAGTTGACGTAGGTCAAGGAGACTATGTTGGGAAATACGTGCCTGCTTATGATCCTCCACCGACCAGCACCAACAGCCTTCGCCGCCTCGACGAAGGGTCTCTCTTTCAGAGTGAGTACCTGAGATCGGACAATTCTCGCAAAGCCCATCCAGCCAAGGAAGCCGATGATAATGATGATGTTGATCAGACTGGTGCCCAGGACGGTGATCAAGACTAACAACAATGGAAGCGTTGGGATCACTAGCATCATGTCTGTGAACCTCATCAGAACCTCATCGCCAATCCCGCCAATGAAACCGGCTATTAGGCCGATGATAAGACCGAGCCCGATTCCGATCGCCGCCGACAAGAGCCCGACGAACAGCGATATTCGTGCCCCGTAGAGAAGCTGGGTGAAAAGATCCGCACCCTGATTGTCAGTGCCCATTACTCCGAAGGCCGTGCCGAGGAGTAGGAGCTGAGTGTTGTCAAGGTTAATTTTTGCGGGTCCAGAGAACGTCAGCTGAACCCCGTAAGAGTACTCTTGAATGGCGGAGAAGATCACCTGGGCAGGACCAAATGTTGTGGAGCCCACATGCAAGTGCTGCTGAAGCTGAGTTACGCGAGAGTCTAGCGCGGGTTGGGGAGCCAGCCAGACGCCACTCTCGGTTACGTTCTGATCCCACAGGTTGAAGGACTGATCGCCGATTCTGTTGATGAAGATTTTTACATTCACCGGATTGAGAGTCGACGCGCCTGACGCGAGAACCGACATTGAAGCGATGAAACTATCGGGGGGGCCATTGTAAGGATAATTGAAAGTCTTGAAGAGTGTCACTGAACCGGCAGATGTTCCCCCATAGTTAACCTGAAGGCTTCCTTTGGAGGTACGATTTGACGAGGAGACACCGGGGGAATAGGAGACAATGGTATTGGATACTGCCGTAGAAGAAGCGTTCAAAGTCCATGCCTGGACCGCCTGAGGAGAATTGAATAGCGGGTCCTCGACCGCGGTGACATCACCGCTAAGATAGTATCCATCCGGAAAGGATCGCATCCAGCCGGGTGCAGCTCGTGCCCCGGCCACTATGCTGGACTTGGGATCGTAAGGCGTAAGCAGCGGAGCCGCAACCGCTACGAACACTGATCCAATTAGCAGCACTAGACCGATCAGGGCCATTCTGTTTCTAGTAAGAGTTCTCAGAAGACGTGCCGCGCCGTTAAGCCGTCGATACTTTGTCGATGACATGGGCTCAGCCTAAGAAGTGCTTATTCATACCTGATCCGTGGGTCGATGATGCCGTAGATCACGTCCGAAACGAAGTTTGCTCCAATTACCATCAAAGCGATTATGAAGAACAAGGCTTGAATGACCGGGAAGTCCTTGAACTGGATCGACTGAAATAGCCAGAGACCCAATCCCGCCCAGTTGAATATTGTCTCAGTAATAATCGCCCCACTAAGTATGAAGCCGAACTGAAGCGCGGTTGCGGTGACTATGGGCAGGGACGCGTTCTTGAAAGCGTGCCGCAACAGTATCACTCTCTCGGATAATCCCTTAGCTCTCGCGGTGACAATGTAGTCTTCGCTCAACGCCTCCATCATCGTCGCCCGAGTAAGGAGCAGAAATAATCCGTAGGTGAACAGAGTAAGTGTCAAAGCCGGGAGAAAGAGGTACTGAAGACGGACCAACAGTTGGACAATCAGGTTTGATGGCGGAGCCGTGCTCAACCATTGGAGAGGAACCGTCCCGCCGGGTGGGAACCATTTGAACCAGAGGGTAAACACCAAGATCAGCAGTGTCCCCATCCAGAAGGTGGGAAGGGAATACGTCGTTAGTGATGCGATCACTGACCCATTGTCTAGGGTGGAGCCTCGCCTTCGGGCCGCCAAGATACCTATGAGGATTCCGACGACGATAGATATGATACTCGAGGTGCCAAGCAGGAGTAGAGTGTTCGCCAATCTACCGGATTGTACGATGTCGGAAACAACTGGGGCCCCGGTCTGGTACGAGAATCCGAAGTTAAAAGTCAGCATTGCTACGACATAGTCATAGAACCTCTCAGAGACTGACTTGTTAAGCCCATACGTGGCGATCAGCTTGTCCCGCTGCGCCTGTGTCGTATGTGGCGTCGAAGCGAGAATCTCGAAACTCCCTTGTTGGCCCGGGAGGGCTTCGAAGATTATCCAGTTGAGGATGATAACGAAGAAGATCAGAATAACTGTGTAGATCAGCCGTTTAACGAGAAACGACCGGAGGCTCAAATTTGTAGGAACCGAATGAAAAAAAGGGGGAGGGGGTTATTAGGGCTTGCCCTGATCGTGCTAGCAGTCGTATCCGTTTACAGAGTCGATACTGCACGGATTGAGTGTTGCTGTGCCTTCGAAGAGTACTGGTGTTGCGCTCTGTATTCCGACAGGTGGGTTGGATGTGAACGGACAGCATGCTGCAGGTATGCCTGGCAGCCAGTTGAACGGTGAGATAAAGTTCCCATCTTGCGAGAACCTAATCACCGCGCTGACTTGGGCGACGTTGACTGGTGTGCCGGTGCCTGGATTACCGATTCCACGCTGCCACTGAGTACAGCCCGCAGTACCTACTGCCTTGTTGAAGCAGAAGGCTGCACTGCCTACAATGACGGAGTCGTGGTTGGCATCACCATTGGTTCCGGCCCAGATCGCTAGTGCGAGTGTTCCTGCGCTTCGGAAGTATGTTGATGTCGGGTTTGCACCTGGAGCGTTGCAGTTACCTGTTACTCTGCTGCATCCGAACCGTGTCATAGTGTATGCGCCGCCGCCCGGCGGGTTCTGTACACCTGTGCTAGAGCAGCCGCCGCCACCGACGATTCCACCCGCAGACTGGCATTCATAGGCTGACGAGCCAATCAGAATACCAGTAGCCACACCGTTGTTCGGCGCGGACGAGAGCGGGTCGAAGGTAATGGTCGACATCCCGTTTGTTACTGCCATACAGCTGGTTGGAACGCTGCCCGCGTTGACATCGCTGTCCCAAGTCGTCCCGCTACAGGTCGAGGACCAGTAGCGTCCTGGGAAGATGGTTGGAGCTGTGATGCTCAGTAGGGTGAAGGGTCCGATAGCGTTGAGGTTGATGTCAAAGTTGGCCTTGTCGAGAACGTGGACATCGATCATAGGCGATAACACTCCGCCTTGGAAGGATCCGGTTGCTTTGAGGGTAATGTAGCTGAATGCTACGTCCCACGAAGTCATCGGACGTGCTGGGTGAGCCGAGCCGACAGAGTCGCTCTGCCAGAAGATGTCTGGACGAAGCGAGAATCTGACCGTGGCGACTGTTCCAGCGGGTGGAGTATAGCCTAGGTGAGCAAGGTCACATGGAATCGACAGATTGGTATTGCACGGGGTCGAGTGTCCGCTTGCTAGATAGTCAAAGTATTGTCCGTTCTGAGCAGGGTTCAACGAGCCGAGGCTGTCGTAGATGACGCCAATAGTCTGGAAGTCGAACACAGTACTGGACGCGTAGGGGTTCAAGCTCTTTGTTGGAGCAGCGAATGCTTGAGTGACACTGTTCAGCCCGGCCGAGTGTGCGTTCAACCACGTGAAGAAGTTGGGCACAGACAAGCCCTGGCTGTTGATCACAGTGTTCCACTTTGCGAGATAGCCGAACTGTTCCGAGGGACCGTAGATTGGAATCCAGAGTTCCAGCTTACCATACATGTCTTCTGTCTGGTAGCCAGCGCTCTGAGCACTCAACGCTACAGGACTGGAGCAGTTGCCGAAAGTGACAGTTGTCCGAGTCTGCCCTGGAGACGGATCTCCAGAAGCAGTAGCACACGGAGAGAACTCCATAGTCCGGCTGATAGAGTCGTAGGCTGGAACACAAGCATACCCATAGTTGGGTGAAGCGGTGCCAGGAACAGCGCTGCTGGAGCATGGCGGTTGATCCCATGCGCCTCCAGAGACGAACGCGCTGTTGAACTGTCCATAGAGTAGACTGTCGTATGGGAAGACACTTCCAAAGCCACCAGTGTAGAGCCACCAGTTATCATTGATACCGGTAGCGCTAGTGGTGAAGCCTGGGAAGAGAGCAAAGGGTCCACGAGTCTCAGTCACGTAACATGTACCTGAGCAGGCAGTAGTGGTTGTTGGGATCTGCTGGCATGTCGCAGCGCTAAAGTGGCCTGTGAACAAGTAGCAGATGGATTCCATCAAACCATCACCAAGAGCAAGACGAGCA
>MNHO01000052.1:14413-32629 GCA_001919285.1 archaeon 13_1_40CM_2_52_13
AGGTCAGCCTTACCACCGTTATCAGTGGCAGGCTCCCACGAGTATGTTGCAGCAACGGCACCAGTATCATGACCCACACTAGTGCTTGGGTTGAGATGGTAGGCTATTCCACCAGGACTACCAACAACGCAGTTGGAGCCTGTCTGGGGGAAGAGCACATCCCAGCCACACGGGTCAGCAGTAAGCAGACCCGCGCTCAAGGGAGAGTCATTGTCGACGGCAGAGCAGACTACGATACCGTTAGTGGCGCAGTATTGGACCTTGTCGATGAGGTGGGCGACCGCTTGGCGGATGCTGACACCGGGACAAGCCGTACTGGTCGTAGTCTCAGCTACACCCACACCAGTCGCTGCTGGAATGACGCAGCCAGAGTCTAGACCATAGTTCATTGGAACACCCCAGTAGTTGTTGTGCAGCATGACCTGTATCTCGAAAATGTCATGGGTCGAAAGGGGAGACGTGACGGCAAAGTGAGAGGGGTTTACTCCGGGGATCCCGGAACAGCTTGTGCCTGTCTGCGAGAGACAGGTGACCATAGTTGGTGTTAGAGCAACGTCGGTCAGGTCGACCGTTTCCGCAAGGAACGCGGTCTGCTCGGCGACATCACTACTGAAAATCGCCTGAACCTCAGTATTGGTCGATGGGCCTGCAGGAAGCCAGCTAGTGGCTACAGCAGGGCTTGCACGAGCAGCAGGAACGCTGGGGAAGTGGACTAGAGCAGCTAACGGACCAGGAAGAGCCGAGAAGGATAAGACGAGCGCGAAGACGATCACTAAGCTTGCAATGTAATTGCTTCTCAATTTTCTCGAGAGGGTTTCAGCCTTTCTGCCCTTAAAAGATTATCCCCCACAGTTGTTGTTTGTACATCTAGAGCATGATTCAGATATTCCCAGAATACCCGGATATTCTCCCTGTACACGGGTAACGGATCGGAATCTAGGAGAGGTCTGCCTCTAACTCCGGCTTTCTATTGAAGAACCTTCTAGCAAGACTGACAACGACACCTATGATGATCAGAGATAGAAGCGATACTCCTGAGACAACGCTCAGGCTCAGACCTGCTGGGCTAATTGTTACTATCTGAACAAACGCAGAAATGTCATTGTTGCTGGTAACGTTCTCGACTAGAACCGTTCCGTTTCGTACCGGGTCAACACGACCCATCACGCGGTAAACCTTTGGAGCATAGTTCGCCGTGTCCCAATTGGCAGTCATATTGGTCCTATCGTTTATGCCCAAGTTGACGATTGGCCTACTCTTCAGGGTCAGGTTGCCCCTATCACCCAGAGAGAGGAGTACTGCCAAGGTAGAGTTAACGGCCTGTGTTCCAACATTTTCTACGGTCACTCCTATGTTGATCTGAGTTCCCTGAAGTACGAAAGTCGTATGATCTATGGTCAAGTCGTCCGGTCCAATTACCAGGTCAATGAAAAACCGCGAAATGTGGAATCTGAAAGACCAAAACCCAACTGCATTAGAGCTATCTGCTACCCTCACAACCACAACGAAATTTCCAGCGCCTGGATAGGTGTAGTTCACGATGGGACTTGTAACTACATTTCCATTACCATCTCCGAAAATCCAGTCGTACGAGACTATGGAAGCGCTGGGGTTGAGCGGAACGCTTCGCGAAGCGTTGAAGAGAATTGACCGCTGCTGGACCAGCGTTGAATTTCGGGCCACGCTGACGGATACACTCGGCGGCTTGCATAGTGCAGCTCCACAGTTCTTGTTGGAAAAGGAGCCGTCCACTCTACCCACCGCCAATGTGTTACCCCCGGCGCCTGAACTGAGTGTTGGTGGCAGAATGTGGATTTGTGTCGCTCCCTTTCCAGTTACGTTATACATTACTTGAAAGAGCGTGCTCGTTGTCTGGTTGATTGTTGGCCCCGCAAGAGAAAGCTCGCTGAATGTGACAACTCCAGGTCCATCTTGACCAGCAGCCCTCAATCCGCATCCCAACCCGTGGCCATTGATGCATTTCGCTTCGGTAAAGTTTTGCCCGTTCGCAAATGCAAACACATCTCCATATCCTATTGACAACGGATTCAGGATAGTAGGCCAGGTCGCGATAGCGACCTTGTATTGGTTGATTGAAGACGCGTTTGCTAATTTGATCGAGACGATCAATTTCGTGCCAAGCGGATAGTTGGTTGCGTCTCCTACTGCTGCGGGGCTGACCGTCACGGTTCCGTTTACATTAGTAGGGCTAGGAGGAGATCCCAGCGTCGGCTGCGGTTGAACGGATGCAGTAGATAGCATGCCTGCTGGATACAGATTCAGCGTGACGCTAAGAAGGATGAGGCAGACCGCGATAATCTGGTACCTGTTTTGTCCCCGAGCTCGCATTTGTTGTCTACCGTTCAGGCTTGAGGTCGAAAGGTCCCGGCGTCTTTTGTGTTTTAAAAGTTTATCCGAAATGCTGCCGTCAGAGACCCTACGGGCAGTGCACTGACTGGTTGAAGTGGAAGGCGAAGATGCTGGCGTCGATAATGTCGATGACTCCGTTATTGTTCAAGTCAGCGGCTGCGACCCAGTGGGGCATTCCAGGCGAGCTTCCAAATGCAAGACCTAGGATTCCCGCGTCAATGATATCAACTGAGCCGTTCATGTCTATGTCCCCTAGAGGGATGAGCTGCACGTAACCCCAGACTTTGACGTTGTTGGTCGTAAGAATCTCGCCTGGGACGGTGGCCACTACTGCTTTGATTTGCATGCAACAAGCCTTCACCCCTGTGGTGTTCCAGGAAGCCTGGACTTGGAGGGTCGCTGATGGCTGGAGAGTGAAGGATCCTGTCTTTACGATTGTGGAGTTTGCATAGAGGCTGTACTGTGAACTCTCCGCAAAATCGCCCAGATCCGCTACGGTGAAATTAATCGAGACAATCGGGCTCTGCCCGATAGATGGGAGCCCGCCGGGGTACAGTTTACCAGGGCTGACTGAGATAGTCGACACGGCAAGATCGTGCTTGACGAAGGGCCCGGTCGATGAGTAGAATAGACTGTAGTCCGTTCCAGCGGGCATATCGGAAGACCAGAATAGGTAGAGCATCTTGTCATGGGTGGACGGTACCAGTGACGGGTTGAAGTCGTTGAAAGTAGTCGTTGTAGTTATGCTAGTATCGGCCGACCATGTACTTCCTAGGTTTGTAGAGTTCTTGTAGTAGAGGTCCGCGGCATATGTGTTCGGGCCCACTTTTATTTCTCTAGACCAGGCCACCCACATTGTCCCATCCCTCGACTGGACGAGGCTGGGACCAAAATCGTCACCGTTGTACACCGTAAGACGAGTGTCCGACGACCATGTGGAGCCGTCAAAGTATTTCGTGAATACATTGTAGTTCCCGGTGCGGAGAGAGATCCAGGCTAGCCACACCCTCCCGTCGCTCGTGCCGCGTAAGGAGGGAAGAATATCGGGGGAGGTATTGTTTGTAAGCTGAACCTCTGGGGCCCATCCGGATCCCGGGGTGAAAACCCGGTAGTAGAGGTAGGCCGTTCCTCCATTTGTTCTGTACCATGCGACCCAGATTCTACCTCCACCGTCTTGAGTTACGGAGGGAGCATCGTCCGGCAGTACAGCATTGGTCAGTGGAGTGTCTCTCGACCAAGTTGCGCCGTTATTTGTCTTGTACCAAATGTTCTGATGCCCAGTCCTGTTCGAGACCCAGGCAACAAAAATTGTTGTGTTTGATAGGCTGTAGATGGATGGGGAAGTGTTCTTGTTTGTATCAGTCGTAAGAGGAGCCTCAGGAGTCCATGACAAAAAGTTGTAGATCTTGTAGTATATCTGGGGATTGACGCCGAAAGCGCTTGACTGGTAGACAACCCAGAGATTCGTGAAGCTGTCGGCCGTTGTCGAAGGCTTTGTGTTGACGATAGTGGTGAGGGGTACTTGCGTTGGTGAAGACCATGTCGTCGCTGCATGAACAGGCTCGATCCTACTCTGAAAGATCATGAAAGCTGAGATGAAAAGAATACCAAGCAGAAGTATCCTCCTAGATCGTGAGCCAAGAATCGAATAGCCCAATAGACCGCCTTCGCTAAGTCACGACGCCGAAGTTTTTGGCCATGATGCTCACGTCTATGATGTCGACGATCCCGTTACCGTTGATGTCTGCGTACGGATTCCAATGAGGTGTTCCCGGGGTCGTTTGGAAAGCCAGAGCTACCGTGGAGGCGTCGATGATATCCACATTTCCGTCCTGTTCCACGTCACCCAACGGTAGAATGTGGACGACTGATTTTACCGAGAATGTGTTATTGCCAATATTTCCAGGAGTCTCGCCTGGAACCGGCGAAACCGTCTCCACCAGTTTATACCTGCCGGCGGCGACCCCTGAAGTATTCCAGTTGATCGTCAGATATCTGGCTTGGCCCGGAGCTACGGCTCCAGTCGCAGATCCAGCCATATAACTTGTCTTGTTTACCGCGGTGACCTGGACCACAACATTCTCCGTAAAATCGCCCGGGTTGGTGACGGTGACGTTGATCTTGACTATACCGTTCTGGCCGACCGATTTCATCCCACCGGGATATGTCACGATTGGGTTGGCGCTGATTCCCGATGCGGCCACGTTATGCACGGGAAAGATCAGGCTGGATGTTAGGTAGTATATGCTGAAGCTTGAAGCATCAGGCAGATCACTGTCATAGAAGAGCCAGATATTATTGTAGAGGGTCATGATGGCAACCGGGTCATCATCGTCGATCTGGCAACAGACAGGGTCGAAGGTAATCTGTTGATCAGCCGACCACGTAGCACCATTATCGATCGAATTCTTTGCAAAGAGCTTCAGTTCGAAAAGTCCACCACCCAACGGCAGGTCTCTCGACCAGAAGATCCAGATAGTCCCATTACGGTCCTGCATGATAGAAGGATGTGAGTCCAACAGACTGCTAAAGACTAGTTGAACAGCAGGACTCCAGACAGTCCCATTATACTTCATCGAAAAGACCTGAGAATCAGCAGCGTTTCTTATCCACTTTTGCCAGACAAGCCATATCGTCCCATCGGTCGTCGTGGTTAGTCCAGGGGCGTCATTCTGGGTAGAGTCGGAGGTCAGCTGGACTTCAGGCGACCAGACATTATTCTTCAGAGTCTTAAGGAAAAGCTGCGCAGTAGCGGTTCCCCCGGAAATAGTTCTACGGCTCCACATCAGAAACATCGTTCCATTATTGCTGACGGTTGCATCAGGACTAACATCCATTCCCACGCCGGTAGTCAATGCGACCCGCTTGGACCAGACTCCACTATT
Source organism: archaeon 13_1_40CM_2_52_13 (assembly GCA_001919285.1). GTDB lineage: Archaea > Thermoproteota > Bathyarchaeia > 40CM-2-53-6 > 40CM-2-53-6 > 40CM-2-53-6. Next base: position 19,669 of record MNHO01000052.1, read on the forward strand.
GTACCTCTCGTAATAGATATTGTAGGACCCGGTGAAATTCGCGGTCCAGAAGAGGAAGATCGTACCGTTGGTGTGTTGAACAAGTGCTGGTTGTGCATTGTTGAAATTGCCCGAGCCTTTAGATGTCAGATTGGTAGGCGTCGACCAGATCCCGCCGCTTAGAATCGAGTACCAAATATCAAACCTGGTCGAGCTTGGATCGCCACGGTTTGACTCCCAGGCCACGTATACCCGGGTGTCACGGGCTTGGAGGGCGGCGGGTAGAATGTTGAATGCTGGGGGGCTCGTACTGAAAAGAGTGGGACTCGACCATGATGTAGAAGCTTTGACCGAATGAAAGAGACCAACCGCCGAAACCGACAATAGCAGAAAGATGATTCCAACGGTTGCTTCTTTTCGCATGAGTTATCATCATCGGGAAACCCAGTAACTCGAATTGACTGGCGATTTCCCAGGTCAGAACGTTTCTCGGTCTGGAACTCATATAAGGCTTCCGGGCGATTTTAGGTCTTCCGATTGATGTAACCTGCTCCGGCAATACGACTCTTCCCCAAGGTAACGAGAAGAATACAGATCGGAGCCTTCGCTCGAACCCGGAAGAAAAAAAGGAAAAGGAGTTTGATTGTTTTTCCGAGACTACGCTACTACTGCGAAGGCACCGCTCTTCATATTGGCGCCAGGGAATGTTATCGCTGTTGGTGATGTTCCCCACATTATGGTGGCTGTGAAGTGGTACTTCGTGCCAATGCTAGTCGAGTCGAAGGTCTGGGTTATCGGAACGACAAGCGCCGCGCCACCTACAAGGGTGATCATTGCAGACTGGGCTGTGAACGATAGTACACCGTTAGTTCCCTGAATCGTGACTATCGCGTAGGCCGTTTCAGCGCCCGGGTTCGTTACCTTTGCACTCCAGGTCTGCATGTTGCTGTTCTTCGCCAGTGATAGGTGGTGAGTCCACGAGAGCTTTCCACCGTAGAAGCTGACCGGAAGCGGGGATACGTTGATGGTCGTTGAAGTAGTCGCGGTTAGGCCGGCGTTGTCGGTGGCTGTGAACGTCACAGTGACTGACTGAGGTGCTGCGGGTGTCCAAGAGAATGTACCCGTAGCTGGGTTAGTTCCAGATGTCGTGAAAGAGGCTCCCGATGGTAAGCCTGTGGCTGCTATCGTGATGGATGGATTTCCGTCCGCATCAGAAGCGGTCACTGTGAATGTGGTAGCAAAGCCTTGGGTGGTGCTTACAGTACTTGGAGCAGATATTGTCGGAGGAGTCTCAGCGAGTCCATAAGAACCCGCCTGGAACGTCTCAACGTTTGGCGTTGATCCGCCGTTAGTTATGGTGACACACAAGCCAGTAACGCTCGTACCAATACAAAGACCAGCTACAGCATCTAGGGAAGTGAATCCGGTTCCCGTGGGAGCAGCTACGTTGTATGTGATCTCGAATAGACCGCCAGTAGTGGGTGGGGTGGAGAGGCCTGCTAGGCTGACTGCGCCGACGTCGACTACGCCTGGACCGTCACCGGATGCAAGACTGCAACCGGTTCCAGCACCGTTAACACAGTTTGCCAATATCAGGACTGGCTGTGCAAGCAGAGTATTGGCTATGTCAGCGCTGATCGGATTCAGAACTGCGTTGTTTGTTTTGATGAAGATGCGGAACCCGTTTAAGGCGTCAGAACCCGCAATGTTGATGGCGACAATAAGATGAGTATTCTGAGCCTGCCGGGCAAAGTTTACTTGGACGGCCGGGCACCCAGAAGTACTAGTGCCCTGAGCGGCAACGCAGACGACACCTGTGAGCTGAGCATGAGCCGAAGGGATTGAGGAGAGGTTTCTGGGGGCTGCGAATATCGCTAGGAGTAGAAGTGGGGCGATTACTAATAGGGTTTGTATTTTCAAATATTGCACCTATTGTTTTCCAGCGTCGTTACAGGAATCGTATCGATATAAGACTTTTTGAAATCCAGACCGTTCCATATACCCCTGACACACTTTGGATTGAGGGATATTTCTCGGGTATGCTCAATGTAGATGACAACCCGACCCGAGGGAAGCGTGAGATATCTCGCGCCCCGAACATTCCCACGGGCTGGCGGGGGAAATGGTCACTTCTGTTTATGTGAGAAAAAAGGAAGGGGAGGGGGCTTACGCCCCTATGGGTTGCTCTACGGCACTACTGAGTAAGCAGTGGTGGACGTCTGGCCAGCTTGGAAGACGAAGAAGAGACCGTCACCGCTCGCCTCGAGGTTGCCTATGACATGGTACTTTAGCGGCAGGCTTGGCACCGCGTACGAGACACTCAGTGATCCACTGGACCCTACGGGCATCGTCAAGACCCCGGTGCTGACGAACGAGACATCACCTGACTCAGAGACAATGGTGAAGTCTACACGCACGTAAGCGACGGTGGTACCGGTATTGCTGACGATCGCTGACAGCGTCTGAACATTTCCAGTAGAGAGCTTCAGGTGGTGAATCGCCACGCTAACCGCGGACTTGATGTATTTTGCAGAAGCGGGTGGGGGCGTGAACATGTGTCCGTTGGTGATGGGTGGAGTCGGGAGAAGATCGATGACGCCGTTGACGAGCCCAGTGAGAGCTATGTCGCTAATGGAGATGTCAGAACTGCCGAAATCTTTGACGCCGAAAACGATTGTGATGAGGCTCGCGCTGGTAACGTTCGTGGTCGACCCTAACAGTACCTGGGCAACAGTTACAGTCCCGGCCAGCTGAATAGTCGAGTTGAAGACTGGGAGAATCTGGCAGGGTGTCGGAGTACAAGATCCGCTCGCCCAAGTCCCGGTTCTGACATGGAGTGCGTTGAGCACTAGCGAGTTGTAGCTGACAGTTATTCTGAAACCGTTCAATAGCTGTGTATTGTTGAGGACGACCGCAACGCTGATCGTGCCGCCGGGAACATTCTCAATGTTCGCCGGACAACCTGCGGAAGAGGCGACGCAGAGGCTCGGCCCCGTTACGCTGGGAGTGACGGATTGAGCGTTCGCAGGGATCGCAAATAGTGGAGCAGACAGTAGCATTAGTGTTACTAGCTGGATGAAGTTTTTCATTGAGGGCATTTTCTAGTTCAATCGGGACTACTGTTAGCATCTCATATAAGAATATGGCTGGCTCGATAGATTTCCGTATAGCGCTGGGTAAGCGTCGATACCCCTTGATATCCGGCTCAAGCCAGAAGAAAATCGACGCCTTAAGACTTCAGGATCAAACCCAAAAAAGAGGAGAGGGGTTCGCGAACTAACGCGGACCTTCTACAGTACGACCGAGTAGGCAGTAGTTGCTGTTGAACCGCTACGCACGAAGTGTGATCCATCGCCGCTGAGCGTTAGACTGCCGATCACGTGATATCTAAGCGGGAGACTTGGCACAGTGTAAGAGACACTCAGTACACCATTCGTATTCACAGGCAACAACAGGACTCCGGTGTCGACGAAAGAAACATCTCCTGCCTCAGAGACTATGACGAAGTCGACACGCACAGTGACAGGGACGGTTCCTGTATTCCCGACGATGGCCGAAAGGGTCTGAACATTTCCACTGGACAGTTTAAGGTGGTGGATCGCGACGTCGACCTTCGACTTGATGAGTGCTGCAGAGCCGACGCCTATCGCTAGCCCGTTGATTGGGGCTGCATTATACAGTTGGCATCCATCAGAAGGGCAGCCGAGATCGAAGTCCGGGTTGTGAAATGTTCCTATGATGATCTGAGGGTGTGAATTAACTTCGATGGATGAGGAGCCCGCTCCTATGACCCTAAATTCGATGCTGAAAATGGTCAAGCCCGTGGTGCCTGTGATGTTGGTTATCCCTCCGAGGAGGGTTTGACCTTCCGCCACGCATCCAGTGAACGCAGAAGCGGCAACCGTGCATCCCGGTCTCAATCCAGAACCAATCCCGTTCGCGTCGACGAAAGGAGGAAATGGAACGCAAGCAGTTGCTGTACTGTTAGTAATTCGATGACCGGGACTAGCATAACTGTTGCCAGTAGAACAGCCGGGGGTTGTCCAAGGCGCAGGCGTCGGTGGAACTGGGGGGGGCGTCGGGTCGGTCTGCGATGTTGTACTCCAAACGTTGTTGCTATCGAGTGTATCGACCCTCATCGCCTTAAGCACAGTGAAATCGAAGTGGACTTGTACGAGCCAGCCGATGAGCCCTATAGTATCATTGAGGACAACGTTTACAGTAACATTGGAGCCTGGACTGGCCTGGACGGTGGAGGGATATATGCCCAGGGGACACGCGTTGTTGAAATTGCCGCACGGTGGAGTACTCACGTTAGGGCTGACAGTCTGGGCGTTAGTCGGAATCGAGAAGAGAGGGGCTGAAAGGAGTAAGAGCAGTGTTAGTTGGACGAGATTCTTCAGTGAGATCATTTTTTGTTCGTTCGGCAATCTTTGGTATAGATTATTTAACACTTTAACAGAGGTAATCTTGCCACGTATAGCTTCAGGCGAGTCACGCTATCTTTCGATACCCGGGTCTCTGTCTAAGGCCCACGGGAATGCATGGCATCTATGTTCCTTGGCAGGGACTCGTATCCTCATATGCAAGGATGATCCTCAAGTTGGGAACTAGTGGCTCTCTTCCCCAGAGTCCAGAACGAAGAGAGCTCTGAGTCGGTCCGACGCACATCCACCAAGTCCAGGATGACGGGTAAGCGGAACTTTGCGGAGGGCTTGTGTAACCTACGGTATTGTTCTTGCCTATAGGCTCTCCCCAGACTGCGAAATAATCACTTAGGTAGTAGGTGCGGTTAGTTACGGACTTCACATAGGCTGTTGTGTATCCTGGATAGACGCCGTTCGGATAAACGGTCGCCGGATTAGGAGAAAAGATCGGATAGACTCCCTTCGCACCATCGCCATCATATGTGTGATTCACCCAGTACCCCCCAGCCATCCCCACAGCCCTGTCGGGAAAAGAGAACTGTACGTAGGGAGTGCCATTGGTATACTGGCTGTAGAGGTCGATCGAAAACTGAAAGCTGAAGCTCTGAACTAGCGGCGGGGAAGGGGGAGTCGCAAAAGCAACATAGTACACTGTGACTAGAATGAGCACCGAGATCACAGGGACGACATAGAGTATACGGGGACGCTTGTCCGCCCGCTCACCCTTGGACCCGGCCAATGAACCTCTATCATCATCCCTGCCAGCGCCGCACTATTAGTTTATCGCCGAGTCCGCAAGCGTCAATTGAAAACAAGGAGAGGAACATCCTTTCCCTTGTGATGACGCCTGCGCCTTCCCAAAAAAAGCCCTACGGCGATCGCTGGTTAGAAACATCGTAAATTCATGCGTACGCAATTTCCAACTCGCCTCCGTCATCGATATCAATCACTCCCAAAAACCTGCGCTAGCATCCCATGGAATCCTACAGGATACTGAGTAACGGTGCGTCGAAAAAATGTCGGTATTAATCCCAACTTATATATTGAGGACTGACCGTTTCAATAGTAGTGCAGAGGAAGTACCAATTATTTGAGTGACAACCGCCGCATCTCTCTTCTCAAGCTTCTTGCAATTCTCGGAATAATGCTGCTAGGCGCGACTATCGCGCCTATGATGATACCCAGCTCTGCCCATGGACTAATTGTCGGCATTGTTTGTGTTGCGGCCCCACCCATCACCAGTACGTCTGGATGCCCTTCGAGTCCGGCCACGATTATCGGCTCTCCGACTATCGGTTCAAGAGTTGTTGTGGCGATCAACATCGACGGTTCCGACGCATTGAACGGGTTCCGCATTTTCGTTAAGACAGACATTACGATTCTCAATCCGGTAAAAGCTGATCTCAACAATACTCTCCTTGCACAACCCATCTTACCACTCGCCAACTGTATCAACGGTGCGGGAACAGGTTGCAGTCTCTCTTCCGGTGACGGTCCAGGCGTAGTCGACGTCGGCGCAGTCAGCCTAGCAGGCCTCTCCACCCCACCCACAACAGGTAACCTCTTTGAAATTGTCTACCAAGTGGCCGGGACGACCACTGGTTCTACGATCGGGTTCTTGGCCGGTAGCTGCGGCACCGGTACAAGCGTTCCAGGATATTGCGTCACGATAACCAACGGCGGATCAACTCCTAACGAGGAGACAGCACAGACAGGAACTTTCATTAACCTACCAACTTTCACAGTTTCAGCCAGCCCGACATTCGTGTCTGTCACCGTGGGAGGTGCTTCGGGTATCTCGACCATCACTGTAACCCCCATCGTGGGTTTCACCAGTGATGTCGGCTTGACTCTGGCGTTTAATTCAACTTCCAACAATCCGTCAGCAACCCTGGCTCCCTTGACAATTCCGGGGGCTTCAGGCACTTCAACACTAACAATTTCTGCAACCGCTAGCAATCAAGCCGGCGGTCACAATATCACAATAACTGGGACAGGTGGATCACCAACCCAGACACGGTCGGTCTCCGTCATCGTCAAAGTGACAGCCAACCCTGTCCTTACAACCTCACTATCAGCTCCCAGCATCGTCGTGGGCACGTCGATAAGCGACTCTGCAAGTCTAGCCCAAGCGTCGACGAGCGCAGGAGGAACCGTAACCTACAACCTGTTCTCGACTCCAAGTTGCACAGGCAACTCGCAGCCCATCAGCTCAGTGAGTGTGACAGCCAGCAGTGTCCCGAACTCTCGGAGTGTCGTGATGAATCAAACAGGAACGTTCAGTTTCAACGCGACCTATACTGGCGACTTTTACAATAATCCATCCACGAGCCCCTGCGAACAGTTTAACGTGATCAAAGCCAGCCCCAGCATCAGCACGACGCTCTCATCCACAACGATCAATCCACTCAGTACTGCAAGTGACTCGGCCTCGATAACGGGCGGCTTCTACGGTCCTCCGAGCGGAGCGCCATTCAGCTCAATTGTCGGCAATGTCACCTACACTCTCTTCGCCGGCCCTGCATGTACAGGGACCCCCAGCGTAATCTCATTCGTCCCAGTCAACGGCAACACCGGTTCCGTACCTGACTCTAGGCCAGTTCAGTTCAATGCGACCGGCACTTGGAGCTGGAACGCAACCTACAGTGGGGATCTAAACAACAACCCAGCCGTAAACCATACATGCGAAGTGTTGACGGTGATGGTAACTCAAGATTTCCAGATTACGTCTAGCTCAAACACTGTCAGCGTCCAAGTAGGCAATGCGGCTACAGTTACCATAACGGTTACTAGTGTCCAAGGCTTCTCCAGTTTTGTCACGATTACGAACTCGACCAGCCCACCCTCGGGTCTAGGTCTAGTGTGCAACCCGAACCCTCTAAATGTCCCAGCAAACGGCGCAGCGATGTCAACCTGTACGTTCACAGCTTTCAGCACTGGCACATATACCGTTACTATCAGAGGAACAAGCACAACGCCACCTCTCTCCCGTTCCATGATACAGCCAATAACCGTGACAGTATCAAAGGCCACTGCCACAATCTCCACGCAGATATTCGATGCGACAACAAACACTGCTGTTCTCGTTGTCAACGGAGCAGCAATTATCACCAACGGCACCACGATCTACGACCATGCATCAGTAACAGGTTACGCCATCACAGGCTCAGTAACCTACGATTACTACACTTTCGGCGATTGCTCAGGTACTCCCATAACGAAGACGGTAATCATCTCCGGGGGCGTAGTCCCTAACTTCGCCTCTCCCGACTTGCCAGTATCCAATACAGCCGGATTCTTCAGCATAGACGCGATGTACAACGGCGATGGAAACAACACTTCAACACCTCTAACATGCGAGCCCCTCACTGTTAACGTTCCCGCCGTGGCAGCTTTCAATCTAGGAACCTCAGCGCCCTTCATAGTCAGGCAGAACTTGACCTTCAACGCTACGGCCTCGTTCGACCCTGACGCTCTCGCACCATCATTCATCGACGGGATAGTTAGCTACTCATGGGACTTTGGCGATGGATCCTCGGGCAGCGGATCTGTCGTTACCCACTTTTACATAGCTACGGGTGACTACACCATTGTACTTATTGTCGCTGACCATTATGGTGTCAGCGCCAGATCTGCAAGCTTGACCATTCACGTTGACACTCTGCTCGTTCAGCTCTCAGTCGTGACTGCTGCAAACTCCACGACGATAGGTAAGTCCGTCAGTGTAAGTGCGGATGTGAAGAACAGCGGCACCCTAGGCCTAACCCTCACAGTAACCCTAGACGTCAACGGCAAGACGGTAGACCAGAAGACCATCGACCTACCCAGCGGCAAAGACAGCGGATCATTCACGCTCACATGGGATACAACATCATTCACTTCAGGCAACTACAATGTCACGGTCAGAATCGCAAACGCAAAGACCCTCGGAACCGCCCCCGTATCAGTCAGCATTCCTGCAAGTGGCGAGTCAACCCAAGTCGCTTTGACCGCGCCGAGCCAAGCCCCCACTCTGCCTGGAGGGAACACTCCATGGATCATACTCGCAGCCTTGGTCGTTATCGCAGTAGCCGCTTATCTGTTCCTGCGACGACGACGCAAGATCCAAACGGTATAGAATCGCCATACTCGGTCTAGATCGCGTAATACGAGACCGCTAGTCTCGGGGGCGAGAACAAAAATCTGTCAGTCTCAAGGAGCCCGCTTTTTCTTCGCCTTCGACCACGATCGGATCTTCCTCAGGACGATGAAGACGCTGAGTAGGCCAACTCCGATCACCAGACTGGCGAAGAACAGAATAGTTCCATAGTCCGGAGGAGCAGGGATCAAAGTCAAGTAGATCGTGTCTTGGGTAGGCAAACCGGCTCCAACATTCTCGACTTTAGAATAGCTCTCGACGGTGAGTCCCGAAAATTTCAGAGTATACTGTCCCGGCGAGAGTTGGTCGAAGGTAACGACTCCTTGACTGGTCTTGGTCACAGACGGAGTTGAAATGCTGGCGTTGAAAAGTTGGACGGTGACGGGATCGTTGAGAGCCAAACCGCTTGAATCTCGAAGTGCGAGAACAATACTTCCAAGCGCAGGGAGTATGACGACAACTCGTACGTACGCAGCGCTCGTTGCCCCTTGACTCCCGGACGTGCTGACGATCAGCGACACGGGATAGGTGCCAGGACGCACAAAGACGTGAGACGCGACAGACTGCGTCACCAGACTAGTCGTTCCATCGCCAAAATCCCACGAGTAGGTTGCTATGGCGATCCCAGTGTTGTTCGCATTGAAGCTCCCGCCAGCATCAAACATCACCTGTTGTCCAGGCAGGAAGGCAGCCGAACTAGTAGGGTTGGCATTGTAAAACGCGACGAGCCCGATGTTTCCGAAGACTCCCCCATTCTTTAGCACGTAGTTGAAGTGAGGATTGGGCTTGGAAGGATCTGCTCCGACAGGATCGATCAGGTTTGTCCTGTCGAAAGAGAAGACGCTAGTCCCGTTTCCGATTACATGAAACTGGATCGAAAACAGCAGTCCTGCGGTGATCGGGCCCGATATCGTCTGGCCAAGAATTACTTCGGCAACATGGACCTGCCCAGTCGTGTCTGGCGTGGTGCCGGATTCACATCCCCCACTAATCTGGGCGACAGCGTCAATACATGAGCGCACTGTAGTTCCAGAGGAAGAGGCGAAGACATTGCCTCCAGAGTTTACGCTGTCAGCCTTTACGATGACGAAACTATTAGTGTAGTTTAGTCTCACGTCAAACTCGTTCATCACCTCCCCCGCGGTCAAGTTCAACCTGACATTGACCACGAAGGTCAAACCGCGTGACTCGAACTGTGGGCCCCCTGTCGAGACAGGGTCAACATAGACAACCGAGGCGGCGGTGACACTGACGGCACGAATTGGACCGATGGGAATATTGAGGACAATCGTGAGCAGGATCAAAACGGATAAAATAACAGCTACACGATTCCTTGCCGCGCGCCGATAAGTTTCCAATTGCACGATCCCTGAAGTATTACCAAGCTCTCTCAAATATCGACTTATCGGAAGCAGCTAGCCCAGAAACGTCACGCCACTCCCTACGGATGATTGATGGCACATGGATTCTAGCGTGAGGAAGGTATTACCGTAGCATCGTTGCAACATCATCAGTGCGAATGCTTAGAGCGCTCGATTTTGGCTATTGTTGACGCTTCTCCAAGGAGACTTTCTCTTTAAGCACCTGACGCAGCAGAGACTCCAGAGATTCAGCGGACATTGGTGTTACCAACTGGAACTTTTCTCTCTTCGTCACCAGCACAAAGTGCACAGGCACACGTGACGAATCCAATTCCACCTTGACGATGTCATCAATGGAAAGGAGAAAATTATCCTTATCCGCACTTAGAATCGCCTGTGAATTTGACAAGTCCCTCTCCCGCCTCTCGATAGTTTCCTTCCCTCCTTTCACCAAGTCCTCAATCGCCCCACTTAGTTTACCGAAGACCGACATACCTGCCATCGCACCAGCACCCCTCTTCCCACCGTGGGCAACAATCAGTCCAGATCTTGTAACATAGAGCTTCAACCTTTCAGACCCCATCGCCAAACGCGCAACCACAGGAATGACGCCTATGATCGGTTCGCTCAGTTTGTTAACGCCAGTCTCGTTCCTCGACAGGGTTCTGAACAAGCCCCGATCTGTGGGATCGGCGAGTAGCGAATAATTCCCGTGTCACTGTAATCACAAAGTGCGTAATGATTCGAGCGCCTTGCAAGACTCAGCCTCGGGTCCTTTGTCGGAGAAATTCTTAGTCTGAGTCAGCACGAGTTTTCAGACCGTCTTCCACAAGCCACGCTCGAGCCTCTTCCATGCGCGTGTTGGTCAGCCTGTCATCGTACTTTTCCGCGAGCCCGTGCTTCCTCGCCTTGTTCCAATAATAAGCGAGGCCCATGCTTGCGGAAGTGAATATCAAGAATCCGAGTAGACCGTAGTTAGTGATAACATAGAGGGCGCCCATGCTGGTGATGAAAGGCCAGAGTATCAGCCCAAGGACCGTAAAGAAACCCGTAAGCCGCTAATCCTCCCAGCGATGGGTACATACATCGATGTCGGAATATAACCTTAGCCAGTCCGAATCTGCCTTGTAAGCAAAGTCACTCGAGCAATTCATATAGCCCTCGAGAACTTGAACCCTTGAACCAGTGCCCCGGTGGCTCAGCCTGGTAGATGCCTCAGCAGCCCAAAGCATTGCCTTGGTAACCCTATCAGACAGGCAAGGGTCACGAGTTCAAATCTCGTCCGGGGCTCCAACCAAACAGCCATCAGACCCAAGGCCGACAACCCTCCCTGAGAGCGAGCCAAGAAGTGGAACGAATAGACTAGATTGTTTACGCTCTGGAGAAAATTGAAATTTGACTCCTAGACCTCTTTCCAAGTCCTAGCAGTCGTATCCGTTTACAGAGTCGATACTGCACGGACTTAGTGTTTTGGTGCCTTCAAAGAGTATTGGTGTTGCGCTCTGTATTCCGACAGGTGGGTTTGACGTGAATGGGCAGCATGCTGCAGGTATGCCTGGTAGCCAGTTGAACGGTGAAACCCAGTTCCCGTCTTGCGAGAACCTGATCACCGCACTGACTTGTGGCAGATCTACCACGCCACTAGTCGGCGCCAGGATGCCCTTTTGCCATCGAGTACAACCAAGGGTCCCTGCTGCCTTGCCAAAACAGAATGCAGCACTACCAACAGTCACAGAATCGTGGTTTGAGTCACCGTTGTTTCCAGCCCAGATCGCTAGTGCGAGCGTTCCCGCACTGCGGAAGTAGGTCGATGTCGGGTTTGCGCCGGGAGCATTGCATGCACCTGTGGCCCGGTTACATCCGAACCGTGTGAGAACATAGGCTCCACCGCCTGGCGGGTTCTGTACACCTGTGCTTGAACAACCTCCGCCCCCGACGATCCCACCAGTAGACTGGCACTCGAAGGCCGAGGAGCCTATCAGAATGCCGGTGGAGACCCCGTTGTTGGGTGCAGACGAAAGTGGATCAAAGTTGATCAATGACATGCCACTTGACACAGCCATGCAAAAGGCAGGAACGTTAGCCGCATCCACATCCGCATCCCACGTCGCACCGGGACAAGTTGAAGACCAGTAGCGTCCCGGAAAGACGGTTGGGGTTGTGATGCTGAATAGCGTAAAGGGTCCGACAGCGTTGAGGTCAAGGTCAAATGTAGATTTGTCGAGAACGTGGACGTCAATCACCGGCGAAAGCACTCCGCCCTGGAAGGATCCGGTCGCTTTGAGGGTTAGATAGCTGAATGCTACATCCCACGAAGTCAACGGACGGGCCGGATGGGCAGTGCCGACAGAATCGCTCTGCCAGAAAATGTCCGGACGAAGCGAGAACCTGAAAGTAGCCACAGTACCAGTAGGTGGAGTATACCCTAGGTGTGCAAGATCACACGGGATCGAGAGATTCGCGTTGCATGGAGTTGAGTGTCCGCTCGCCAAATAGTCAAAGTACTGTCCGTTCTGAGCAGGGTTCAGCGCGCCGAGGCTGTCGTAGATGTTTCCAAGAGTCTGGAAGTCGAACACAGTACTGGCCGAGTATGGGTTGAGGCTCTTCGTCGGAGCCGCAAACGCCTGAGTTACACTGGTCGAGCCCAGCCCGGCCTGGTGCGAGTTTAGCCATGTGAAGAAGTTGGGCACAGACAAGCCCTGGCTGTTGATCACAGTGTTCCACTTTGCGAGATAGCCGAACTGTTCCGAGGGACCGTAGATCGGAATCCAGAGCTCCAGCTTACCATACATGTCTTCCGTCTGGTAGCCAGCACTCTGAGCACTCAACACCACAGGACTAGAACAGTTGCCGAAAGTGACAGTTGTCCGAGTCTGCCCAGGAGACGGGTCTCCAGCAGCAGTAGCACACGGAGAGAACTCCATAGTCCGGCTGATAGAATCGTAGGCAGGGACACAGGTGTACTGGTAGTTGGGCGCACTCGTAGAAGAAACTGCAAGGCTAGAACAGGGACCAGTTGGAGGTTGATCCCATGCGCCTCCAGAGACGAACTGGCT
>MNHO01000047.1 GCA_001919285.1 archaeon 13_1_40CM_2_52_13
GTAGACCTCCTAGCAGTGCGACGGACATGAAGATGCAGGTGAGCGATGCGACAGCATCCATCGACAGCATAGAGGAGCCGGTCTCGCGGCCGATTCTTCTCTTCCCTAACCAAAGATAGGGCATTATGACTACCGCCCCTGCCGCGATAGCTATGCCCACAGGCGAGGCCTCCGGTCTAAGTCCGGTAATATACGAGTAAACGGCCAACAGTCCGATTACTGGAATTAGTGAGAAGAGTAGAGCGTTTGTTAGCTGTTCGGCCCTTCCTTGGTCGGTAGTAGGGCTTGCTTGGGGCCTTCGGAGAAACGATAGGACTGTGATACCGGAGAGGAGCTCGACGAGGCTGTCGCCTCCGAAGGCTAAGAGCGCGAAGCTTCCAGCGATGAGTCCGGACCAGACTGAGCCGATAACTTCGACTGTCATCCAGGCCGAGCTGAAGTATTCGATCTTGATGCCGGCTCCAGTACGCGTCTTTCTCCAGGACTGGTGAATGTCGTTGCAACAGCATGAAGCGCAGTTGGTGCAGTCGGCCGGCGCACGACAGGTCGCGCACGAGTTCGCGGCACAGCCGCAAGACCGGCAGGGTAATGAGGACATGGCTGAGCTGAGAGACAAGGAACTATTCAGGTCGAGCCATTATCCATGGATATGCTGTATACAAAGCCTAGTAGCTGACTATGATCTTCATGCTCAATCCAGAGCACGAAGAGACGAGTAAGGCGCTGGTTGTTCTGAGCTGAAGCTGTTACTATCTTATTCTCTGGATCTTCAAGAGGTCGGTTCGTCCCATGGGGCCTTTCGGGTCTCCGGACACTATTACTATCGTGTTGCCTTTCCGTGCGAGCCTGAGTCTCTTGACCGTCTTCTCCGCCTCAGTGAATATGGACTCTGTTGATTCCATCTCTCTTCTTACTGTCTGCACACCCCATGAGAGTAGTAGTTGTTTTTCGACTTCAGATTGAGAGGTGAGCGCGACAATGGGTAGGGGGGGTCGGTATTTTGAGACTCGACGGGCAGTTTTGCCTGTGCGGGTTGGCGTTACGATGGCTGCTGCTGAGATCTGGAGGGCGGTTTCGCAGGCGGCGAATGCGATCGCATCCTCCTGACTATTCTCATGCCATTCACGTCTCTGTTGCGTAATCTGCTTAGGGAGGTAACGTTCGGTTTCTTGCGCAACCTTCTGGAGTGTCTTGACGGCTTCGGCCGGGTAGCTTCCGATAGCCGTCTCCTCCGACAACATTAACGCATCTGACCCGTCGAGGATCGCATTGGCAACATCAGTCACTTCAGCCCTCGTCGGTGTGGGTGCGGAGATCATAGACTCCAGCATCTGGGTAGCGGTAATCACTGGTTTTGCTTGACGGTTCGCCTCGAAAATGATCCTCTTCTGAACAATCGGAATACGCTCGAGGCTCAGCTCGACCCCAAGGTCTCCGCGTGCTACCATGACTGCGTCTGCTTCTTTGACGATCTCCTCGAGATTTTCTACGGCCTCTTTTTTCTCGATCTTCGCGACGACGAATATTTCTCGCCCCTTCTCACTAGCCACCTTCCTGGCACTTCGAATGTCATCCGCTCTCTGGACAAACGACACGGCGACCATGTCGACATTATTCTCAAACCCGAAGTGTAAATGCTCCCGATCCTCCCGCGTTATCGCAGGTACGCGTGCTCGCAGCCTAGGAAGGTTGAGGCCCTTACCGGAAATCAGATCTCCGCCTACCAACACTCGTGCTTCAACTTTATCTCGCGTGGTCCGTAGGACTTCGAGCCTGATGGACCCGTCGGCTAGGTAGATCGTGTCCCCCTTCCTGACCGTCTTCGGTAAGTCAGGATAGGCGACAGGGATCTTGCCCTTTGCCTTGGACGGTTTGGTTGTCAGCGTTACGGTGTCGAGCCGTCGGAGATGCATCGGCTCTTGGACGAGCCTTCCTACTCTGAGCTTCGGACCCGGCAGGTCCTGAAGGATAGCCACTGGTCGGCGAAGATTGTGACTGACTTTCCTGATTGATTTGATGTTCTTCAGGTGTTCTTCGTAGGTTCCGTGTGAGAAGTTGATCCTGGCAACGTCCATGCCCGCACGGATCATGTGACCTAGAGCTCTGGGAGAGCTTGAGGCTGGGCCAATCGTGCAGACTATCTTGGTTGCTATTCTCGCGGGCACTTGACGCTCTTCTCTTCCAATCTACTAGCTTCCGGAAGATGGATTGCTGATAAGCCTCACGGAGGCCCGAACGGCGCCGAGCGGTCAGCGCATCGCCTGGCTCATGTTGCGTCATATGTTGCTACTGTTCAGGTCTTTGAAGGGGAACATCAGGATTAGATTGTTCCCAGACAATTGCACGGCGATCGTGAATGTCTAAAGTGCAGGCGAAAGAGGCTACTTTACTCAGCAATCTGTCCGGCAGTGAAATAGCTAACGAGTTGGACTCTCGCTTGAGGGATCTTGAGAAGAATATCGCGGTTGCGCGCGAATTCATCAAGTTGGCTGATGAGAGCTACTCCGAGCTACGCCACAAATGGAATCTTCTACATGAGGAAGTCCATAACGAGTCTCAGACACACATAACAGGGAGAGCAACTGTCCCAGAGGAGAAGGCAGCAGCGCGGCCCAGAAGCAAGCAACGCTCCAAGACCAAAGCCGAGAAAGTGACTACGTCGGATGAACCGAGCAGTCCCGCGTCCACAGACATGTCAGCAAAACCACAGAGCCACGCGAAGCCTCTAAAGAATACGAATCGAGCCAAGAAAGAACCAGAGATTTCCAACGAACGCAGGGACTCTCTTGGTTCGGAGAAATCCTCTCAACCATACCGGGACCCAGGGCGAAGACGGGGAAAGAGTAGCGGGCACAACTAGATCACCTTCTACGCGAGAGACAAGCTTGTTGAAAGACGAAGAAGTCTCTCTCTACAACGGTCCTTCCGGGGAGGGCACTTCACACCATACTGAGACCTTCTTCTAGCATAATGTTGGCCCACGCGGGCATTGGAGATGTCCGCTTGTAAAGATCACGATATGCCCGGTGTAGACATTCATTTGCTGCGAAGAATGGCAAGTGTCTCAGGGCAGCATCGCCGCGTTCGGTCTTGTACCCATCGAGGAAAGCTTGAACGGCCTCGTCACGGGCCCGAATAGACCCCCTCTGCTTGAGCCCAAGCCGTCGAACAGAGATAATGAAAGATGCTAGGTCACGGCTCGGGTCAGCCACATCGCACTTGTCCAAATCGATGGCTATGGTGCGAGAGTCGGTCAAGAGCACATTCTCGGGAATATAGCTACCATGCCCAGGGCTCGACTCGGCGTCGTTCGGTCTTGGAACTATCGCCTCCAACCGATGCGACAATAGCTCGGACTTTGCGACAAACGAATCCCCGAACTCCTTGACCAGCTCAGCCCACCGGCGGATATGGGGAACAGAGTCGAGAGGGAGGTCCGAGGAACCTTGACGGGGCCCTATGGAGTGGAACCTTGCTAGCCAGATCCCGCAACGGCGAGCTGTCTCTATCTGCTCGTCCCGTCCATCACCGAGAAAGATCTGCATGGCCCACCTTCCCTCAACTTTCTCTTCGAACAGGACATGCAGCGAGGACAAGTAGGCTAAGGGTTGGGGGATCGCGAACTCCGACCCTCGTCCGAATCCTGAATCCACGATCCTCTGCATAGCCGTAAAGATATCAGAGCGGTCCACATCATGGACCTTACCAATCAGACTGCGCCATTGGTTACCTTTCCTAGCAGTAATCTCGAAAGTGCATCGGTCTTTGTGGGCTTTAAGCGGCCGAAGGCGAACCTCGTCCGGATTGGCTTGACCCCATTTTGCGAGAAACAGCCGATTCAACTCCGTGCGAAATTCTTCCTGGGCAAGCACCGCTGAAAAACGCGATACGTGCTGAGCAGGTAACATCTCTTCCATCATGACCTGCAGAGCCTTTGGATCGAATCCGTCTGAATTCTTGGTGTCGGAAGAGTCAGACATGGTCTTGAGATTCAGTCCATATACCTGTATAGCCGTAGAAAAAGATAGCCTGATTGAACAAAATTTCTGTTGCAAGAGGCCGAGCTGATCTCTATTCTAACCCAGGCCAAGTTCCGTCTTCGGCGATCGATCACACGAGCCCCAACGATTCTCTCTCTGTGAATCAAGCGAGTCAAGAAACCTCCTGTACTTCCTGACCAGAATCCGGGATCCTACCGAGAGGTGCCTCGTTCGCCTACTGAAGATGCTTCGTATTATGGCCGGAGAGGCGACGCCTGGATCGCCTAACCATCGGAGAACCATGTAGACGTTGGCGATTCGGAACAGCCAGTCGAAATTATCAGGCTCCCCTTTTGGCCATCGTGTTTGCTTGTACTCTTTCACCATTCTTCCCACCATCTGTCTCGGCCAGTTTTGAGTGAGAGCAGCGAGATCTATCTGACCAACAGCTACTGCCGCGGATTGCCAGTCAGCCGGCCGACTCGTCCCGGCCCGGTAGACGATGTTACTTGGGTAATACTCGCCGTGTATGACGGTTTTTCTTGCTCTCAAGAGGTCCGGGATGAGCTCTTCAAACCTCGAGCAGAGTCGGGGAAGCCAAGGGAGTTCGCTCCGCCTGTTTCCAAACAATTGATTGGTTCGTCTTGCCCAGCCAGCGTAATACGAGGCGTCATATCTCCGGAGGAAGCCGAGTCCTGTGGTGGAGAGCCGTTTTTCGTTGGCGGCATGGAATCTTCCAATCCACCGAGCGGCATGAATCACAGCTTCATTGGTCTTGCTGACGTCCTGTGATGCTCCTTCCAAGTACTCGATCAAGAGCCATGTCTGTCCTGATCTCTTCTCTCTGTATGCTCCGTAGAAGCCCGGAGCGGAAATGTGCAATGGAGCTAAGACTTTGCTGTAGACAGCGGCCTCGTAAGAGACACCGCCTCTGTGACCATAACCTTGGTCGAAGTCCTTGGTTCCATATTTGCAAAAGACACGGAGGGTGCCGTTTTCCGCTAAGCGACAGGTAACGATCTCGCTTGCGAACGTGCTCTTGAACCTGTTGGGCTGCCGGGCAAGAATCTTCACGCCTCGACTTGCAGACCCTTCGTTGTGGAATACAGTATTGAGTCCCACGGTGAGGCTTTCTGTGCTGGGAAACTGTGAAAGCGGTAAGTGTTCTCTCACGGCTCTTCTCGGACCAGAAGTTGTCTAGCATTCATCTTTGAATACTGACGGCTGTCATACCTGACAAGACTGAACCCACTTCGGTTGTCATCTCGCTAACTCTCCCGTCTTCCAAGATCAGTATGATGTTACAGTTCCTTAGGGCGCTTGCGCGGTGAGCGATCATAAGTGTGGTTCTTCCCTTCATCAGTCGCTGAATGGCATCGAGGACTGCAGTCTCGGCGTTGATGTCGAGGGCGCTAGTAGGCTCGTCCAGTATCAAGATTGGTGCATTCTTGAGGAATGCTCGGGCGAGCGATATGCGTTGACGCTGGCCGCCTGACAGCTTCATTCCTCGTTCTCCGACAAGCGTGTTGTACCCGTCGGGCAGATGGGTGATGAACTCGTGTGCGTTCGCCGCTGTGGCCGCTGCAACGACTTCTGTGATAGTCGCGCCTGGTCTAGCGAAGCGAATGTTCTCGGTTATTGTTGTCGAGAAGAGCACGGTATCTTGGAGGACAACCGCAAACTGGTTTCGAAGATCGGCAAGCTTGTAGCCCTTCAGGTCAATATCGTCCAGAGTGATCACACCATGGGTCGGATCGAAGAAGCGCAGGAGGAGGTTGGACAGTGTGGTCTTGCCGGAACCTGTCGGGCCCACCACTCCAAGAGAATTGGCTGGGGGCAGCTCGAAGGAGACTCGGTTGAGAACTGGGTGTCTTGGTATGTATTCGAAAGATACGTTTTGGAAGGTTATCTTTCCTCTAGCCCTGGCAATGGGAAGAGCGTTCGGAGCCTCAGGCACGTCTGGTTTCTCGTCCAGAACTGCGTGGCACCTTTCTACACCTGCTAATGACATCTGCATGTCGAGGATTTTCTGCCCGACATTCTTCAAGGGCGAATAGAGCTGCGTAACGTAGTAGTTCACAACGAGCAGACTCCCAAGGGTCAGAGTATTGGATTGGACGTGGCGTATTCCAACATACAGTACAGCTACCAAGCCAACTGCGGTGATGGCGCCGACCAGCAAATTGTAGACCGCGCTGTCCACGTAGACCTTGAGTGCAGCAGACAGACTCTCATTGTAACGGGAAACCAATTGATCACTCTTTTGATCCTCCTGCCCGAAGGCCTTCACCACTCTGGAGGCACCAAGGGTCTCCTGGGCTACTGCCATTGCAGCACTCTCTGAGACCTTGACTTTTCGCCAACCACTGCGGAGCCGTGGGCGAAACATGAGAGTGAGCAAGAACGTGAACGGAGATACGAGTAGGGCGATCAGAGCAAGTTGCCAGTCGAGAAATAGGGTGACAATGATCATTGCGCCGAGGGTAAGTACGGATGTAATCAGGGGTATCATGCTATCGACTCCGAAAGAGCGGAGAGCGGGCGCATCCTGCAAAGTGCGATAGGTTGAGTCGGCGCTCCCCTTTGTATCGTGATACGCGATTGAAAGACGCTGCATCTGTCGAAATAGACGATCTCGCACGTCGAGGGTCATGTGATTTCCAATCCTGTTTGTAAGCCAGACGTTCAGCAAGTTTTGCAGATACGTGAGGAGGGTGCTTCCTACGAGGATACCCATGGCAAGCCAGAGAACAGAGTCCTTGGAGGCTAGTGAGCTAGCAGGTAGGAGAATTGCTAGGTAGCCGGGTAGGCTAGATGACCCAAGGACGTTGTCTACTATCAGCTTGATTGGTAATGGGGTAATCAGAGTTATCGGTATAGCTGAGAGGGATATTATCAATAGGACAATGATAGACACGGAGTACGGTCTGAGCTCGACAAAGACCCTTCGAAGCATCCCATGTTTTCGTCGAATTTCACGCTGTATCGCCGGTGGAGACGCGGGTTGAACAAAATCTCGAGTTGAGATCTGCGATTCTAGTAGTTTGATTCTTGTTCGTCTCTTCATAGCGTCGAGAAATTTCAGTAGAGCCCACCCAGCGCTCATTACGAGAACGAACGAACCGAAAAGAACTAGAAGAAAGGAAACGATATCGAAGTTGATCATGTCTTCATCTCTTCCTGAAGACTAACCTGCAGTGCTCCGCTGTCGAGTGATCTTGAGACTCCGCAGGATTGTAAGAGTCTCGAATGCAAGGACGTGATGATGTCAGAGAGCATATTTTGCTGAGATTCTCGGGAAAGAATAATGCTGAGTTGAGGGCCATCAGGACGCACCTGAACCCTTTAGGGCATTGCGCAATCGGCCGGCGGCGAATCCAGCGTCAAGAATTGTTCGAGCAATCAACAGTCCAGCTAGGAATCCTGAAACCATGCTTGGGATCCAATTTCCAGACATCCAAGCTCCTATTGATATGACTGCGAAGAGAGCGCAAATAGCGAGTACTATGCCAGAATACCTTGGAACGATCCGGTAACGCAAGAGTTGCTTTCCGGTGCCGTACGATTGCGTCGCGAGTAGGAGTCGGCATCCGCCGAACCGCCCTTCGCGGACTTCAAGGTCCCATCGATCATAATCTCCACCCGATTTTACGATAGTCCCGGAATCGCGTAGCTTTGTTTGTAGATCCTTGAGTGTCTCCCTTGGGTCTCGCCATTCGTCGCGCCACAGCTTCATGGTCAGCGGGAAGAACCTTGGACGAGTTCCAGTCCAGTGCCAGTTCCGAAGTGCCAGTCCAGAACCGAGTCTTCCCTTGAGCCGAGCGAGTGGCTGCATGAGTTGCAGGAAGAAGATTGCGGAGCGTAATCTGATGCGTTCCGATCGAGGCTCGGCATCGATCCTGGCGCGATAAGCATTCATCAACGCCTGGGAGATTGACGTTGCTAGCCCAACTAGCAGTAGGGCTCCCGGGATGATTGAGACGGTCCAAGTGATGGTTAGGAGGAAAATGATGGCGAGGATGCCGATTCCGAGGTACCATTCTGGCGCGAGGGTAAGAGACCAGAGCGAGTTCGAGGATTGATAGAGAGACTGGAAGGGAGCGGTCCCCCAGACTCCGAAGTAGACCCGTTCCCATATGGAAGAGAAGTCCCGCAGAACACCCTTTCCGTAGATCCGGCCGAGCCATTTCAACTGCCCAAACTCGTTGTACTTCTCAGGCCACTTCCTTTCCAGCATAGCTTCGGCCTTCCCATAGCCCTCTTGCTGCATCCAATATTTTCGAAAAGAGTTGCGCCGGTGATGCCAGACGACTGCCGCGGGCGAGTAGCCGATGACGCCACCGCTTTCCCGAATTCGCCAGCAGAGGTCAACATCGTCACCTGCAGCGTGAAAGACTGGATCGAACCCACCGATTTCCTTGAGTGCGTCTCTCTTGAAAGCCATGTTGCATCCCGGAACGTGTTCTGCGACCCTATCAGTGAGTAGAACTGGATTGGGGCCGGGCGCGTTCGCGACTGCTTCAGATTTCCAACCATCCTCGGGGACGGGGAGGTTGGGCCCGCCGACGCCCGCATACTTTCCTTGTTTGAAGTCGAGAGCGAGAAATCTCAGCCAATGAGGGTCAGGGTACGCGTCGTCATCTATGAACGCGACGATTTCTCCAGTGGCGGCATCTACGCCTGTATTTCGAGCGTTGCCTAGTCCGCGGTTCTCCGTCGTGATCATCTTGAATGGATATTCTGACGCTATCCTTGGGGTTGAGTCAGTGGAGCCATCATTGACTACAATGACTTCCAGGGAAGGATAGTCGAGTCTCAGTAAACCGTTCAGAGTATCCCGGATTGTCAGTGACCCGTTGAAGCTGCAGACGACGACCGAGATTCTCGGCCACGCCCCCTGCTTGGAGAAGGGCGACTCACACAACGCGTTCCTTACTGCCTGAAGCGCAGGCTTGGGTGTTCGGTCACGTGTTGTTAGTCCGAAGCTCCAGTCTTGAACCAGATCTCCCCAGCGGTACCATTCGTCTGTCCAACCGTAGATAATGGCGCCGCAGCAGCCTGAACTGAAGACCGTCCGAGTCTGCCAGTCTAACGTGTCGGCCTGCTTCATCTCTCCGTTGCTCTGGCTGTCCAAGCCGATCTCTGCGAGCACCAGAGGACGGTCGTCAGCTAGATTGTGTAGTCGGGCGATGTATGCTTCTAGGGCGGTTTGAGTTTCGAGGTAGACGTTGAAACAGACAAAGTCCAGGAAGGGTAGTTGTAGGTACTCGGTTGTTGGAAAATTGACATAGGTGACAAGGCTCTCTGGGTCTTCCTGTTTCGCTACGCGATAGAGACGTTCTAGGAACTTCTCTATCCGTCCCCTACCTTGCCAGCGTACTATGGAAGGCGCGATCTCGTTACCGATGGTATAGCAGAACACTGCAGGGTGACCAGCACAGGTTCGAAGCTGTTTCCTAGCCCAGTCCTCTATTTCGCCAGGCTTGCCAGGTTCGTCGATTAGGGCCATGGGTACCTCTACTGGGATTCCGACCATTACTCGGAGGCCATTCCTCCAAGCAGTATCCAAGACCCAGCGAGGAGGGACGGTGTATGTCCTCACTACATTGAATCCGTTTTCCGCTATGCCGGCGAAGTCTCTTTCCACGATCTGGGGTACAAATCGCTCGATTCCGTTCTCGTCCTGGGCAAACGTGCCGTAGGTGACGCCTTTGACCCAGAACTTTTCGTCTCCGAGAAAGAGAAATTTTCCTCTAACTCTGGGGCGGTCCGCAGCGAGGTTCCGTTCTTTCGAAGACTGCTCTGTCACCAGTCCCATATTCGCACCCTACTATCCCAGACACTTCATCAGAGTTCTTCGTCGGTGGAATCTCTCAGCGTGCAATGATGGCCGGCACCGTCCTGTCTCTCAGAATTCTGAGACCATGTTCAAGGCTTACCTTCGGCTCGTACCCGAGAATCTTGTGCGATTTCGTCAGGTCGCCGACAAATTTGCGAACTTCAAAGCTGTTGGCTACGCCGTGTATGATCTTGGATCGCGAGCCGACAAGGCCAACAATCATATTGGCAAGCTCGGAGACTGAGACGCCCCTTCCGGTTACGAAGTGGAAATCTTCCCCAAATATGCTACCGTCCCCTTCAAGGCATCTAAAGGCAAGTTTCACTATTCCAGAGACAGTGTCGTCGATGAAAGTGAAGTCTAGGATCTGTTCGCCGCCGTAGAGAGTGATGTCTTCGCCGCGGAGAGCTTTGTCCATGAACTTGGGTATGACTCTCTCCGGGAGATCCCTCTCGCTACCATAAACATTCGAGAAGCGCATTATTACATGGTTGACGGAGCGGTCGAGGCCGGATCTGTCTGAGTATGAGAGGCATGCCCTTTCGGCGCATAGCTTTGTTAGACCGTAGACTGACTTCGGCCGTTTCGGATGGGCTTCGTTTACGGGGAGGTAGAGGGGTTCTCCGTAGACCTCGCGGCTCGACGCTTCGAGGAGGATGGGTCTCGATTCAGCCTTCTTACACGCCTCTAGTACGTTTACGGTCCCCACCTGGTTTGTCAGCCAGCAGTTGAAGGGGTCCTCCTGGCCCCAAGCAACGCGGGAGACTGCTGCAAGGTGAAAGACAGCATCCTTCCCATAAACAGCCTTTCTGACTAGTTGGTAGTCTCTAATGTCCCCACGGATCTTTTCGCAGTCCAGAAACCGGGTGTTCGCGTTGAATTTCAGGTCAAGGAGTGAGACCGAGTCTCCTCTAGCTAGAAGTTTTTCGGCGAGGTGGCTGCCGATGAACCCGTTTCCTCCCGTTATCAGGATCTTGGATATTTCCTTTTCACCTATTCACAGCCTATGCTACTGGCGGGGCGTTGAGACCCGGACGTTATGCGCCATCCTGGGATATACCGGGTCGTCTCGAACTTTTGCTCAGAACGTAGGCTCAGGTATTTCAGCATGACGAATTGGGCGGTTTAACGGTATAGCGATGTCTATCAAAAGAAATAGTTCTTCACATAGAAATCGCCTAATGTAGCCCTTCTGGAAGAGAGCTTTCTTCTCGGGTCCGAGGGCTTGGCCCGTAAACCGGAACTTGGAAAGGTCTAGCCAAAAGGTTTCTGATGTTCACAATCAGCCTATGCGGTATTCTGGGAAAACAGACAAAAGCTGGAGGTCCAAGAAATCCGGATCTAGCCAAGCCGCTAAGACTGTTGAGATCCGCAACCAGAACCACCAATCCGGTGGGACCTTGAGGTCCATCCTGGAAACGGGAGCCGAAGAATAAGCCCAGACATTCGCGAGCTGAAAAACGGTATTGAAAACCGGTTCCGAAAATGTAGCTCGAACCGGCACGGAAAAATACACGCACAAAACCGCGCGATCAGAACGGTAGCTAGAAAACCAGTATCAAAAAACAGTTCCTTGAACAACCTCATAAAAACAGTAACCTCGAATCCCCTACTCCACGGGGCTATCATGATCTCCGGACAGAGACACTGCTCCGCCTCTAAAGATGAAATAGTCTCATCTACCCTCCCCGTTTCTGGGCCGGTAGTCCAGCCTGGTATGCTTAGCTTGCACGGAACGGACGTCGCCCTCACACGGCGAAGGTCGTGGGTTCAAATCCCTCCCGGCCCACCACAAAAGAAGAGAGAATAGATGAGCCCCGATCCGATAGTAGACCTGGTCCGCGCCACCGTCGCGCTATTCATCATTGTTGACCCGATAGGCCTAGTACCCATCTTCTCCAATGTCACAAGCAACATGCCCGGCCCCGATCGAGCCAAAATGTACCGGGTCGTCATCTACACCGGAGCCAGCCTACTCACAATCTTCGCCCTCGTCGGCCAGGAACTACTCGCCCTCTTCGGCATCAGCCTCCCAAGTTTCGAAATGGCCGGCGGACTACTACTCCTACTACTCGCCCTCGACATACTCTTCCGCGGAGAAAGATTCGCCAAACCCGGCAGCCACGAAGACGTAGGGATCGTCCCCATCGCCTTCCCCCTACTCGTAGGACCCGGAGCCATCACAACAACAATGATAGCCCTAGGAGCCTACGGAATACTCGTGACGCTAGGCTCAGTCGTCATCGTAATGCTACTCAGCTGGATCGTAATGAAACAAACCCCAAGAATCCACTCCCTACTCGGAAAAACCGGGTCATCAGTCATCGCTCAAGTCATGGCGGTCTTCATAGCAGCCATAGCAATACAATTCATCATCACAGGGATACGGACCTACCCCTGACAACGACAGAGAAGACACAGTTTAGCGTCTTTACATCTTGGCAAGCCCCAGTCGCTTTAGTTGCTTGTACATGATGAAAACCACCATGGCGATTATGACGAAGTATATGATCTGCGAGATGAAGTCTCCGTAGAGAAACACCGACGGCTTCCCTGACACTGGAGAAGTAACAGTCGCGTTCAGAGACGACAGGTTTCCGGTAGGGAGGATCAGACCAACAATTGGATTTATGATATCCTTGACCAGCGAGTTCACCACGGCCGACGAGGCGACACCGATGACGAACCCGATCGCGAGACCTATGACTCCGAACGTCTGTAGAAAATCGACAAACTCCCTCACAAAGCTTTTCTTCTTTTCAGTAGCTTTCTCCATCTTGTCCATGAACGCGCCGTTCGGGGCTTCAGCGCTTATAACGGCTCTGAATGTTTCAGCTTAGCCTTCGGGCTTCTCGTCCCGATCTCCCTGGCCATTGGAAGATTTCTTTCGTCGCCGTTCTTTCTTATCTGAAGCCTTCGTTTCCCAGCCTTCCTTGTCGACCACTACATTCTCAGGTCGCAGCTCTGCTGGAAGACTTGGAGATCGCCGCCGTAGTCTGATAGCGTAAACGGCGAAAGCCATTGCGCCAAGAGCAACGACCAGATAGGCGAAGGAGGCGGAGACAGTGCCGCAATTACCAACTATGGTCTCGTGACAGTCATAGTGTCCTGAGAGAACCGTCTTGGTGGTTAAGTTGGCTCTTAGGATCTCGGCTGAGCCCTTCCCAAACCGCGAGTTCATCGTTAGTGAACCACTCAGGGTTCTCAAAAGCGAAAGATGCTCGCCAAGACCGGAGTTCGAGGATAGCGAGCCGGTAAGAGATCTGAAGAAAGAATTTTGTTCAGCAACGCTCGAGGTCGAACCCAGCGCGGCGTTCAAACTCGTCGCGAGGCCTTTGGTTTCAGCTCCGGCGATGCCTAGGGAGCTAGATAGAGACCTTAACAACGATGTATGCTCTGAGAAGCTTGAGGCGGAACCGATTGACGCGCTCAAGGTTACGGCTCGGCCTCTGAAGAACGAAGATGCTATCCCGATTGAACCGGACAGAGATCTGACCAAGGAGGAATGCTCTGTAAGACTCGAAGCCAGACCGAGCGAATTGCCTAGGGCGATGGAACGGCCCTTGTATGCTGAAGATCCCAGACCCAGGGAGCCGGTCAGCGACCTAAACCATGAACCATGCTCCTGGAAGCTCGACGACGAACCGAGCGAAGCCCCCAATGCCTTCACGAAACCTTTGGTCTCAGAGGATATCAAGCCTAGTGAACCACTTAGCGTCCTGAATAGAGAGGACTTCTCCGCGACACTGGACGCAGACCCAATCGAAGCAGTTAGGAAGATCGCGCGACCTCTGAAGAAGAAGGACGACAGACCCAGGGTCCCTGTTAGAGTTCTGAAAAGCGAAGAATGTCCAGTGAAGGTTGAGGACGAACCGAGAGAGCCAGAGAGACTCCGGGTGAATCCCTTGGTTTCAGAACCTTGGAGAGCGATCGAACTGGTTAGGGTCCTGAAGAGTGAAACGTGCTCCCCTAAAGTTGAGACTAAACCTAGGGAACCAGAGAGCCCGCGCGAGAAGCCCTTGACTTCTGAACCAGCAAAAGACAATGAACCAGTCAGCGTCCTGAACATCGAAGCATGCTCTGAGATAGTTGAGGACGCGCCCAATGAGCCAATCAAGATTACGGCACGACCCCTGAACAGGGACGTCGCGATAGAAAGGGAACCGGACAGAGATCTGAAGAGTGAAGTATGCTCAGTGAAGCTTGACGACGAACCCATAGTGCCGGTTAGGAACTCAGCACGGCCTCTCAACAGAGACGTACCAATGCCTATCGAACCAGTTAGAGATTTGCCAATACCCTTGGTCTGAGAACCGGCCAGAGAAAGCGAACCAGTCAGGGTCCTAGCCAGACCCTTAGTCTCAGAGCTCGCGAGAGACAGAGAGCCAGTAAGTGTCCTAGAGAAGGAAATATGCTCCGTTAAACTTGAGACCGAAGACAGTGAACCGGTCAGTGTCCTAAATAACGAGATATGTTCACTGAGACTTGATGCGGCGGTCAGCGAACCTGTCAAGGTTCTGAAGATCGAGGAATGCTCGATGAGAATTGAGGACAAACCGAACGAACCTGACAGGCCTTTGGCAAAGCCTTTGATCTCAGAACTGGCGAGAGAGAGTGAACCTGTTAGTGTCCTTGTCAGTGAAACATGCTCAGTCATCGTTGAGGATGAACCGAGCGAGCCGGTCAGGAATTCGACGCGACCTCTGAATATGGTAATGGCAAGGCCTAGTGAACCGCTGAGAGACTTGCCAATGCCCTTAGTCTGGGAACCGGCGAGGGACAACGATCCTGTCACAGACTTGGTGAATCCCTTAGTCTCAAGGCCTGCGAGAGAGAATGAACCCGTGAGTGTCCTGAAGAATCCAGCATGTTCAGCAAGACTAGTGGACGCGGTCAGCGATCCTGTCAGGGTCCTGGAGAACGATGTATGCTCAAGCAGGTTTGAGGACATGGTGAGCGATCCAGTCAGTGTCCTAAAGAATGAAGTATGTTCAACAAGAGTTGAGGACAGACCCAATGAGCCTGATAGGCTCTTGGCGAAACCCTTGACTTCTGAACCAGCGAGAGACAATGAGCCGGTGAGGGTTCTGGACAGTGAGATGTGATCCACTGTACTTGAGGACAAACCGAACGAAGCGGTTAGAATCTCAGTACGACCTCTAAAGAGAGAGGTCGCGATAGACAACGAGCCACTCAAGCTCCTGAACAGTGAGATATGTTCAACCAAACCTGAGGACGAACCCAGGGAACCGGACAGGGACTTGGCGAAACCTTTCGCCTCAGAACCAGTGAGACCAAGTGATCCCGATAGGGACCTGTGCAGGGAAATGTGATCAGCAAGTCCTGAGGATGAGCCCAGAGACGCGGCTAGGCTCTTTGCTAAACCCTTGATTTCTGATCCTGCTATAGACAACGAGCCAGTCAGAGTCCTGAACAGTGATGTATGCTCCGTAAGGGCCAATGATGAGCCTATAGAACCTGTCAACACTTCAGTTCGGCCCCTAAATAGGGAGGTTCCGATTGATATCGAGCCGGTCAGGGTTCTGAAAAGCGATGTGTGTTCAGTAAGCGTCGAAGATGTACCCACTGAACCAGTCAGGATTTCGACACGCCCCCTAGCCAAGGAAGCTACAATACCGACCGAGGCAGTCAACGACTTGGCTAGACCCTTAGTCTCGGAACCTGTCAAGGACAATGAACCAGTCAGACTCTTGGCCAACCCCTTCGTTTGAGAGCCGGTAAGAGAGAACGAACCACCCAGAGTCCTGAACAAGGAAGCGTGCTCACCGAGACTTGACGACATCGTCAGCGAACCTGTCAGAGTCCTGAAGAGCGAAACATGATCAACAAGACCAGAAGTCAGGGATATTGAACCAGTAAGGGTCCTAAAGAACGAAGTGTGATCAACAAAGCTCGACACTAGACCCAGAGAGCCCGGCAGACTCCTGACGAAACCCTTGCTCTCAGAACCACTGAGAAACAAAGAAGCAGAGAAGGTTCTGGACAACGAAGAATGTTCCGTAAGACTCAATGCAAAGCCAAACGAGGCGCTCAAAGCCTTACCCAGTCCCTTGGCTTGAGAAGCTACAATGCTAAGAGACCCAGACAGACCCTTGGCCAGTCCCTTGGTCTCGGAACCTCCAATAGAAAGTGAACCAGACATCGATCTATGGAACGACAGCTTCTCGGCGACCGCTGAGGACTGACCAAGAGAGCCAGTCAAAGCCTTGCCGAGCCCCTTGGTCGTGGACCCAACAAGAGATAATGAGCCTGTCAGGGTCCTGAATAGCGAAGTATGTTGAGTAAGGCCCAAAGAGAAACCGAGCGAGCTCGCTAGACTCTTGGCCAGGCCTTTGGTTTCGGAGCCAGTGAGCCCTAGTGAACCGGCCAAAAGTCTCGAAAGGGAAGTATGTTCTCCGACGCTAGAGACTGAACCTAGAGAACCTGTTAGACTCCTGGCCAGCCCTTTGATTTCTGAACCAGTAAGGCCCAGCGAACCGGTCAGCGACCTGAGCAACGAACTGTGCTCAACAAGGCCTGCAGATGAACCCAGCGAACCAGTCAGGGCCTTGGCTAGACCCTTAGTTTCAGTACCCGTGAGAGACAATGAGCCAGAGAGAGTTCGGGATAGCGAA
>MNHO01000029.1 GCA_001919285.1 archaeon 13_1_40CM_2_52_13
CCCTGCTCATATCCTCGAAATAAACCATCTCTAACCAACTGACCCAGACACTCAAAGATACTATTCGCTCAGAAAATCCCGACAATGTCCACAAACGTCAAAGCACGTCCCGACAAGACGGAGAAGTACGTTTTCCAATTCTAGAAAAAGCATGCTTAACAAAGACCCTCCAGGGTCTCCAAAACTCCCGGAATAAGCATCACAAGTTCGTA
The DNA here is from genome assembly GCA_001919285.1 of archaeon 13_1_40CM_2_52_13. Lineage (GTDB taxonomy): Archaea > Thermoproteota > Bathyarchaeia > 40CM-2-53-6 > 40CM-2-53-6 > 40CM-2-53-6. The sequence goes on from MNHO01000029.1 coordinate 213, forward strand.
ACATAGTTATTTACAGCTTGAACGCGAGGCTCATCGAACGCCGGGATCGCCTAGCCAGGTATGGCGTCGGATTGCTAAACCTGCATGGACGGGTGCGAAGATCCGATGGGCCTTAGGCCCTCGTGGGTTCAAATCCCACTCCCGGCGCCATCCTGTCAGAAGCGTCTCACTCTGCACCAGCGGCAAGACTTGCTTTACTGGAGAACTGCTAATATCTCGCACTATTTCCGATCGACAGGACAGAGTTGACGATCAAGGCCGATGAGCGGCCAGTATTATTGAGTCTGAATGGTCGAGGCTTCTACGTACTTCACTACTCGGCAATCCCTGAAGAAGGACTAACCCGGATTAGTTTCGATCTAGTGGATCCGAACACGGGCGAAGGCGGTTCAGCTGAGGCATTGGTAGACCCAAAACTTCTCGAAGACCTGAACTCTTACAACCTCGGAACGAACAAGGGACAAGCCTTCTTGATATGGATCGACACCAGTAACAACGAAGTACGCTGGCAACTACGCAAGATTGTAAAGTCTGAAACTCAACGTTTCAACCCACCTTAAATATCCGTTTTTCAAGAAACCTTGTTCCGAGGGAATTACCCATCCTGAATTGTCCGAGATGCGGAAGCCCGATATCTTCACCACCTGAACGAGAGTGGACTTTTCAGAAGTACCACGTCTCTCGATTCCGATGCGACAACGGTGACAAGTTCAGCCTGTATTCTGGAGCTACAAAGACATTTACGATACGGAGACCTTCGAACTTCAAAGGTTTCTGCGAAAACTGTAAGACCCAGAATCCGGACCATGCAGTCTATTGCAAAAACTGCGGGACAAAACTAGGCTCGTAACCTTCGCGAGAGCCAGCAGTCCAGTAGAGATTTAGACCACAAGAATATTAACACCCGAGGCGAACAGCCCACTATCCTAGTAGTCCGAGACAATTAGGGACCATGCTTCAATATGACCATTGAGCCAGAGGGAATTCTCACCGGGATAAGAGGAGGGCTTAGTCGAGAAAACATTTCAGCACGCTTTCGAGCAATCAGAAAGACCCTCGGCGGAATTCCTCGAGCAACTGTCCTACACTATTCGATACTCAGCCTCACTCTGGCCCTGGCAGCAATAATCCGACTCCTACCTCTGAGATGGGGCGCTTACATCAGCGAGTTCGATCCCTATTTCAACTTCAACGACATGCGTCAGATAACTGCCAACGGATGGCAAAGCTGGTACGCCTACACTGACTTCAAGGCATGGTATCCGTTCGGTAGACCTCCAGTTTCCACCAGTTATCCGGGCACCAGTTTCACGGGCACCTTAATCTACCAATTTCTCCAAGCCATCGGTATTAACATCAGTCTCTACGACGCTGCAGTCTATTCCCCAGTGATCCTGGGAGTTTTCGGCGTTCTAGTTGTCTACTTCTTCGCTCGAGACATTTGGGGCAAGAGCGCCGGGCTACTGGCAGGGCTCTTCACCGCCTTCAGCTCGAGCCTGATCAGCCGGACAGACCTAGGTTTCTTCCGAAACGAAGCGGTCGGGATTCCTACAATGGTTATGGCTTTCTTGTTTTTCATTCGAGCGATAAACCCGAGCCGATCATTGAAGGGCACTATCGTCTACAGCATGCTCTCCAGCGTGAGTCTCATCTATATGACCTTCGCCTGGGGAAGCTTCCGTTACGCAGCCGAGGTGCTCGGACTATTCGCGCTAGCCTTGATTGTGCTAGGGCGCTATTCTCCACGTCTATTGCTCTCTTACGGAATCACGATTGGATTCTTCTTGTACACTGGCACCGAATTACCCCTGCTAGGACACAGTTACCTTACGGAAAGCACAACGGTTGCATTGCTGGGCGTTATGGGTCTACTCGCAGTTATGGAACTCTCGAGGCTCGCGCCAACCGCGAGGGGAAGGTTGACCGTGCTGGGCCTGGCAGTAGCGGGTGTTGTTGCAATTGCGGTTCTTGGAGTAGGAACAGGACTGATCTCCGCGGGCCTACGAGGAAAATTCCTTGCAACCATTGACCCATTCGTCAGGAACAACATTCCACTCGTCGCCAGCGTTGCAGAGAATAGACCCTCCACCTGGTCAAGCCTCTACCTAGAGATAGGTAGTGTCATCCTCCTAGCTGTCTTCGGGTTCTTCTTCGCATTCCAGCGTCTACGCGACAGCGACGTTCTGCTCATAGTCTTCGGTGTAACTGGCTTCTACTTTGCCGCCAGCCTAGTCAGGCTGACCCTGATTCTGGCTCCAGCCATGGCAACCTTGGCGGCCATAACCGTGGTAGAACTTGGTAAGCCGGCGATGGACATCATCCAGCAAGCAGTCCTATTTCCACGCCGCAAACTCAGATTCACCAGCCGGGTAAGCAGAGAATTCAGCCTCGGAATCCTTCTCATAATCCTCATCCTGGTTGTCCCGACGTTCATCAACGCCGTACAATCTGCATACACTCCCACCACCATCGCTTCAGCGAGCCTTCCAGTACGAGGAAACTTTCCCGACTGGCTACAAGCGCTCACCTGGATGAACAATAATCTGCCCTCCACCAGCGTGGTCTTTGCATGGTGGGATTACGGATATTGGATTTCCGTAAACACGGGACTACACACTCTAGCCGATAACGGAACAGGAAACTCGACGCAGATACAGATCATAGCATCAGGTCTCATGCTCAACGAATCCATGGCAGTAAACCTGCTTCATCAATACGGTGTGACACATGTTGCCGTCTTTGTAAGCTACAACTACCAATCCGGCGGGTCACCCCTCTGTCCAAGCAGCATCAACTCCCCCGCAGGATCCCCTCCTGTCTGCGGCTACGGTGACGACAGCAAGTGGTACTGGATGGTTCGAATAGGAAACGGTACCGATATCAAGACTCCGCTCGGTCCTGCCAAAGTGACCTACCAACAGCGGAGCACAACCACTTCGAACGGTCAAACTCAGACTGACTACATACGATACATCACAATGAATGGTCAGACAGACAACGGTACTCGGATAACAAGCAACTACCAAGGAGCCCTGATACCAACCAGCAACACGTTGCTGGGGCTACTATTGCGAGACAGCTACCCTGCTGGGATTGGTAACCAGCCGAGCGGCGACACGGGCAATCGAGGAGATGCAAGACCGTACTTCTTCACGAAAGTTTTCCAATCTGCGAACGACTACGTCCTGGTCTATCGAGTAAACTTTCCCCAGACACCTATTCTCACAGCGATGCTTAGCAACCCATACGTTACGAAGAGTGCCAACAGCATCAACAACATTACCGGGATCCTGACTGAACCCAGCGGACAACCTGTTACAAGTAAGACCCCGGTAATCCTTCAATATGCGAAGCCTGACGATAACACTTGGACGGTCATTGGAAATAGCACCTTAACGACATCGGGGACGTACCAGTTCCTCAATTGGAAGCCTCCGGTTGGGATTAGCCCTGTGCGTGTTAGGGCCTGGTGGAACGGAGATCCAACTCTCAATTCCCCCGTCAACATTGCCTTGAGTGCTAACCAGACGCTGATTCAGCTATAGGCTCGGTCGTCGCAGCGGGTTCCGAACCTTTTGCTCGGTATTTGGCGTACTTGTCTGCTGGCGAAAACTTTGCGGGATGCGGGATTCTAGTCGAAGATCCGCAATAGGGACAAGAGCTTTTCTGAGTATACCGGGAACATTGGGTACACTTCCGAATGAGCCATTTCATCCAATCTTTCTTCCTTCTCCCCCTGCTTTCTTAATTGAGTCGAGAATTTCTTCCGTCACGAGGTTGAGCGTCTTCTCTGCAGCTTCGAAGCTTCCGGCTTCAACCTCTATCCGATATTTGGGGGATCCGATTGTATAGATCTTAATTTCGCTTCCTCTCGGCCGGCGGACCTTTTTCGCGCCGAGCAATGTCTGTCGGATAATCTCTAACCCTCCAGGTTTGTGGCAGGTGACGGCGACGGTTCCTCGAACCTTTGACCTTTCCAGTCGTATCTTGGTCTTCGAGACTTCTGCAATAGCCTGGGCCCAGTCTTCCGTGAGTCCTGCCTTGACCAGCGCCTCTGGACCCTCGTCCATTGCTTCTTCGAGTGGATCATAAAGTCCGCCGAATTTATCCAGAATAGTATTCTTGATGACCTCAGCTTCTTCCACCGGTTTGTTCATTTTCTCGGCAGCGCTCTTGAGAATAGCCTCGGCCTTCCTCTCTTTCTTCCACTCAAGCATCTTCTCCGACTTTTCTCTTCCAGTAACTCGTCGAAGGGAGAGATCTATCTGGTTGCGCTGAGGGTTTACTCTCAGAACCTTTAGGACAAGTTTCTGGCCTTCTCGCGCATGGTCTCGAATGTTCCGCACCCAAGTGGTGGCCATCTCCGAGATATGGATGAGACCTTCAATGCCCGCGAACTCGTCGAGTTTGACATAGGCCCCATAGTCCTCTACTCTCTTGACCGTAGCAACGACTAGGTCTCCCACTTCGGGGAAGATGACCTGAGAAGTCTGGGTCGACATTCGCCTGGACTCTTTCTAGCTCAACGGCTGTAATACTTCTCCGCGAATCTTGGCCTTTCCACCGGCAGGCTGGGCTAAAAGCTCGTCACAGACAGTGCACTTTACGTAACTGCTGGATCTCTCAAAAACAATCTGCTCATTGGAGCATTTCAAACACTTTACTCGAAGGAATATGCTTCGAGGTTTTGGAATTAACTCCCATCTCATCTCTATGCTCCAACCTCCAACTTTCTTAGCCTGATGCCCAATCTCATGAGTGTATAGTTACAGGTTCGACACTTCAATCTGACGAGAGACTTTTTCGTTGTTTTGGCAGTTCGCTTTAGTTCTGGGAATTTCTGGCCTCCATAGCCGTGCTTTCGTCTCTCCTGTCGACGACTTCCCCAGGCCATAGTGCGAGCCTTGCCAGCTTTGTAAACCGTAACGGAGTGAGCTGTGTGATGCCCGCATTTGGGACAGTAAGTGTTGACCTCTTTTGGAAACTTCAACTGTGGCACCAGTGAAAGACTTCGAGGGAGTCCGAGTCGCCCTTTTATTCATTATCCTGAACTGAGCTTCTTATCTCGACGGCAGCGCCCTGTCTGATTAGGCTGTCTGCGTTTTCAAATGGTAACTTGGCAATGTCCTCCTTGAGGAACGGCCCATGCGTCTTTAGATCAACACCGATTATGGACGGAACGTCCCTGACAAACCGTACTAACAGCGTTGTCTTGTCCCTGTTCATCGACCCAGACGGCTCTCGGCCTTGCAAGAGTTCTTCTTTCAACTTCTCGTAGTGTCTAGAGATTCCTGAAAGGTCTTGGTAGACTTGCTTCTCGGAAGATTCAAGGTTAGTTGATTGGTCCTTGTCTGCGTGGGTCCAGAACTTTTCCAGTCTCCGATCCACTAGCTGGGTGAGAAGTTGTTCCAGTCTTCTCGTCTCTTCGTCCATTACGATGGCTTTGAGCGATTTTGGATCCAGGTTTCTCTGGGCTTCTTTCAATCTCTTGATGTAGGATGCATAGTCCTTGAAGAATCCCTGTCTTAGTGGCTGAAGCTCCGGACTTTGCAGTTCGCGCTTCCAAGCTTGCTGTATTTCATCGTAGGTGGTTGTCAAAGATCGTCCTCTTCATCTGAATTCCTGGTTTGTCTAGTTCCACATCTATTATTCGTTGGCTGTGCCTAGCCCACTGGTTCTGCTCTACGTTTGCACAACAGGAGCATTGCCGCATAAGAGGGTAACTCAACCTCTTCGTTCAAGTAAGGTCCAAATTCTCTTTCTGCAAGCTGAAATCGGGGTGAGTCTTTGACTCGGACTCTCATTTCTCCGTGAAACGCGAGGGAGTCTCTGAACGGGTCAAACTCGTCAAGTCTCTCTCTCGGTACCCGCGTAGTCAATAGTCCTGTGTGTCCATTTAGTGTGCCGGGAAGCCGGATTAGTCTGTGAACGTCCGTCGTTACCACTGTGTCGATCTTTGCGGATCTTCTATCGACCGCCTTCACTGAAAGAGTCTTCCAGGTCGATAGTCCGAATCCTTTTACTGAACTCCAGAAGGGTCTCTTGAAAAATTCGTCTCGGTCCTGAGTCGTTATCGTCCTGACCTGGGCTGGTGACAGGCCTAACCGGTCTCCTTCCTCGCCCAAGACATCATAGATTCCCGCAACCATTCTTCCCCGCCAGCCTGGCTGACCTAGCTGAGGGCCCTCGATGACTCTTACCCCTCCCACGTTCACCTCGTCCAACTCGTGTAATTGAGGATCCAACGCTTGACCTAGCACATAGCTCGCTATCTCCCTTCTCTCTTCTTCGCCCATCACTTGAAGCTGTGTCGAGTACACGTGAACGTGGTATCCGCGGTGACCCGAGAAGAATACGCGGAGGTCCGAAGGCTCTACTCCGAGATCAGAATACAATATTTCAAGAAGCTTCGTAGTCTCTTCTTTCGCCTGTCGCAGACACTGTTCACATAGCCAAGTCTGTTCCTCCATCCGATCATTCTTGCATTTCGGACAAATCTTTGGCGCCCCGCCATTCCCCACCGTTCCGCACCCTTTGCACTTCCACCTGTCATGACTAGGTTTACAGGGCGTGTCGAGATGATCTGCGTCGATGTCGAAGACCAGATCAGCTCCTTTCCAGCCCTTTTCTTCCATGGCCGCCGTGGGTTCTTGGTAGTAGGCGGTTGAGAAGTATATGTGGGCCGGAACTAGATCGCGGATCGCTCCCAAGAGAACGCTTGGATCTCTGAAGGCTCGGTGTCGTACCATGAATTTTTCCTTGAAAAGAAGGAAGCCGTACTCTCTCTCCTCGGGATGAGGCGGTAGGTAGAATTCCTTACGAAAGGTCAGATAATATTCTTGGAATTTCCGGCGAATCAGTTGCTCAGTTGGGTTCACGTTTTGGACCCTCGTTGGTAAGGGTTCGTGATTTTGCTTTGTAGTAGCTGAGGGGGTTCCTGATTGTTTCACAGATCTCATCTGGCTTGAAGCAGACCCCGTGGGTCTTGAGTGTCGTGCACATAGGACAGGTATATTTGGTCCGGCCTCCTCTTTTCCCGCCGATGTGTTCTACCTGGTAGCGAGTCATTCTCTCCGAAAAGTCCGTTGCGGGCTTGAAGAGTTTGACAACGTCTTCTTCTCCTGTTCCTATGTTGAGAAGGAAGGAAGCCAGCGTGAACCTGCCCATGTGTTGAACGTTCTTTCCTTCGTCAAGACTGTCGATTATGTGACGGACGCAGGGAGGCATTGCTTCTGGCAGTGGTACCTTTGGGAGTTCATATTTTGTGGGTACGCCCAGCCATTTGATGACTAGGCCTTTCGCCCTCTCCACCACAGATCCCAAGAGTTTTGGTACCTCGTCAGGGGACCGGCCCGACCGTTCCAGAATCTTCGTCCTCACTTCCTCCTCCATAAGACGGGCTGCCTCGTCGCGTGTGACGTAGACAAAACCGTGGTCTAGGACCCTGTTCGGTAGATTCCAGCGTGGTTCTCGGAGGTGGACCGAGTTACGAAGGAAGTCCGGCAGGCTAAGGGCGAAGTCGTAGAATCTCCTCCCCAGCTTGACATCGAGCCGCTTAACTTTCCACGCGAAAGTTGTGGAGGCTATGTACTCTAGTTTTTCTGGGTCTTCTTGTCTGAGTAGTCCGTAGGCTCTCTTCGATTCGGCTAGAGCGAACCTTCTACGAGCTCTTTCCTCTCCGACGAGACTCAGGATGAGGTTTGATACGGGGAAAGAGAGTATCTCCGCACTCTCATTCGAAACATCTCCTGAGACTCTGCCTTTTGAGAGTGCTTCCTCGAGCCGTCTCTCGGCTCGATCTAGAACGAGGCCGAATTCCGGTGCTGATAGTTCGTCTATAGATAATCCTAGCTCTCGTACGTATTCTGCGGCTTCCGATAGGAAGGGATACTTTGCTAGGTCCGCCCGTGTTAGCATGCGGTCTTATTCTTGTTCTATTCTGGGGGCTAGATAGTAAAGAAGCCTGCCCTGCTGGGGCATCTCGAACTCTACCTTGATGGGCATATTAGTGGAGAATTCGAGCGAAGCAACCTCTGAAGCACCCGATCCCGCTCTTATGATTTCTCCGAGATAATTCAGGTTGTATGTTGCTCTACACGCTTCTTTTGCGTCGAGCTCCAATATCGCGTCGCTTCCTTTGTCCATCTCGATAATGGCGCTACTTAGCTCGCCGGTGGCTCTCACTATGAATTTCTCGGGACTTACCTCCAGCTTCACATTGTCGCTTATCGATTGTGCGTCATCGATGATGTCTCGCAGGCTAACGGCTGTTATCTTTACTCTGGCATTGAAGGGTACTTTCGGCGTGGGCACTTCTTCCGTTGACGGATCAAGGGTAGGGGTGATGAACTTCCTTACAATTTTGTCCTTTAGGGTAATGTTGAGCTTCTTGTTCGCATCATCATAGACGATTTCCACAGACTCATCGCTTCTGGTTCTCTTGAGGAGTTTGAGGAGGTTCGATACGCTCAGGCGGAGTTTTGTCGGGGTATTGCACTCGTAGGTATCGAAGGCTGCTTTGGGCCATTCGAAGTCAACCATGGCGATGTGGGAGGGGTCCATAGAGCGAAGCTTGATGCCGTCAGGGGTTGCGTTGAAATCAGCTTCTTCGATCAGGCTTGAGATGGCGCCGATGAGGTTCCGAAACAATCGGGCGTCGTTCATGGTTGCCTTGAACAAGGGGGATTTTACCGTCGCTTCGTTTTTCCCAGTTGTTTCCGCTAAAGAGCTTTCCAACATTTGGTCTAGCTATTCTCCCGCCAGGTTGCCCCGCAGTTGGTGCATCTGAAGAACTGCGTGGACGATTCGTCTGCACCCCTCGTCTGGACGAGCCAATAAAAGGCTTCGTGATTACTGCATTTTGGACAGTCAGCCTTTGTCTTGGGAAGCGTTCGGATCTTCTGCTCTTCCTTCCCTAGGACGATAATATTCTCCCGTTCGTGGGAGAGTCGGTTAATCACCTTGTCACCTCGGCTACTGGTGTATCCACATTTGACGCATGCCATGAACACTTTCTTCTCCTGCTTAGAGGGAAGAAGAGTGGTACCGCACTTGGGACAGAACTGCAAAAACTGGTCAGCCCAGAGCGGAGGCTGTCTGGCGAATTTATTCTTTATCCCGAGATCTCTGAGAAATCTAGTTTGGCCAGTAGATGGGCCACCCTGAGAGGTTCAGGAAGTCTGCCCATCGTCCAGGAAGCGGCAAGAATCTTCCTCAAAACAGTCGATTGAACCGGCGTCTTGACCCACAGTCGGCCCAGTTTTCCGTGGAAGACCTTGTAGCCTCGACCACGACGAGGTTCGTCTTTCGAGATGGTTATTGTTGGAAGACCTGTTATCTTCTCCACCGAATCGGGGTCTTGTTCGTCATTTGGGTTGTGAAGCATTACGGCTCTCAGCTCCGAAAAGTATACTGAATTGACGATCCTTCTGGCGCTCTCTCCGGAAGCGTCCTTTAGGTTTGGCGGGAATGAGATAATACCGTCCAGATAGAGCCCTCCTCTCGCTACAACACCGACAGTCAGGCCAGGATTACACGTATCGAGTCCAAGTATCCGAGTCTCCTTTTTTATCGTTCGGATCGGCCGAATCATTTCTTCAGCCTTGAAAGCGCCAACTCTGCAAGTTTCGTAAAATTGTTAGCAGGCGCAAGGCCTTCAGCTTTCAGGCACGTCGAGATCTCCTCTAGGGTCAAATGCTTCCGTAGCCATGAATAGCCCAGCAAGGCTTCAAGTCCGTTTGCAATCTCTCCGCGGCCAACGCGTCTAGGTAGATGCTTTCTGAGTCCGGCTTTTACAGCTGCTTCTGCCAGCACCTTGTCCGGAACCCTCGTACCCCTTGGCTCGCCAGTCGTCTCTGTGAGGGCGAGTGAATATGCGAAATTCAATAGAGCGTCGCCGAACTGAGCGAGATCTTTCCTAGTCAGAATTCTTGCGAGATCCTCGTCATTCCGCGGACCCAGTCCCAACATAGATCGCGTCTCAATCTTGCACGTAGTATAGCTATTCGTAAACCATGGTTTGCAGCAACTCTAGCGAGCTCAGTATGCGATCCGCCCCCGCCTTTTCCAGCTCCTGTCCGCTGAAGAAGCCTTGAGGCAGGCCAATCGTCTTGGCACCAGCTTCCTTTCCGCCTATCATATCAACAGGTTCGTCTCCTACAACGAAGCATTCGTCGGGTAGAACGTGCAGCTCCTCCATTGCCCTTAGGAATGGTCTGGGCGAGGGCTTGAAGTCCGCTACGTCGTCGGGTGTTATAACTGATGCAAAATATTCCTTGAGCTTCCAAACATCGAGTCGTCGGCGAATTCGGGGTTTTCTAACGAAGGTGACTATTCCCATTCGGAATCCACGTTGTGCGAACCCTTTCAATAGTCCGATGAGTTTTTCGTCTGGTCCAGTCTGGTCCATGCGCGCGTCGAGTCTTTCGAAGAATCTTGTTCTGACCTCCTCCTCTGGAAGATCGATTTCTCGATCTCTGGCTATGGCTGTTGCGATGCTGCTTATCCTTATGGTGGTATTCGGATTCCCTCCGTTCTCGATCATTCTTCGAGCCATTTCCAGAGCGTCATGAGGAGATGTTGTGATTTGGAAGCTGGATAGTGTTTCTTCTATTATTGATATCCAGAGCCTCCAGTCACCGTATAGTGTGCCGTCGAAGTCGAAGAGGAGCCCCGTGGCCAGGTCGGGCGGGCTCCTGCTAGTTCTCGTTTTTGACTGCTAAGCTGAATTTCTCGACGAATTCCTCTGTGTCGGCACGGATCTTCTTGGAGGCCCGTTCTAGAGCTTTCTCTGGCTGGGCCTCGCCTTTTACTCTTACCGTAATGATTGATTGTCTGAATAGTGGATGGGGCTGGTCGTAGCCGGCCCAGTCGACTGTCTTGTCTTCGAGGAGGGTTTCCTGCATGAGGTTTCCGAAGGTGTGGCCTTCTCCCTCGACCTCTACTTTCAAGAGCCCCTTTGTTTTTTTCAGAACGTTGACTTTCAATTCTTTGCACTCGCTTCTGAGGCGAAGTCTTCGGCCAGACGTCGTCTTTCAACGTTTCTGCAGACGCTGCATCGCAGTATGTGGCCTGAGAGGACTAGTTCGTTTCCGCACTTTGAGCAGTAGGCTTTGATCACCCCTAGGTCTCGTCCGACCGTGGTCAGTTTCGCGATCCTCTGGCTTGTGTCTATGACCTTAGCTCTAATGATGTCGTTGGGTTTGACGACGTCCCACATTGTTCTTTCGAAGCGCGGGCTGGAGTTGGATACGTGGAGCATCCCTGTGAAGGGGAGTACCATCTTCTTACCGTCGACGACGATCATGTTGATTATAGCCATTTTTTCCTGAACCTTTTCTACGATGCCTATGATTGTCGAGCCTTCCTCGGGGACGACTACAGGACCCGTGTTGGTCTTTACGCTGACTACCCGTCTCTTGGGGTCCACGGAGGCGACTCCGGTCTGCGATGAGTAGACAACCCCGCCTACTTCCACTGTTCCGCGTCCCGGGTCGAATTCTTCTACTACGCCGAGCTTCTCGCCGGGGACGACGAAGGCGCCATCGAGCTTATTGATCATATCTTCTGTCCGCACTCAGGACAGAACTTCGCTCCCACTGTAACTGGCTTTCCACAGTTGGGGCAGGGAGCAGTTGCGGCTTGGGGTGGCGTCATTGTGTTTCCGCAGTTCGGGCAGAATTTTGCTCCTTGCTGGACTTGGCTTCCGCACTTTGGACATGCAACGTAGGCGACCTGTGATTGTGGCTGCATAGCAGGCTGTTGCATCTGTGCATTCATTACTTGGGGGATGAGGACCATTCCTGATCCGAAGCCAGCGCCTCCTTGGGAGGCACCCAGGCTCGCGCCGATGTCCTTGGCCGTTTCCATGCGGAGAACGTCGGAGGTTGCGGCTCGCTGTTTGATCCAGAAGAGGCGGTCTCGGAACTGGTCCGAGGTGTCGATGCCTTCGAATTTGAAGTCGACAAGATCGGTTCCAAGCCGGTTCAGGGCGTCGTTGATGTTGACCTTGACATCGGTTGAGGCCTTGTCCAGCTGGGTGAATGCGGTGGTTAGATCGTACTTTGACATTACGTCGATGACTCTTTCGTTGATGAAGCCTCGGATAAAATCGTCAACCTGACCCGTATTGTAGGCGCCTTGGCCTCCTACGACTTCGTTGACGAACAGGTTGGGATCCTTGATTCTAAACCAGGCTGTTCCATGGACCATCAAGGGTGCGAGCTCTGTTGTCTGAGCTTTCGCGCCCCATTTGCCGGCGAACTGTTTCGTTGATACGTAGATGACGATGGCTGTGAACGGGTTCTTTCCCCCGAAAAATATGCCGTAGGCCTTCGAGATGAGTGGGAGATTGAGCGTTGTAAGGGTATGTCGCCCGGGAGGGAAGACGTCATAGGCCTTTCCGTCGCGGAGGAAGACGGCGGCTTCGAACTCGTGGACGACGAGCTGGGCGCCGGTTATTATCTGTTCGACGGGATATCGCCAGACGACATCGTCGGGACGGGCGTTATTCCATTCTATTACTTGCGGCATCTTTTACTGAACTCCCACGATTATCTGCTTCCGCCCATTATACGCATTCTCTAGGGCGTCAACCGCCTTCATAGCATCGCCGACTTTGCCTCTGGCTTCTGGGAGCCTGTTGTTGTCGACTGAATCCTTGAGCGCCCGTATGGTGTTGGTTACGTTGTCTGCCATCTGTAGGAGCTGCATGTCATAGTTCATCATCCGATCCAGATCGGGTTCCTTGACTTTGGTTACGTCGAAGAAGCCGGCGTAGCCGTATTCTGAGTGGTTGATTCGTTCCATTACTCTGTCGAGGCGGGCGAGTAGGTGGTCGGTGTCGTCCCAGGAGTCGTTTGCTCCTTGATTGACTAGGGAACGATAGGTGTCTTTGGCCTGGGATTCGGCGTCGGATAGTTTCTGGTAGATCTGGTTCCTGATGAGCTTGTCGGATTCTCGTCTAAGCTCCTTCTCCTTGTATCCGTGGAATCCCGGTATCGCAAGTTCGATCTTTTCTTGTAGACTCGTCTGGGATTTTGCACGGTCATAATATGGATTGGTTGTCGAACTCAAGCTTCGAGACCCTGTTTATTGCTAAAACCGAATTCTCTCCTGACTCCCTATTAAGGGTGTCAAAACCGGAGAGCCAGAAAAATCGTAACTAGATCATCTTTCTGAGATACTTGGCCTCGACTAGGCAGGAAGAAAGATACGGAGCCCTTCGCTTCCGCAAAAATACCAGCCCGACTCGACTGACTCGACCCGTGTCAGTGGAGACTCGATTGATCAGGTCAGAGCATCCTACTAGGTCTGCGTTGTCGGGAGAGCAGTTACAGAACAACTATGTTGACTGATCCTTTAGACACGTCAACGAAAGATGAAGACGATCAAGCAGGATGAGTCTATCGCGCGGAGCCGGTTCGTTGACTGCCCAGTCTGCAAGAATCATACTCTGAAGCTGAAACGAACAGTCCAGGTCGGCCGGTGCAAGACATGTAGCGAATCATACAAGATCATTGTGGTCTACGTCAAGACAGGAAGGAAGGCAAAGTCTCCAACCGTTTCCAATTCTGAAAAGGAGCCGAAGCTTCAGCTTACTCCAGAGCCAACGCTGCCGTCTTGGCAGCTGCCTTCAGACACTTCTCTCTTCAGCACGTCCGTTGACAACTCTTCAGGCTTATCAGATACGCCGTTCGAGTACAGCCAGTCTGAGCACACTGGCGAGTCTGAGTCTACAAGCGGACAGTAGACCGGCGGCTAGATCCAGGCCTAGCGGCTACAGGGTCAGCAGAGGATCCGGGGCGGTCTTGTGGCCAGTCTATTTTGAGTCTTTCTTCTTGAAATCCAGGGATAGCGAGTTTACGCAGTAGCGCACTCCTGTCGGCTGGGGTCCATCGTCGAAGACGTGGCCGAGATGGCTGCCGCAGTTCCTGCACAGAATCTCAATCCTTTCCATCCCGAGAGCGCGGTCAGGAACTTCCAGGATATTGTCTTTGGCGAGTGCGGTCCAGAAGCTGGGCCAGCCGGAGCCAGAATCGTACTTTGTATCCGATGAGAAGAGTTCCGCTCCACACGCCCCGCAGACGTATACTCCCTTCTCTTTGTTGTGGAGATATTTTCCGGTGAAAGCAGGCTCTGTAGCCTTCTTTCTCAAGACTCTGTACTGTTGAGGGTCCAACTGTTTCTTCCACTCCTCGTCTGTCTTATTCACGACCATAAGTTACTAGATGGCTCGGCCGGTATTTGAACACCTCACGTCGCGAGAATAAGATTCCTGCCCCCTTTTCTCTAGATGGCTCTCGCCGGCTGAAACCGGTCTGGGCAAGTCTTGCGATTCAGGACGCAGAATAGAACGGTCTATGGTTTTCCCAGGTGGGAATTATCGGCGTGGTCAAGCGTGAAAATCTCATAGATCAAAAATCGCCTCCCCGATTCCTGATCAGGGCTTGTTCTGTACTTGTCGAGCTTGAAACGGCACAGTCTCGTATGATTCCTATCTTCGAACAAGCGTGGCGGAGAAAAGATTACGCTTCGTTAATTCCCTCCAACTGCAAGTTTTGTGTCCCACCCCGGGGGGGTACAATTCACAATTTTCAGCAGAAAAATTTCGCCAGGCACCGTGTTTTTTGGCGGAGACCAGCATATCAGGGCGTGGAATGGGCCAGTCGGGGATTGCAGAAAAGCCCCGGTTACACGCACGAGAACGGCGCGAAACCAATCGACCTCAACAGACTCTGGATCATGGATTCTGAACGAGTCTTGCCCGGAGAAATGGCCCGTTTCTTTCTGTACTATTTTGCCTTCCAAGTGAATGCTTTGATCGGTTTGAACTCTGCCAAGACGTCTGTGACCCAGCCATACTTTTTCTTCTGGGCCTCGAACACAGCCTTTGCGGTTCCACTCTTCACGTCCAGAAATTGTGCATCCCCTTCTAGGATCGCCTGACTCTTCCACCCGTCGGCCAGCATCACGCTCACAGCAGGATTCTGTTTGATGTTCCTATAACGGGCCGTTGCCTCGTCCACTCCAAGGTAGAAGACGCCGTCAACGACTATGAGGTCAGAGGGTGAGAGGTGAGGTCTACCGTCCGGTCTTACCGTCGCGGCGATTGTCAGGACCCGGCTGTTGGCAAGTTCGATTAGTTCACTTGCTGTCAACGGGTTCTGACTGTAGACTCTTCTGGTATGGGAACTGGCGTTAGCCAGACTCTGTTTCAGGATGGAGTCAAGATCGGCCAATGATGATCAGTAAAAGGGTCAGGAGTTGGATCCTGATAAGATATCGTCTGGTTCTCTAGCGTGCAGCGACCTGTCCGACAAACGGGTTTGCTAGTTTCTCGTCGCTAATGCTGGTCTCAGGTCCGTGCCCAGGATAGACAATAGTCTCGTCTTTGAGCGTGAACAGTTTCTCCTTGATCGATCGGACGAGAGTGTCGAAGTCTCCTCCAGGAAGGTCTGTCCTTCCGATCGACTGGTTGAATAGAGCGTCGCCGGTCATTACGTAGCCGTTGCCATAGAGACTTATGCTTCCCGGCGAGTGGCCTGGAGTATGAATCACCCTAATGGTCTCACTTCCTAGGCTGAGACCCTCGCCATCTTCCAGGAAACTATCGACCTTGGGCGGCTGTGGAACTTCGATGCCGATGAACTGTCTAACTCGGTTCTGCATCGATTCAAGTATTGGAAGATCCGCCCGGTGAAGAAGAAAGGGAATCCCTAGAACTCGCCTCAGATGGTCTACACCGAGGACGTGGTCGAAGTGGGCGTGCGTTGCGACGATGGCAGAGGGCTTGGTTTTGATGTCTTTGATGAATCGGAGGATCCTTTCAGGCTCGTCGCCTGGATCAACGATGATTGCCACGCCTTCTTTCTCTAGAACATAACAATTCGTCGCCAAATGACCTACAACGAGCGAGTGTACGTGCGCCAAACTTTCTCGACTCCTGATGGTTTCCTCGGCTCGGGATAAGAATTTGGAAGAACACTGGAGTTCCCTACGCGAGCAGAACGGAAGGAGCAGAGGCCCAATCGTGTTCCAAAACAGGGACTCAGTGAGGACTGGAAAATAGAGAGAAAAAAGAGGAGGAGAAGATTGAGGTCTAGATGGGACTCGAACGTTGATGTCCGACTGCCGGAGGCGGATCGACCCGTACCCAGTAGGGAAGGTTCAACGGAACTGTACCGCCTGTGAGGTGTATGTCTCCATAGTAGTCGCCGTTGGCCAAGTTTGCCGAGAGGGTGAGCGATATCGTGACGGTAGCTGTTCCGCCGGCAATAACTGTTAGCGATGTAGTGGACGAGCTAATTGTTGGACCTGCAACGGCAGGTACGACCGAGATTGTGTATGTCATCGTAGATGTGGAGACTGAAGTGACGGTTAGGTCGAAGCTTCGAGATACTCCTGATGATGGTAGTTCGCCGAAGCTGAAGCTTGGTTGACCACTGCCGCTACCTGCTTCAAGTGTTGCTGTGACTTGGGAGGCAGCTGCTAGGTCTATTCTGCCGGAGCCTCTGACCATCGGGTTGTTGAGCCCGGCGCCTGTGGTGAAGCTCTTCACTGGTCGGTGTGCCGAGTTGACGAGTGCTGATTTGATCTGTTCCGGAGACCAAGTGGGATGCAGCTGTATCAGAAGGGCGGCTGAACCGGCAACGTGTGGCGTGGCCATGCTGGTGCCCTGGAAGAATGCGAAGCAGGGGGGACTAGCGCAGCCGAAGCTTGGAATCGAAGAGTAGACATTGACCCCTGGGGCGACGACGTCAGGCTTGACCTTGTCCTGAGGTTGTCCAAGGCCTACGCCTGGGGATTGAAGCGGAGGAGGTCCTATTGACGAGAAGGACGCGAGAATGTCAGCGCTTGGTCCATCACTGAAGAATTCTTGCGGAGAGGTTCCATCGACCGTTACCATCGCAGGGGCTGCAGCGGCCATGAGTAGACCATTCGGACGCGAGACCATTACAGCCGGAATCGTGGGAACAGGTGTCGTGCCGTCTTGAGCCATTGCGACGGGGTCTCCTTGCTGGCTGTTGTAGACGATCACACCTATGGCTCCTGCGTTCTGAGCGTTTCGTACTTTGGTGGTGAAGGTGCAGGCCCCTCTTGCAATCAGAGCGATCTCACCTGCTAGGTTCTGGCTTATCGTTGTGCACCCGTTGGCGGGCGTTGTCGTGACGAAAGTGGCTGTCACTGCAGGTGCGAAATTGGCGAATTGTCCAATTGCAGCTCCAACAGTACCAACGCTAGTCGTCGATACTGGGATTCCGATGAAGTGAGGGTTTGTTGAGGCGCCTACAGTTATGACCTTGTCCGCGATGCCTGGGGATTGTACGCTTCCAGCTCCAGGGCCACTGTTGCCAGCGGCGATTGCAACTACGACCCCCGCATCGACCGCAGCATTGACTGCGTTAACCAAGACATCACTTGGCTTGGCAGTTCCACCGAGGCTGAGATTCAGGACGTCCATTCCATCGGCGACAGCCGCATCTACGGCCTTGGCAATGTCATGGCTTGACGCGCTGAGCACGTTACCAGGGAAGACGTTGTAGTTGCCGAGATAGGCCTTGGGCGCGATGCCGCTGAGGTTACAAGCTGGTACGAAAGGAGCGCACGTGTTAGCCACACCTGCGGCTATTCCTGATACGTGCGTGCCATGCTCTTGGGCCGCGTGCCCGTCGAAGTTGGTGCGGGTCTCGAAAACCTTCGCCACTATGACCTTGTTGCTCACAAAGTTGCACTGCGTATCAGCCATGCCCACGGCAGAGTCGATCGCGTCGCACTTTGGAAATCCGGCGAGAGCGGGCAATGTATTGTCAGTCAGGAAGGGATGTGTCTGGTCGATTCCAGTGTCGATAATGCCTATTTTGACGCCGGCTCCTGCGTTGCTCTGGCCTCCCACGGCGTTCCAAAGGGTGGGTGCGCCAATGAGAGTAGGCGATCTGTTCATGTCTACTCGGTAGAGATAGTCTGGGACGAGCCAGCTGGCTCCGGGAGTGTTCAACAGGTCGTTCATGTTATGACCGTTGAGGTGTACGGCGAGCGCGTTTAGAGCGATTGAGTATTCATCTACAACTTGTACATCTGCGGCGTGGTTGTTCAACCAGCCTTTTGCAAGTCCTCGACCGTTTGCGAGGTAAGCAGCGTAGGACACGGCAGCCGCCGAACTCAAGTCGAGCTTGTGGCCGGGTGTTGGCATTGTTTTAGCGTAGCCCGGTACGTGGCCGTCGTAGCTGGCCAAAGGCTGGTCTTTGAGCAGGATTATGGCGTAGTCTGTTAGGACACCATTATCGGTCGGTGCTGCGTCCGTGCCACTGTAGATAGCTCCGGTGAAGATTGGGGCGAGAGAGAGCACTGTAATGAGAACTACTGAAAGAAGTATTGCTGTCTTCAAGGATATTTCCGAAATCGTCTATCGGCGTAGCGGTTTTAACCCTTGTGGTGATGTCTACGCTTAGACATTCGGAGCAACACCACGATACCATGAGATTTACCTAGATATTTGAAAGCTGGGCGAAGTTGGACGAGAGGTGTCCGATCCCACAGTTTTTGTTTGACTCGCTCGGCAACCCCGAGAGATTCGACGGCTTCTAACAATGCATATAATTGGGGTTTTCCCCCTGTGAACTGAAGACGACGATTCTACTAATCGGAAGGATCAGCTATTGTCGGAGGTAGAGACTTGCCCAGTTTGCGGGAGACCCGTCAGCAGGAAGAACCTGTCGAGTCACATCAGGAAGGTACACCCGAAGCGGGCTTCAACTCTTCTTCAGCCCAAGGCTGAGACCAAGCTATCAATCGGGAGACGATCTCGATGGTCCAAGCGCGTAATAATGTATGCTCTGATCGGCGTGTTGATTGTTCTAGTTTCGGCAGCAGCAGTCGAATTCGTAAGCACGAACACTCTACGCATGCACATCCATCCCCAACTCTCTATATCGATACTAGGAGCGTCTCAGATCGTCCCTGCTAACATAGGGATAGACCAGAACCTTTGGAAGAACCATTCCCTGGATCACTATGGCGTTAACGGTGGTTCTCCCGTCATAACTAGAGACACCTCCGGGATCATTCATGTAGAGTCAAATACCGTCAGAAATTTCACTCTTCACGAGTTTCTCGCAATCTGGGGAACGTCCATCGATCAAAATCAAGTGGTAGGCAACCCCGTTAGGCCTGGCCAATCGGCATGCATTCTCGTGAACGGTATCGCGACCCAGCCAACCACCGATGTAGGATTTGCTGATAAGGAAAATATTACTCTCGCAATTACCAACGCTCCTCAATGCTCGGCAACTAGCTAACCTAAGTGTACCGACCCTCTCTGAGACAGCTGAGTCT
Source organism: archaeon 13_1_40CM_2_52_13 (assembly GCA_001919285.1). Lineage (GTDB taxonomy): Archaea > Thermoproteota > Bathyarchaeia > 40CM-2-53-6 > 40CM-2-53-6 > 40CM-2-53-6. The sequence goes on from MNHO01000029.1 coordinate 19,545, forward strand.
GGGTGGAAAAAATGAGGGGAAGGCAAGTACTGAAGATGCCTCTTCTTAGCCATGCGGGGCTCTCGTCCCTCCGGGACGAATCTGGTTGGCCAGGTTTCTGATACGGCTTTGAGCCGTTTCAAGTCCTTTCATGAGAGTTTCCGGGAATCCTTAAACTCGAATCTAGAATACACCTCGGTGGCATGTTGCCAATGAGCACAACACATCGCATCGTATTTGGAAACTGTCGGAGTATGAAGGAGATTCCTGATGAATCAATCCAGCTCATGGTCACGAGCCCACCTTACTACAACGCACCCTTCGATTATCCCAATATGTTCAAGGACTATGACGAGTTTCTCGGACTAATCCGCGACTTTTCCCAAGAACTCTATCGAGTCATGGCTCCCGGCCGCATAGGCTGCATTGTGGCCGACGATATGCTTGTGAAGGGAGAGAGGTACCCTGTGATAGCTGACGTGACTAGATTGATGCTGGACTCTGGGTTTCGGTATAGGGATCGGATTGTGTGGGTCAAGCCCAAGGGCTACGTTCGAATAAGCCGTCGAAGCGGCGTCGTAATGCAACACCCATATCCCATGTACTTCTACCCTGACAATATTCAGGAGAGTATTCTCATATTTCAGAAAGGCAGGTTCGACTATTCGTATCTTCAAAAATTGACCTCGACAGTTCTGGAAGAATCCAAGATTCCTCTCCTTGACTACAACACTGAGGGATGGTACATGACTGTCTGGAATATTACGAATGTCCTTCCACTTGGGAAGAGGTTAGAAAAAGGGATAGCGGCATTCCCGGAGGAGATTCCGAGACGTCTAATCAGGCTCTTCAGTTACGCGGGAGAGACCGTACTAGATCCTTTCCTGGGATCAGGAACGACCTCCAAGGTCGCGATGGACTTGGGACGTAGCAGTTGGGGGTACGAGATTGACCCTGGCCTTAGACAAAGGATAGAGACGAAGCTTGGAGTCGACCAAGGGGCTTCACCAGAGAATGTCGAGTTTCAGACTAGAGAAGATGAGCGAACGTAGATAGCCTCACGCGTCAAAAACTCGTACGAACGCCCTCTCGTCCTAGCCCACTTGTCCTAGCTGAAGACGGGCGCGCCAAAGTCGAACGCGGCGATTGACAGATCTACAATGTCGACGATTCCATTATTGTTGAGGTCGGCGTTGGGATTCCACTTCGGTGTTCCGGGTGTGGAGTCGAATGCGGAGGCCATCATCGAAACGTCGATGATGTCGATGGTTCCGTTATGGTTAAGGTCGGGACTCTTCGAGAGGATGCAGCCTTTCGCGCCGGTGAGGTTTGCGGAGCAGCCGATTCCGAGCGTGTAGGAGTTTGTAGGCAGTTCCAGAACGAAGACGACTGAACCTCGCGAGCCAAACATGACCGTTAGGTTGAGGGTCTTTGTGATTATTAGAAGGCCAGATGTCGCGTTTACCACTGTCACGGTCAGAGTTGCCTTCAATGTCCGACTTGTCTGATTGAGTGAGAAGGAGCCGGTAACTGTAACGTTCACATCGTCAAAAGTTCCTTTCAGAACAATATTGCCGACCACAAGTATCCTGGATGTTGTAGGTCTACCGTCGGGTGTCACGAGTGACAATCCCACTCTATACGATCCTGGCGCAGTGTAGCTGTGTGTTACAATAACTCCCGAGCCAGAGGAGCCGTCTCCAAAGTCCCATAGATAGCCGAGTATAGGGTTTAGATTACTGAAGGAAATGCTACCGGAGCCGTCGAATTTTACCTGGACCCCGACGGCTGGAAAGGTTGGCGTGAAACTAAATGCTGGGACAGTTTGAAACATGATGAGCTGTCTTATGGTCCCCGTCTGTCCGGTTATGTCTTGAACTGTCAGTGTGACATTTACGCCCTCAGAGGGAACGCCTACAGGATAATCATGGTTGATAATCGGGTTTGCGGTCTTGACTATCGTGCCATCTCCGAAATTCCACGTATAGGAGACTATTGCGCCGGATGGGCTGAGGCTGCCGTTGGCGTTGAAAAAGAAGAGGTCTCCGACAACAACGCACGTCTCGCAGGGTGTCCAGTCGAACGTGGCAAAGGGCGATGATGAGGCATGTACGCTCAGTGGCCGGCTTCCCAAGAGAGTTGAAGCTGAGGCTAGTACTATCAGAACTGCGACCATGACAACCAGAGGTCGCCTCATGCAGGTCGGCCCGGGACGATCAGTAGCAAGCTAATATCTTTATCCAAAATCTCATTTGCCGTTCTTCGGGACCTCGTATCGCACGAGCGTCAAGGCTGAAATTGCTGAGTTCTGCCTAGTTGTTCCAGTAGGGCCTGGTCGTTATGAACTGGAGCTTTGCCTCTAGGAGGTCTTTGTAGAACTCCTCGTCATTCTCGTGCATCTTCGAGAGAACTCTGCTGGCCGTTTGGGGTCCGATACCGTAGACTGACTGAGCGATCACGGCCTTCTTCCCATATGCGATAACAAGGTCCGCAGAGCGGCGTGCTTTCATCAACGCCTTCTGATCGTTCTCATCCAACTTTTGCTTCTCGCGCCTTTTCCGGAGAATACTCGCCGTATACGCGCTCGACCAGAAAACAGGTGCTAGAAGCCTTGACCCGCAACTCTCACATGCCGGGTGATCAGGAAGACCACCGATGCTTACCTCTGTAGTGAGAATCCCGCATTCGAAGCATAGCAAGTCAATGGATCGTCCTTCGATCGAAATGCGCAATCGTGCCATGTTGTCCGCAGCTACGTTTTCGGGCGCAATGAGTTCGGGAATGTCCACGTGCCGATAGAGAATATGGTAGGCTAATGGTGTGGGCTTATCTCTTGATCGAAAGAACTTGATCTCCAGATTCCTCTCTTTGATCTGCCGGAAGATCTTCTTGACCCCTTCAAAGTCGGCGCGTTCGACTTGAGCCTCACGTATTGTCTCGTCGTAGATTGGAGTTAGTCTGAATCTTACCTGTAGCTCTTTCATTGCACCGCCGTACATGAGCCGGCCGCGGCTCAATGCTCCAAACCTTTCAGCGATCTGTTTCATCTGTAGTTCCCAAGGAAAGTGTCGGTGCAGCACTCCATGACACGCGCCTCCCAGGACTGGCTCGTCAACTCCGAAGACTTGTTTGAGGAAGAGATCTTCGAGGTCGAGGTCGGCTGTGTCCGCTGTCATCTCGTAGAGTATCCGGTATGAGTCCCACCACCACATTCGTACAAGACCCTGGCGTCGAAAGAGCTCTTCGATCACCTCACCCAAGGTGAAGTTGAGGACGTCTCCGAAGTGGGTGTGAATGATGATGTACCGATCAAACCCTTCGATTAGAACTCGGTCGTTAGTCGGGACGGGGGCACCAGTCTCCCTGTGGGTCTCTATTTCTTC
>MNHO01000024.1 GCA_001919285.1 archaeon 13_1_40CM_2_52_13
CTTCCAAAAGGTATCGCATCGCATCGATGTCATGTATTGCGGTGTCTTTTACGACACCTACATCTCCAATTCGGATCGGCCATCTGGCTACTCGACGGCCAGTCGCGATGATGATGTCGCCAACCGTTCCCTCTGTCAACATTTTCTTCACAGCCTTTACCCCAGGGTTGAATCTCTCAATGAATCCAACGAGGAGTTTTACCCCCGCCTTCCTCGCCGAATTCACCAATTTCTCAGCGGCCCTCTCTTCGCCTGTCATGGGCTTCTCGACCAGAAGATTCTTGCCTGCTTCAATGGCCAGCAAGCCGACCTTCAAGTGAGTCTGGGTGGGAGTGCAAACAGTGACGGCCTCTAGCTTCGCCTCCTGAAGAAATTTGGTTACATCGGAATACCATGCGACTCCGTATTTTGTACCGATTTCTTTTGCTCTCTTCTTGTTGGTGTCGCAGATCGCGACGAGGTCAGCAATTTTACTCTGACGAAGGACGCGGACCTGGTTTTCGCCCCAGAAGCCTGTGCCAACGACACCAACTGCCACGCGTCTCAAGTATCGAGTGTGCCTCTTCCTATAGTCGTGTAGAAGAGGCCGGCCTTCTCAACATTTGAAGCTTCCAGAACTCTAGTCAAATCACAGATTGCCCCCGGTCGATTCATTTCCGTAGCAAGTTGATCTGCATCAAGCTCAAGGGCGGATAATTTCGGAAGCGCGACGACAGTGCAATTAGCATTCGCGATAGTCCTTAGTAGGCTGCTCTCCACCCGAGCGTGATCCCCGATCATCTGTGCCCATGGCTGTGACCCAATCTCACCTGGGTAGAGAGATACTCGTGCACCTTTTTTCCGAAGTGATTCTATTAATGGTGGGGACTCCGGCTTAGACCAGGGATTCTTGAGCAACCCATCCGTTCCGAGAATTGCAACCTTCGATCTCCTAAAGGGGTATCCGCAGTGGACAAGTGCCCTCCTTATCATGTCCACTATCTGAGATTGGTATTCCTCGTTTACGGAGTGGGCGGCTCGAACGAGTCTTGGCCCGTTCCTTCGTTGCGAATTCGATAGAGCTATGCTTGTTCCGATGGATTCTCGCTCTGGAATCGGGTTCGACCGCTCCGTGAGGGTAATTCGAGTATCTCTGCAGAGCTCTAGCACTTCATCATAGTTGACTCCGTGTGCTTCTGAGATCTTCGCTAGCTCGAGATCAAGTGCTCTGCTCACTTCTCGACTAACGGCGCAGTAGAGGCCGGATGCTTCCGCGACTTCCACTTTTGAAATCAGGCTTAGTGTCGGAAAAACCCAAAGGAGTTCCTCTTGGAAAGCGGTTGAGAACGAGCCATCGAATCCAGCCAGCACTTTCCGTTTTTCTTTGAACTCTCGGATCCCCTCACCCGCCCAGAATAACGGGACATAGTAGAGGTTCAGGTCAACTCCCATCTTTAGTCCTCCGTGGTTTTCGATTATCGACTTCACTACGGAGGAGGTATAGTGGGGTTTGCAGAGACCTGTAAATGCAAGACTGGTTCCGGTTGCAAGTCCGTGGGCCAGGTTTCGAACGGTCATCTCAAGCGCGTTCGTTTGATCGGGTCTGGAAGCATGAGTCGTCAGAATCAGAGTCTTAACCTGGGATAGGGGTAGTTGATCATAGTCCGGCCTTATCCTAATTTTCCCGGACTTCTTGAAGATCCCAAGGAGCCAAAGAGCCTCTTCTAAGCCCGGCCGATTCGCATGTGTTCTGCCGTCGTCACCGAAGGGTCCTACAAGATAGTTGGAAATGCCTGCTTCAGCATAGAGAACGGAGAGGAGAAGGGCCTCCGGATTATCGCCGACAATGGCAACGGAATGATTTTCTTCCATAGACCCTTCAGCCGGTTTAGCAACTCGGTTGGGGAACTTCGGGGCCGTTCGTCATCTGCTTAACCGATTGCATCTGATTTGTTGAAAGATTTCTTGGTTGGCAGCGACATGGTTGCCTGCGCTAGGCGCAAGATCTGTCAGTGCTTACCATGAATATTGGAATCTCGGCTTCATTGATTCTTTCTGATCTGGGAATGTTTTCGATCTCTTATCTACCCAGGCTTGTTTTTAGAGAATTTGATCTAAGGTCCGTTAGCATGAAGGTTTGGATTGACGTCCTAACCCCGAAACACGCTCTCTTCTTCGAGCCGCTATATCGAGACCTTGCCCGACAGGGGCATGAGTTGCTACTGACAACTCGGACCTATCGAGAGGCGCAAGAAGCACTGGAACTGAAACGACTACCTTTCCGCACTGTCGGAGAACATGGGGGCGCCTCCCGTTACGGCAAATTGCTCGCGAGCGCGCGCCGTGTGTTGAGGCTGGCGCAATTGATTGAGAATTGGCGCCCAGACACGGCTGTCTCATTCTCGTCTCCGGAGGCTGCAAGGGTTGCGTTTGGACTCGCTGTTCCGCATGTTGCGGTAAACGACTCTCCACATTCTTGGCTAGTCGCTCGACTAAGCATCCCTCTCTCCCGATACGTGTGCTCGCCCTGGATAATTCCTAGGCGAGTCTGGCTTTCTTTCGGAGCGCGGCCTGATGGTATTGTGGCATACAGAGCATTGGACGCTGCTGCTTGGTTGAAACGACACAGACCGAATCCGGCAGTGCTCAAACAGTTGTCGCTAAAGAGTGGCAGACCAATCATCCTTTTGCGAACTGAAGAATCTTTCGCCTCATACTTGGAAGGAAAGGCAAGCGACAAGGCGCCAGTGATCGGACCCGTTACGGAAGAAATCCTAAGACGGAAACTAGATGCGCAGATCGTCATTTCGACAAGGTACGGTCGACAAGCACCAGTCCTTCGGCAAATGTTCGGGAATAGGGTCCGGGTCATCGATCATATCGTCGACACTACGAGCCTTCTCTACTATTCGACCATTTTCATAGGGTCTGGAGGAACCATGACTGTCGAAGCGGCTTTACTGGGCCGTCCTGCGATATCCTGCTTTCCCGGACCGAAACCACTCTACATCAAGTACTTGGAGAAGAGAGGCTTGGTCCAAACGATTCGTTCGCCCAGAAGAATCGCGCAAGAGGTTGGCAGGATCCTGAGTTCAGAAGAAGAGCGAGAGGAACAACAGAGACGAGGCACGAGTCTTCTTCATCAAATGGAGGATCCGATCAGGATTATCTCTGGAGTCGTCAGGAAGACTTGGAGGAAGACTGAGAACTAGCACCGGTTGAACATTTCCCAGAAGCCCGCGCCACAGGCACTCACCCACCGGAGAATACAACCCCCACCCGCGTCCTGTTACCATCAAGGGTTACCAAAACCCGCTACTTCCCGAGAGAGCTCAAGCGCACATGATCCTCGCGACACAAAATCCGGATCTAGGAGGGAAATAACGAAAGCTGGCTCTTTCTCCGCCCATGTTCTTCGAAGATAGGAATCAGGCAGACTATCGCGCTTCTAACCCGATAATCGCAGAACAAGCCCGGATAGTAAATCTGGGAAACCCATTTTTGATCTACGAGACATTCGCGCCTGATCACATGGATAAAACCCTCATGGGAAAATGCTTGATTGGCCCGTTCTAAGCCCTGAATCGAAAGACTCGCCCAGAACGGTTTCAGCTGGCGAGAGCCTTCTAGAAAAAAGGGGGGCAGGAATTTTTTTCTCGCGACGCAGAAGCGGTCCCCTCGAGTGGTAGGCAGGTGTTCGTAACATCACCCCGATGCGCAAAAACCGCCATGGTTTAGCTTCCGATTGTCTGGTCGAAGAGCGGTTTGAACTCGTCTAGTAGCTGTTTGAGATCATTCTCCGTCCTCCCTTCCACGTAGATTCGGATGAGTGGCTCTGTTCCGCTCGGTCTTACGAGGAACCAGCCTCGGTTTTTGATGTCGACACGGACCCCGTCGATCGTGCTAGTCACCCGATCTCCGAGCCTCTGACGGATTCTCTTCATCACATCCCGCTTCTTCTCGTCCGGACACGTGTGCTTCTCCTTATTCATGAAGAAGGTTGGTAGACGAGCCATAAGCTTAGACAGAGCCATTCTGTTCTCAATTATTGAATTAAGGATCAACACCATAGCCATTGTCCCGTCTCTGACGGGCTGGTGCGGAGCATAGAATATTCCACCGTTCTCCTCCCCGCCGAGAATCGCCTTCTCTCTGACCATAGTCCTTGCCACATGTATGCTTCCCACCTCGGTCAGAATCACTCTTCCCTTTCTCCCTCGAGCCACTTCCCTTACCGACATCGACGAATTAACAGGAGTAACCACCTTGGCTCTCGGATTCTTCCTCAGAATCTCATCCTCGATCAGAGTCAAGCTCTTATCGCCTGAATGGACAACGCCTCTCTCATCCACGAAGACTGCCCTGTCTCCGTCTCCGTCGTGCGCCACCCCAAACGCTGCCTTCTCTTCTCGGACGAGTGCAGACAGAGGGCCGAGATTTTCCGGTCTAGGTTCAGAGGTTCGACCTGGGAATCTCCCGTCGATGTTATCGTTCAGCGTGACCACCTGACAACCGATGCGTCGAAGCAAGACAGGAGTAGTCAACGATGATACCCCGTTGCCCGTATCTACAGCGACTCTCAGCTGATTGGCAAGTTTCTCATTCCTAGCGTATCCTTTGACACTTGATAAGTACGGTTCGAGAGGCAGAACCCGGTTCTCGCGTTGCCCCGGGATCCTGCCCACACTCCAAGAATCTCTCGTGACTAGCTTTTCGATCCTCTCCTCCTTCTCGCGGGGAATCTCGATCCCGTCAGAGTCCACGACCTTGAAGCCGTTGTATTCGGGCGGATTGTGGCTTGCAGTAATGACAAGCCCGGGAGCGGAGCCAATCTTTGCGAGGAATTGCAGCCCTGGGGTTGTTATTACTCCGCAGTCCTCCACATCGTACCCTTGCGCGAGTATGCCTGCAACTGCCCCTTCCGCGAGCATCTGGCTGGAAGTCCGTCCGTCCCGGCCCACGAGTATTTTCTTGCTCTTGAAAAGGGAAGCGACACCGGACCCGATTCCATAAGCAAATGTCGATGTAATGTTCTCCCCGACAACCCCTCTTATTCCATTCGTCCCGAACAGCCGGGGTGCCGTCAATTCTGATCTTCTCTTCGCTCGAGATTCCTTATCATTCTAGTTCAGAATCACGGAACCCGTTCTGATGATTGCTCGGTCGGGAATAACTACTTGGCCGGCGATAATAGATCCTTTGCCGATCATCGCTTCCTTCCCAACCGTGACCCCCTCTCCGATAACTGAATCTTCTATCGTGCAGTTTTCGCCGAGTGTCGTTTGTTCAAACGCTATCGTCTCGCTGACTTCTGCGCCCCTCTTCACACTCACTCGCTCAGACAGGATCGTGTACGGTCCGATCTTAGCACTATCTTCGATTGTGCAGTTCTCTCCTATGTACGATGGTTGTCTAATCATCGCCATCGGCATACTAGGTTCCACACTCGTCGTCCCTCGGAATTCGACCCGCTGTAATAATTGCCTGTTAGCGATTATGTAATCTGGAATCTTCCCGATATCATACCAGAACCCAGTATGTTTCCAGCTTCTCATTTTCCCTTGGCTTGCGAGTATCGGAAAGATTTCCCGCTCTAGGCTTACTGGACGTCCGTGAGGGATCATTGCAATCACTTTAGGGGTTAACGCGTAGACTCCCGCATTTATCCAGCCAGGACCACGATTAGTCTCGGATTTCTCTTCAAATCCGATAATGCGGTCATTCGCATCAAGAGTCGCCAACCCAAACGGCCGCGGATCCTCCGCGGAAACCAGAGCAATTGTTGCTTCTGCCCCGGATCGAGCATGCACCGTTATGAGTCCTCGAAGATCAATGTCACTGATTACATCCCCGTTTGCAACGATCAACGGCTCATCTTTGTCCAGCAAAGGCCGTGCAAGGTTTATGGGTCCACCTGTTCCGAGAGGGGTCTCCTCGACCGACAATACGGTCTTGGTGTCAAGCCTCCTCCGGCTGACGTCAACTCTCAACTTGTCCGACAGATGATTAACTGCAAGTATCACCTCGGTAACGCCTCCCCGACCAAACCATGCGGCCATGCGATCCACAAGCGGTACGCCGACAAGCGGAAAGAGTAGCTTCGGCTTAGAACAGCTCAGTGGTCTAAGTCTCGTCGCATATCCTCCAGCAAGAATGAGACCCTTCAAACACGTCGACTCCGATTGTCAGCGGAAAGTGCGCGGCCCAAAGTAATGTTATAGCCTTTATTGGGCGTCTCCTTGACGGGACCCCCAGATCTACTTGCAACTCGAAGGGACTGGATTGTTGAAACGGGCCAATGGAAGAAAACGCGAACGTAAGGGTTTGGAGGCAATCTTTACCTCTCACAAGAAGGGAATGAAGATCGAAATTCTCACTGGCGCTGGAGGTATCATAACTGGCCTGTTTCTTTCCGTCTTCGCATTATTACGAGTGGATGCTCCGCAAGCCCTTGGACCGTGGGGAGACACCATCTATTCAGCTCTCACCCTTGGATCACTTGGAGCACTTCTGTTGATATGTGGAGGTGGCACGATCACCTTCGCAGTTCTACATCGCGAAACCAAGCTACGGAACACATTCGCCTCCCCTTCTACTGATGTTGACTCGTTAGGATTTGCTAAAGATCACGACACGACACAACGAATGTTCGGCCCAGGTTCAAGAATTGGCGTGGTAGCCCTTATCCAGAGCGTTGTGCTAGTCGCACTCTACTCGGGTTTCGTGCAAGAGTTCGAATCGAACTTGACCATGCAATCTTGGATCAGGTCGAATTTTCCAATTGGACAGTCTCTTCTGAACTGGGAGGGGGTCCTGATCCTCTCAGTCTCACTTGCTCTCTTATTGCTTCAGTTTCTACCTGGGCGGTTCCTCTCGGAGTAAGAGAATCCTTGCCAGTCCAAATCCGAGTTACCCAACGCGTTCGGATTAGGCCGCCACCGGTTGCCCCATGAGTTGAGTTGATTCTAAGAGATCTTGTTACCGCAGTTCTTGCAGAACTTTGCCTCAATAGGATTCATTGTTCGACAGGTCGGACAATCCGTTGACTCTAGGAGTGAACCGCATTTGATGCAATGTTTGGCTCCTTGCAGAAGTTGGGCCCCGCACTTTCCGCACAACCGGGCCCCTTGTATCGTATCGCTTGGCCTCGCGGGGGCAAGGGCGCTCGGAGAGAACACGTCGGAAAGAATCACAACATCTCCGACAGTCGCGATCTCGTCATGTGAGACTTCAAACTCTCTAGACAAGTCTCTATCATCGAGCAGAGTCTTGAACTGCTCCTTGTCCACTGAAAGCAGCAGAGATTTGATATCGCCGGAGTCAGTTGGAATGGCCTTCCGGACCCTCCCTACCAGTATTCCATGCGAATCGACGACTTGGAGGCCGCTCAGGGACTCTAGTCGGGCGTGAGCGTCCTTTATGAACGGCGCTTGGGGGGTGTGGTCAACGTATTTTTCGCATCCGTAGCAGTACCACCTTTTCTCATGGGATTTCGTTCGGACGAATGTCAGGGATTGATTGCATTCTGGACATCGGGCCTTAGGCTCCTCTTCAAACATGCTATCCACGCTAAGTTTCAACGGGGAGGGGTTTTCCGTCCTTACTTGCTCTCCCTTCTCAGTTAATATCTTCGCATCTCCTCTGGGACACTGGTCTCAGCATCAACGGGTGAAATCGAATGGAGTTGACTATTCTGGACGAGAGGCATTGATTTCTTTTAGTCAATAGTGGTGACAAGACGAGTCTGGACGAGCCAGATATGCGTTCAAGACATTTCTACTTTATCTACATAAATCAGGAAGAAACCCTGTTAAAAAAAATGCCTATGAAACTGTATATTTGACCCATGGACGTGTTAGAGTCTTCGGGAACGCAACGGATTTTGAGTACGACTCGCTGATTTTTTGCCGAAGATTTTTTCATCAAACCCATCTGAAGGTCTCCTCATTCTTAGAAGTCGCACGGAGAATAGTTTGGAATAGTGCAATTGGTCCTTCACCTGGTCTAGATCGGGTCTAGACTGACGACAAACCAAGCCTCAGCATTCTCACCTTGCAACATTACTGGGTTCTTTCGCATTCATGACTCTATCGGGGATCCTCTCAGAGTAGGCTCGACCGGAGTAGGAGTCGCGCTTGATATCGGAGTGACAACAAATGTCAGTCTTCGAAGGACGCGACACACACGCATTGTAGCTGAATTCAATGGTGATAAATTGAGTAGCAAAGCGGTTTCGAGTGAAGTTGCTAGAAGATACCTCGAGCTTGATGGCGGGTCATGGCAAACCGAGATCTCTCACGTGAGCGGGGTCCCCTCAGGCCTAGGATATGGTACGAGCGGCGCTGGGGCACTCAGCTTATCCCTCGCCTTGAACGAGGCGATGGGATTGTCCCTCTCGATGCCCGAAGCCGCCCAGATCGCTCACATGTGCGAAGTTGAGTGCAAGACAGGCCTGGGGACGGTCGCATCCGTCTTCTCCGGAGGGCTCACAGTTAGAACCGCGCCGGGGGCTCCGGAGATTGGACACGTAATGAAGCTAAGTCTTCCATCCTCCTCAATCATCGTATCGGCCAGCTTTGGCCCTGTTTCGACCCAACGAGTCCTTGCAGACCATCCCCTTAGGGAAACCATCAATACTTGTGGACGGGTCCTCATTCAGAAATTTCTTCAAGACGCTTCATACTCCAATTTCATGACTATATCTCGAAAATTCTCGAATTGCGTCGGACTAATGTCGTCTCGACTGAGACGAGCCATGAGCGCACTGGATTTGTCTGGTTTCACCTGCAGCATGATGATGCTGGGAGAGTCGTTGTTCTGCCTGGTCCCAGACGGAGATGTAGCGCGCATCGAGGCAATCTTCCGCAGTCAAGCATTAACCCCCGTAATATCGACAATAGCTCGGTCAGGAGCGCATCTGATCTGAGTTTCTCCCCACGGCATCCTCGTTTCTTATCCCTCAAGATACGTGACAGTCTGGTCAAAGCCGCAGCAAGCGGGTTGGTGGCCCCTCAAGGGCTAATCGCGCATGGAAGGGGGGAGGCCTTTGACTATGTGATAGGTGAGAGGACGATGCCGGCTGCTTCTGTTGCAACCTTGGCCGCGGCAGCGCTTCTTCTAAAAGCAGAATGGCCAGTGATATCGGTCAACGGAAATGCAGCAGCACTTACCGGAAAGGAAATAGTCAGCTTGGCATCTATCGTCTCTGCCTCTATCGAGGTGAACCTGTTCCATCGGACGCTTGAGCGAGAGAAACTGATCGCTCGCCTTCTGAAAAGCTTCGGGGCAAAAGAGGTTCTGGGGGTGGGCTCTGCAGCGAGCAGGACCATCCGGGGCATTTCTAGTTCTAGGGCGAATGTGGATCCCAACGGAATTGGAAAGGCGGATGTAGTTTTGATTCCGCTAGAAGACGGAGATAGGGCTCAGGCGCTTGAGCATGATGGAAAAAGTGTCATCGCTATTGACCTAAACCCTCTGTCACGAACATCTCAAGTCGCTTCAGTAACAATTGTTGACAATGTTGTCAGAGCGATTCCCGCCCTGATAAGATCCTCGAGGAAAATGAAGGAACTCCCTAAAAGTCAACTTGAGAAATACATTTCGCGCTTCAATAACGAGAGAAATCTAGCGAACGCGGTTGAACAAATCGTTCAATATCTCCAAGGGTGGATGGAGAACTGAAACCCACCGACGACCCAGACAGGAGAAAGATGTCCGTGGCCTCGTTCATGGGGATGAAGGCCGAGAATCGTAAAATTGTCATGGTGACATCGTATGACTACCCTACCGCAGCGATTGCAGATGCGGTGGGGGTAGATTCAATTCTCGTGGGCGATTCCTACGGAATGGTCATCTTGGGCTATGAGAACACGATTCCAGTAACTGTAGAGGAGCTTTTACCAGTTTGCCGAGCCGTTAGGAGGGGCGCGACTCATCCTCTCTTAATTGGCGATATGCCATTCATGAGCTTTCAAGTCTCGCCAGAAGAAGCCGTTCGTACGGCAGGCAGATTCGTAAAGGAAGGCGGTGTAGAGGCGGTCAAGATCGAAGGAGGTAGCGAAGCTTCAAAGACTGTGCAATCCATCTCGCGCATAGGAATTCCCGTCCTGGGACATATCGGCGTCACTCCGCAGACAGCAACGTTGCATGGAGGGTATAGGATTCAGGGCAGAAACGCCGATTCCAGAGACAAGCTCGTCGCGGATGCCAAATCGCTCGAGGAAGCCGGGGTATTTGGAATTGTTCTGGAAATGATAACCGAAGAGGTCGCTAGAGTCATAACCGAGACTGTGTCCGTTCCAACGATCGGGATAGGGTCTGGGCGGTTTTGTGACGGGCAGGTGCTCGTGCTTCACGACATCATCGGATTGTATCCGAACTTCGCGCCAAAGTTTGCTAAGCGTTACACGGATGTTGCCGCGATGATCAGGCAAGCCCTTCAGAATTTTGCGGCTGACGTTCGAAACGGAGTATTCCCCGAGGAACAACATGTATTCAGGATGGAAGAAGACCGACGGGCAAAGCTAGATTCTAAGCGGAAGATCTGAACTCTTGCGGATCGCCGTAGTCGGCGCTGGAGCAATCGGGTGTCTTTTTGGAGGACGGCTACACAGGGCCGGACAGAGCGTTCTCCTAATTCATCATAGAAGAAGTGTCGTAGCTTCCATTGAGAAGAAGGGCGTTAGAATTCGGGAACCTTCTCGAAAGGTTGTCCGCGCGCGCATCAAAACACGGACGAGGCTGTCAAAATATGATAAGCCAGAACTCATATTGATAACGGTGAAAGCGTACGACACGGAAGGAGTCGCATCACTTCTAGAGGAGTCAGTCATAAGCAATGTGCCTGTGTTGAGTCTTCAGAACGGACTTGGGAACGTTGAGAAGTTAGCGCGCCGCTTAGGCTCAGATTCGATCGTTGCCGGTACCACCACCGAAGCCGCTTTGACAACTGGACCAGGTAGCGTGATTCATACCGGAAGCGGGATGACTTGGGTCGGAGAAATGAACAGTAAGCGCTCTGAACGATGCCTTGCAATCGAGAGGGCGTTTCGCGGAGCTGGCTTCTCTACAGTCATCAGCAACAATATCAGAGGAGTGCTCTGGGCTAAGGCCGTTGTGAATTCAGCAATCAACCCTATTTCGGCCATCGCTCATGTGAGGAATGGGGATATACTCAAGACAGCTGAACTCCGCGAGGTTGCATCCAAGGTAATCGATGAGGGTAGTGCCGTAGCCTACGCAAACGGGATTGTTCTCAAGCCCGCCCCGAAACCGCTGTTCGAAAGAGTCCTGACTATGACATCGAGGAACAAATCTTCGATGCTCCAAGATATTGAAGCTGGTCGAAGGACTGAGATTAGACAACTGAACGGTGCAATTGCCCGGCTAGGAAGTCTAGTCGGAGTGAGCGCACCTTTCAACTATCTACTGACAAACCTGGTGCTCTCTTTAGAACGGTCTCAAGGTAACTTTTGAATCAGCCCCCATCCGAGCCAATCCTGGTTTGGCAGATAAGATGCGCAAGCCAAGACTCAAGATGATAGCGGGATCAAGAACTCTTAAGTTAGAAATGATCCGAAAGGGGCGCTCCGTCACCTATTCTAAGCGGATGGGAGGGGCAGACCTCTGCAGTCCACTCTTCCCTTCATTCTGCGAATGAAGTTTGGACACGCAAAACACTGGACGAAGGATACGGTCTTGTTCAAGACAGGGCAAGCGACCGCTTCCTTTTTCATTCTAGCGATCTGTTTCCCTCCGGCCACACCCTTCAAATCCTGAACAAACTGCTTTGGAGTGACTGGCGGCTTCTCTGGCACAACGATTTCAACAACGTATTTCACAGGTGGAGGGTCTTCGCTCATCGACTTCCCCTCGAGCGACACTGGACCATCTAATTATTTCTTTGTTACTGAGAGGGTCCAAAAGCACTCATTCAACGCGCAATTATTGGCATCCCTGATCCCATGGCCGTGCTTCGGGATCAATATCGTAGCTCATTGTCAGTCGATAGGCTCGGAACTAGTAGCGGAATCGATACAAGATTCAACACTTACACTCACCAACATCCAGAAGGTCGAAACAGTCATTTCCGAAACCTGAAAAATAGCGGCGGAAAACAAGAATTCTTATTCTCTCGCGACTAACTCTTATGCGCGCTAGGATCCCATTCGGCTCTTCAGCATGGAACTCTTAAACTCAATCGGTAACGCAACGCTCTGCGATAACAGTATTGCCAAGGCATACCGGTTGGCCTAGAACAGCGGTCGTTCTATCGGGCGGCGAGGGCATTCGGCTGAGACCCATAACGGCAGACTTGCCCAAAGGACTCGTCAAGGTAGGTGGAAAACCGCTGTTGCAATGGGTAGTGGAATGGCTCAAAGCAAATGGGATATCGAACATTGTGATGGGTGTCGCTTATCTGAAGGAGCAGATAATCGAGTTCTTTGGAGACGGAGCGCAGTTCGGTGTGAAGATCCAATATAGCATCCACACGGTGCGGGGAGGAACCGGGGAGGGCTTCAGGCTAGCCATAAGCCGTTACGTTGATGATCAGACATTCTTCGCTCTGAACGGCGACCAGATCACTGACCTCAAGCTCAAGACTATGCTCACGAAACATCGGAAGAGCGGTACGCTGTCGACTATTGCTGTTGTTCACCCGCGGCTTCCCTTCGGACTGATCAAGGTGGACCGGCGTGACTACTGTCGGGACTTCATAGAGAAACCACTGTTGAAGGACGTGAATATTTCCACTGGAATCTACGTGTTTGAGCGCGAGATCCTTGAACACCTTCCTCGAATCGGTGATGTTGAAAGAACAACCTTTCCTAAACTATCGGGGCTGGGTAAAGTGGGGGCGTTTAGGCACGGAGGATCGTTCATTACGATTAATTCCTTAAGGGAGCTGGAAGATGCGGAGAAGCAGTTAGGGAATCAAGCAGATTGAATGTTCTCGTCACAGGCATCACCGGATTCATCGGTTCAAGACTCGCCACGAGATTAGTGGAGCAGGGAGACGAGGTCTACGGGCTAGTCAGACATTCGTCGGAAAGAGAACTGAAGAGAATAGAACAAATCGTTCCCAAGATTCACCTAATCGAAGGTGACCTTGTGAGATTTCATTCTGTTCTCTCTGCGGTCGAGACATCCGATCCCAATATCGTTTTCCACCTCGGAGCGCTGACTCCTGTTCGTTTATCATTCGACGATCCTTATCCATACATAGGGATCAATTTTGATGGAACAGTGAACCTTGTCCATTCGATAGTTAAGCAGTCGCCGAATACAAGGCTGATCGCAGCTTCCACTGCAGAAGTATACGGCTGGCAACCCAGCGATCGAGCCATTCCTGAGAGTGCGCTCCTCAACCCAGCATCTCCTTACGCCGTGTCGAAGGCGGCCGCTGATCAGTATATCCAGATGGCGAATAGGATCTATCACCTTCGAGGATCTGTGATGAGACCGATCAACAGCTATGGCAGGGTCTGGGAGAGCGGCTTCTACACCGAGTATTTGATCTCAAAGATGTTGAGGGGAGAGACGTGCTATATCGGTGCGCCTGACTCGATTCGTGATTACATGTTCGCTGAGGATCATGTCGACGCTTACATGGACGTGGCCAAATCCGAGAGAGCAATCGGCGGGGTCTACAACGTGTCCCCGGGCAATCCGGTCACAAATGCAGAACTAGCCAAGAAGCTGTCTGGATTGACAGGGTTCAAGGGAAAGCTCGTCTTCGGATCGTATCCGCCTGGCTATCCGCAACGGCCTCAGAGTCAAGATCCACCGTATCTAGTTTTAGACAACACAAGAATTAGCAGAGAAGTTGGCTGGCACCCACGTCACTCCCTTGACGAAGGATTGGAGCAGGCTCTGAGGCTCTGGAATCGCAAGACGGCCTAAAAGTTCGAGATGCTGCAGGGGTCTTACTCATCTCACCGTTCCTTTTCCAACACGAGGAACCCAGCATAGCCACACTCGTCACACAGATATCGGA
Organism: archaeon 13_1_40CM_2_52_13; assembly: GCA_001919285.1. Classification (GTDB taxonomy): domain Archaea; phylum Thermoproteota; class Bathyarchaeia; order 40CM-2-53-6; family 40CM-2-53-6; genus 40CM-2-53-6. The sequence goes on from MNHO01000024.1 coordinate 13,976, forward strand.
TTGGAAGAATCCATCCCTCCAGAGGTGCCCGCGAACGTTTCACCGCCGCTCCGCATTGAGGGCATGAGAGTGGGCCCTGTCCACTCCTGCGGATGGAGCGAAGCACGTCGAGTAGAGCTGACAGCTCTCTCTCCCCCTAATGGAGCTCTATGCTAGCTTCCGGGAAGCCGTAGCCTACTAGAACCTTCTTGACCTTGTCCCGATGATCTCCCTGGAGGATAATAGAATTGTTCTTGGAAGTACCGCCGCAGGCGCAATATGTCTTCAATTTCGTGGCAAGATCTGGGAGGTTGACGCTTTTACCGTCAATGCCTTCGACAATGGTGGCTGGTTTGCCCCATTTGCGCATTTCCATTCTGACCTTTACCGTCTGCTGCTCCATGCTAATGGTGCCGCAAACGCACAGGTCTTTAGGCAGGCCGCAGGTCGAACAAACATCGGCCATTCTAGAGGCCTGAGACTCCTTTGTGGTCGTCCACGAGCAAAGTAGGACATTCTTGCATATTTAAGAGTGCCTTCAAATGCAGGGGATCAGATTCCTATCGAAAGGAAGAGCGCGAACCAGAATAACCAGGTTCCGAGGAGCATGAGAAGAATAGTTTGCTTTTCTTGCATTCTGAGATCTGATGAATGATTGTATCGTGAGGGCTAAAATCGCGCTTGTTACTAGCCTCGAGTTGCGCAAAGCACGAGTAATGGTCTAAGGTTGGGTATCATAGAGTGGTGTCTATGGAATCCACGGAGTCCCGGAGATTGCCGCAGGCTTCCAGAGTTTGCTGAAAACTAGGAGGGGTTCGGTTCCAAGGTATAGTGATAAATATTCAAGACTAGCATAACGGGGACTGCTTTAAAGTGGGAGAATGAGCGAACGCATCTCCGTTTCGATTGAGCTGGAGTTCTTCAACAAGTACCTGTTCAACGCGTTGAAAAGGAGTCTTTCAAATGCAACTCCAAAGAGGAAGCTGGACATCATTTACTACTACTCACGTGATCCTCGCGTCAAATTCTCCATAGCTCTCAACGGTTTCAGCAGCGGAGGGGCTAGCGCGCACCCGCAGTGGAGCACCGTCTTCAACAACGTTCAGAACATGCGGCAATATCTTCGCTGAGTGTCATTTCCTTAGGCTTGAAGTCCAAGGGAATCCTTTAGGCCCTTGTACCTATTTCGCACTGTGACCTCAGTTACATTTGCTATTTCAGCGATTTCCTTCTGAGTCTTCTTCTCATTCTCTAGAACGCAAGCGACGTACAGCGCGGCCGCGGCCAGACCCATCGGGTCTTTACCCGCGACCACCCCCTTCTTCCTCGCATCTTTCAAGACTCTGATCGCTGATTGTTGAGTCTGTATTGAAATTTCAGCCCTACTCGCGATCTTCGAAATGCATCTAATTGGATCTTCCACAGGCATCGCCATCTCGAGTTCTCGCAGAAGCAGCCTGTAGCATCTAGCTACATCCTTCTTCTTGATTCTACTTGCGGCAGCTACCTCCTTTAGGGTCCGAGGGGTTTCAGACGATCTGCAGGCAGCGTAGAGAGACGCCGCAGCAATGGCGGCGATTGATCTGCCGCGAACTAGTCCGTTATCCAAGGCTTTCCGGTACACCACGGCTGAACTCTCCTTCACATTGGCGGGCACGTGAAGCTTGTCTGTGAGGCGATCCAGTTCCGCCATGGCTTGCGCCAGATTTCTGTCAGACGATGAGTGTACTCGAGTACGGATTTGCCACTTGCGAAGCCGCAGCATCTCCATCCTTGTCTCCATCGGAAGCTGTCGGCCGAACGCGTCCCTATTGACCCGGTCTATGACCGTGGAGAGACCTTTGTCGTGAATAGAGAAGGAGGTGGGTATACCTACGCGTCCTCTCTCGTCCTTCTCCTCCTTTGTGAAGGCACGCCACTCTGGCCCGCGACTCATCAGATTCTGAGACAGCACGAGCCCACAGTCTTGACAGATAGTCTCCCCTTGATCGAAATCTTCAATGAGATTTACACTACCACATTCCGGGCAAACGTGAATTCTCGAAGGGTTTCTCCCAGGAATTGATGGCGTGGTCGTGAGGTTCGCTCTCCAGCTTTCCCGAGCCTCGGTTAGAGCGTCGAACCTGGTGTACTGTGTCGCACCCAAGGCTCACGTTAGGAAAGTGAAAGCGTGGGATGGCGTATTTAATATAAGCCTTTCGACAAGTATATAGGGAACCTCTGGTTCTCGGGCGGAAACCCCTTATGAATATCCGGCTAGCGCCGAGCCCTCGTAGCCCGGTGGTGTAGTGGTCTAGCATAGCATGGACGTTAAGGGCCAGACATGCAAGCGTCCCTAGTGGGCTCTGGATCCCTTCCGAGATAGGGTAGGAGTCACCTGCTGACGGGAGTTCGAATCTCCCCCGGGCTACCCCCCATAGGGGGGTTCATCCTCGTCTTTTCTCAGTTGGTGGATTTTGCACGCACGAAACTCAAGCACCTGAGAATAAGCGTCGGCGTACCCTTCCTCCTGAGTGACGAGCAAAGAGTGCCATGCTGAGTGCAAAAAAGGCGATCAGTGCGATTTTCTGCCAGTCGGCGAATCCAACCCTCGATAATGTCTGCTGTAGCGTTGTTAGACTCTGCAGATTGAGGGACTCCGATAGTCTGGAGTAGATCCAAAGAAAGGTCAGTCCTCCGATGAGCATTACACCGAAAGCGTATTTTCCAAGGTTTCCCGTTTTCAGGGGTTTGAACGTTCGGGCTGCCTTAGGATTCGAGGGTTGGAGGCGCTCTTCATCGGACTCAACTTCGAGTATCGTTTGCAATCCAAGGGTTCTTGTCTTTCCTTCCTCTTCCATTAGCTTTGCACGTCGGGTTAAGCTGTCAAGTATTTCGTCAGTCGTTGCGGCCCTGTGGCCTCGGCCGGGTCGCTTGCCTTTGAAGCCAAAACGGTATCTTGAGCGAGGAGGCCGGCTGGATGAGCTCATCGCCCTTCACATGCTCCATTCTCCTAGGTCGCATATGTGCGTTGGAGTACTATCTGAGGTCCGAACGAGGACGAAGTTGGAAGCTCTCCATGCGACAGTCAACGCGAACTGTTAGTTTGACGTGATCTTGGGGGAATTCAGAAAATTGGAGAGATTAGCCATAGGCAACTATGTTTTATTCCGAAATTTCTTAGACGGTGATGCTTGGATGGGTTTCGATCTGTCACAAGTGAAGTTTCGGTATCGGGCAGTCGCAGTAGGAGGCACATTCGACATTCTGCACATTGGTCACGAGAAATTGCTAGCTAAGGCGTTCGAGCTTGGGGAATTGGTCTTCGTGGGCATAACGGGAGATCGCCTGGTTTCCAGACTTAGAAAGAATCATCCAGTTAGGAGGTTCGCTGTAAGGCGACGAAATCTCCGGCGGTTGTTGAAAACGCGTGGCTGGCTTAAGCGAGCGAGAATCACTGAGCTGAGAGATTCTTTCGGACCCGCGACTAGAAGAAGACGACTCGAGGCTATCGTGGTCAGCGAAGAGACTCGACTGAACGGGTTAAGGGTGAACCAGTTACGTCGAAGCCGGGGCCTAAAGCCTCTTCGGCTCTATGTGGTCCGTATGGCTAGGGCTGATGATGGTAGGGTGCTCTCTGACACCAGAATACGACGGGGCGAGGTTAGTCCTGAAGGGAGATTGAAGGTCAGAATCCGTGCGAGGGCTCAGTAAATTCGTTTCACCTGGTCTATTGATGATTCAGGCTAATTGGTATCTCAGGCCGCTTTCGGTCGAGTATACGGTGAGCATCTGTTCGAGTTCACGGAGGAAGCCGCTGCTTAGATGCCATCTTGACTCTTTCTTCTCGATGAAACCAGCTCCTACAAGTCCATGGATCATGTTGTAGAACTGGCCTACGCTCATTCCACGCTTGCTTATCCAGTCTTTCCAGGCCTGGATCGGCAAACCTCCCGGTTCCGCCCTCTTGACCTCCCGCCAGAAGTTGTGTGCCTCCCCAGCCAGAAAGTCGCTCTTCCAGAAGACGCGACGAAAGAGCTCATCCGGGTTACTGGGGAGATTCCCAGCCTTGAACAGAATGGTTGTCTTCTGTTTCGGCGGTCCACGAGCAGCCCTGCTAGGCATCGAAGATTCACTTGGATTCGCGAGAACTTGGTTCTGGCTTTAATCCTTATGGTGCGTCTGTTCGCTGTCTAACTATCGGTTTTTCATTGTGACACTGGCAACGATATTACGTAAGTAAAATCGTAGTTGAACGGCGATCAGATCGCCAAGATGAATACGCCGACATTCGCTTATCCTAATTCGGGCCGCGCATTTAGCTATCCATGTTCCCAATCGAACCCGTGAGAGTCAGCTGTGGCTAGTAGCTAGAGTCCGTCGAGGAGCTGTTTCTTCTCTTCGAGAGAGAGCTCCTCAACATAGACGGCGGTCGCTGTCAAATCCTTATGTCCACTCAGACTCTGCACCCTCCAATAGTCCCTGCCGTGGTTCGGAACCATTGGCTTTGATGCCTAGGGAAGCCCAGTGTAGCTGT